>NZ_LWFF01000152.1 GCF_001635685.1 Erythrobacter sp. HI0063
GCCTGGGTGTAGTTGAGCGTGAACAGCTCTTTCAGCTTGGGAATGATCACATCGTTGAGCGAGGTGATCCCGCCGAAGATGAAGAACAGGCCGAAGACGAAATATTGCAGGCCCGGCGCCTCGACAGGCGGCGTGTCGGTATCGATCGGAGTGGGGTCGGTGCTCGACGCGATGTCGGGGGCAAGTGCCATCGTCTGTTTCCTCTTCTGATATCCCGCAGGTTCTACGCCTGCGTAACCGGTTTCATTGGCGGTATTGCGACCTTGCCGGCAAGTCCATCGCAATCGCGCGCTGGCAGCATCGCCGTAACGGGCGTCACGCGGGC
>NZ_LWFF01000153.1 GCF_001635685.1 Erythrobacter sp. HI0063
CATGTGCATACTGGTTTCGTCTTTCGAAAACCTCGTAAAAATTTCTCCAGCGCTCGTGGTGATTGATTATCTCTGTTTGAGAGAGCTTCTCAATATATCTCACTTGCTCTTTATGAGAATCGCGAAGTAGTCGGTTTACTTCGTCGTCAATAATATTGTTTTTGAGAGTTTCGATCTCTTTGGTCTTGAACAGCTCGCGATAGGAGAAAGACTTATCTCCAAAGTCTATAGAGGCAGGGTCTCTAGTGATTAAATCCTTAAGAAAATCGCCAATTATGGAGTCGAATGTCGCTACGATACTTAGTAAGAGAGAGGAGGGGAGAACTTTCATCCCTTGATCTATCTCCTCAATGTTATTCATCCCCTCAGT
>NZ_LWFF01000154.1 GCF_001635685.1 Erythrobacter sp. HI0063
TATTACTTCATCTCCACCTTCCTGGCCGAGCATGTCGCCTGGCATGCGGAGCGCCTGCGCGGCTGAACGCGGGGACTGCAACGATGCTCGAATTCTTCCGCGTCAATCAGGGGCTCATCAGCGTCCTGCTCAGCATGGCGATGCTGGTAGTCTGGGTGGTCTATCTGCAGATCCTGCTGGTCCAGGTGCGGGCCTCGCGCCGCTCGTCCATCCTGATAACCCGCGCCGCCGGACGGGGCATGCGCAGCCGCTGCCTCGTCACCAATATGAGCAGCCAGTCGCTCTACGTCACCAGTCTGATCGGCATTCTGCATGCAAGCGACAAGCAGATAGAGATCGCGCTGACCGATCTGCGCGAACTGCCCGAGGATCTGGGTGCCGA
>NZ_LWFF01000155.1 GCF_001635685.1 Erythrobacter sp. HI0063
CGACGAGGTGCCACGGCAGGGTACCACGCGCTTTTGAATCGCAGGGAAACCTGAAGCTTATCAGGTACTTGGGCCATATCGAAGAAATGGCAGGGGTGACAGGATTCGAACCCGTGGCCCTCGGTTTTGGAGACCGATGCTCTACCAGCTGAGCTACACCCCTGCAGCCGGTCGCGCCCCCTACCCGGCGGGGCGGGGCTTGGCAAGCGTGTCCTTGGGGCTCGCCCTTTC
>NZ_LWFF01000156.1 GCF_001635685.1 Erythrobacter sp. HI0063
GGCAGACGGCTTGGTATAGGCGTTGGGGCCGATATTCAGCACCGAATCCGAATGGGTCATAATCGGCACCTGATTGTCCGAGATCATGTAGGAAATCACATCGCGCGGGATCCCGCCGCTCCACGGCAAAGTCGGATCGAATTCGTAGCCAGCGATGGAATCGAGGAAGGAATTGATCCCCTCGTCCATCCATGTCCACTGCCGCTCGTCCGAATTGACGGTCATCGGGAAATAGATGTGCCCGATTTCGTGGATCACGACGCCGAGCAGGAACATCTTTTCCGACAGCGAATAGGTGCGCGTCCCATCGTCGTTGAGATTGGTGCGCGGCCCGTT
>NZ_LWFF01000157.1 GCF_001635685.1 Erythrobacter sp. HI0063
GCACGCCCTCGTGCGAGCGGTTGCGGCTCAGCGTTTCCATCGTAATCAGGCTTCGCGGTGGATGCCGCAGATCTTGTGGCCGTCCAGATCGCGGAAATAGGACAGGTGCATCGTGCCGAGCTGTCCGGCGTCGCGCGGTCCGGGAGGGCCTTCGATGCTGGTCGCGCCGTTCGCGACTGCCACGTCGTGCAATTCTTTCACCTGTTCGGGCGAATCGCATTTGAAGCCGATGGTCATCCCGTTGGCGCACGTCGCCGCTTCGCCGTCGATCGGCTGGGTCAGCATGAA
>NZ_LWFF01000158.1 GCF_001635685.1 Erythrobacter sp. HI0063
CCCATGCGGGGCCCGATACGCCCTTTGCAGGCCTGGAAGGGCGCAATATCAAGGATTTCCCTTTCGAAGAACAATGCCGCATTCTCGACTGGGCTCGCGAGACGCTGATGGCGGCGGGCGCACCGAAACCTTCCGCTTTTCGTGCTGGAAACTACGGCGCAAATCGCGACACTCTGCGCACTTTGAACGAACTCGACATCGGTTTCGATACCAGCTTCACGCCCGCCATCTCGAACGGCCATTGCGACATTCCGCTTGGCCGGGAAACGACCCAGCCGGTGCTGATGGAAGGTGTGATCGAAGTGCCGACCGGTTGCATTCGCGATGCCACCGGCAATCTGCGCCATGCCCAG
>NZ_LWFF01000159.1 GCF_001635685.1 Erythrobacter sp. HI0063
CCAGCCACGCCGAAGCCAAAGCCGCGTCCGTCCTAGAACCAACATGGCTGCTTTCCAGGCATTGTCGGACCATTTCGCTCAGTTGCGAGGCCGTGCTTAAGGCGCGCTTTTCGGGACGCTCGGGGAGGGGGCGAATACCCGGAATCGGCGCTTTGCCGACTAGCAGCTTGTGGGCCGGGAAGCAGACAATCATGGCGTGCTCTCCGTGCGTCGAGAGGCGGGACTTTTATCTCTGCTTTTCCAGCGACGGCACGCTCCAGCTGTCGTCGATCACCGGCTCTGCGGGGCGATAGGTGCGGAAGATAGCTTCGAACGGTCCTTCGGGTGTCGGCACCCAGACCACGTCCTCTTCCTCCGAGCGCTCGCGCGAGAGGTGGAGGACGATCGATCCGTCCGGGCGCTTGACCAGATCGGACGAGCCCGAATTGATCGAGTGCCGGTCGATGGGCACCTCGAAGAAGAACAGCCGCCCGTCGGCATCGGGCTGGTACACGCTGAGCGAC
>NZ_LWFF01000160.1 GCF_001635685.1 Erythrobacter sp. HI0063
CCTGACGCTCGCGATCGGGCCACGCGCTGGATCGGGCGCCTGCAAGAGCTTGCCGGTCGCCTTATCGCTGGATTGGCCGAAGCCATCGCGGGCCCGGATGACTCAACCTCGGCCGATGATCTTCAGATCGAGACGTTCGAACTGGCGTGGGCGGCGGCGGAATTGCGCGCGGCGCGGGCGGGGCTGGAGGTGGATGGCGGGCTGGCAGGCGAACTCGCCCAGCTGTTCGCGGCGGATGCGGGAGAAGCGGTTCTCGCGCGGCTGGAGGCGGTCGCGCGCGCTCTCGGGCGGCATGGCGACGATCTGCAGGCTGTGCGCGCCGATCCGGACTGGGCTGCCTTCCTGCGCGAGGCGGCGTCCCCCGCCGCCCTGCGTCGGCTGGGCGGGGCGGTGGTCGAGGCGCGCGGCGACGATCATGATCCCGATCTCGACGAGGCCACCCGCATGGCGCGCGACGCCTTCGGTCGTTTTGCCAGCGATGTCGTGGCGCCGAGGGCAGAGGATATCCATCGCCACGATCGGACCGTGCCAGAAGCGATACTGGGCCCGATGCGCGAAATGGGCGCCTTTGGCCTCGCCATCCCCGAGCGCTACGGCGGTTTCGCCGCCGACGAGGGCGATGCCGCGCTGACTATGGTCGCGGTGACCGAAGTTCTGTCCGAAGCCTCGCTCGCCGCCGCGGGCAGCCTGATCACGCGCCCCGAAATCCTCAGCCGCGCCCTGCTCGCGGGCGGGACCGAAGCGCAGAAGGAGCATTGGCTGCCCCGGATCGCGGTGGGCGATCCGCTGTGTGCCATCGCGATCACCGAACCGGATTACGGGTCCGATGTCGCCGGATTGCAACTGCGCGCGACGCGGGTCGAGGGCGGCTGGCGGCTGGACGGCGCGAAGACCTGGTGCACTTTCGCGGGCAAGGCGGAACTGCTGATGGTGGTCGCGCGCACCGATCCCGACCGAACCAAGGGCCATCGCGGGCTGACGCTCATGATGGTGGAGAAGCCGTCCGACGAAGGGCACGACTTTGCTCATGAGCAGCCCGAGGGCGGACGCCTGCAAGGGCGCGCCATTCCCACGATGGGCTATCGCGGGATGCATTCCTTCGACCTGTCGTTCGAGAACTGGTTCGTGCCCGACGATCGCGTGATCGGCGAGGACAGCGGTATCGGGCGTGGGTTCTACCTGACCATGGCGGGCATGACCGGGGGCCGGATGCAGACCGCTGCGCGCGCATCGGGCGTCATGCGCGCCGCGCTGCGGGCCGCGATCCGCTACGCGCTGGACCGGCGTGTGTTTGGCGATCCGCTGGCGCGGTTCGCGCTGACCGAGGCGAAGATCGCGCGCATGGCGGCACGGGCGCTGGTCTGCCGCCGCCTCGCCTATGCGGTCGCGCGGGGCGGCGAGGGCAAGGATGCCGCGTTCGACGCGGCGCTCGCCAAGCTGATCGCGTGCCGGTCCGCCGAACTGGTGACGCGCGAGGCGCTGCAGATCCACGGCGGCATGGGCTATGCCGAGGAGAGCGAGGTCAGCCGCCTGTTCGTCGACGCGCGGGTGTTGTCGATCTTCGAAGGTGCGGAGGAAACGCTTGCGCTCAAGATCGTCGGACGCACGCTTATCGAACGGGCGGGAACGCACCGTGCGGTCGCGGCCGCATGACGCGCGCGATCACTCCGATACTGGCCGATCTGCGCGTGGTCGAGGTGTCGGCCTTCGTCGCCGCACCGCTGGGCGGCATGACGTTGGCCCAGATGGGCGCAGACGTGCTGCGGATCGACGATATTCGCGGCGCGCTCGATGGGCAGCGCTGGCCGGTCTCGCAGAACGGGACCAGTTTCTTCTGGGCCGGGCTCAACAAGGGCAAGAGGTCGGTCGCGCTCGATCTGCGCAGCGAAGAAGGGCGCGAGATCGCCGCCGCGCTGGCGACCGCGCCGGGGCCGGGCGGCGGGATCGTACTGACCAATTTTCCGCCGCGCGGCTGGCTCTCCTACGACGCGCTGAAGTCGAAGCGCGAAGATATCCTCCAGCTGGTGGTGCAGGGCGATCGCCACGGCGGCAGCGCGGTCGACTACACGATCAATCCGCGAACCGGCTTGCCCGGCCTCACCGGACCTGCCGACGCGCCGGTCAACCACGTGCTTCCAGCGTGGGATCTGGTGACGGGGCAGATGGCGGCGCTGGGCCTATTGGCGGCCGAACGACACCGCGCCCGCACCGGCGCGGGGCAGCAGGTGACGCTGGCGCTGGAAGACGTCGCGCTGGCGGTCATGGGCCATCTCGGCTTCATCGGCGAAGCTGCCTACGGAACCGAGCGTCCGGCGTCGGGAAATGATCTGTTCGGCGCGTTCGGCCGTGATTTCGCGACTGCCGATGGCGGGCGGATCATGGTGGTCGGCCTGACGGGCAGGCAATGGAGCGCGCTGGTCGAAACCACCGGCATCGCCGCCGGGCTGGCCGGGATTGAGCGCCAGCGCGGGCTCGACTTCGCGCGGGAAGGCGATCGCTACCTTGCGCGCGATGCCATCGCGGACCTGATTGCGCCCTGGTTCGCGGCGCGCGGCACTGAAATGGCCTGCGCGGCGCTGACCGCGGGCGAGGTCTGCTTCGGGCGCTACCAGTCCGTGAGGCAGATGGTGGCCGTCGACACGGCCTGTTCGTCCGCCAACCCACTGTTTACCGAACTGGAACAGCCGGGCATCGGCCCGCTGTTGACGCCCGGCCTGCCGCTGCGCTTCGGCGGCAGTGGCAATCTCGCGGCCGTGCCCGCGCCGCGACCGGGCGCCGATACCGCGTCCGTGCTCGGCGATCTGCTCGGCATCACCGGCGCCGCTTACGACCGCCTCACCGATCGCGGCGTGGTTCCGCCGCCCCCCGCTTCTGCCTGAATTATCACGGAGACCCGAAATGACCACGGCCCTTTTCGACACGATGAACCCGCTCGACGACGAACATGAGATGATCCGGCAGTCGCTGCGGCGCTATGTCGAGGATCGCATCGTTCCGCGCGCCGATGCCTGGGAAGAAGACGGCTTCGTCCCGCGCGAGGTATTCCGCGAAATGGGCGAGCTGGGTTTCCTTGGCATGCGCCATCCTGAGGAATGGGGCGGCAGCGGCCTGGGGCCGCTCGCCTCGCTTATTCTCGGCGAGGAACTTGCAAGATCCACCTATGGAGGCTTCACGAGTTCGGTGACAGTCCACAGCGATATGTCGGTGCATCATATCGCCGCGAACGGATCTCCCGAACAAAAGGAACGCTATCTCCCGCGCGCCTGTGCTGGCGAGATTGTGGGCGCGATCTGCGTGACCGAGCCAGGGGCGGGCTCCGATGTCGCCTCGATGCGAACCAATGCAAAGCGGGACGGAAACGGCTGGCTTTTGAACGGCGGAAAGACCTACATCACCAATGGCGTCTACGGCGATGTCTACATCGTCGCCGCGCGAACCGATCCCGATGCGAAGCCTAGCAGGGGCATTTCGCTCTTCATTGTCGAAAAGGACACCCCCGGTTTCGATGTGGGCACGAAGTTCGAGAAGCACGGCTGGCGCTCCTCCGACACCGGCGAGCTTTTCTTCGACAACGTCAAACTGCCCGCCGACGCGCTAATCGGCGAAGAGGGCAAGGGCTTCTACTATATCGCTGGCACGTTCCAGAACGAGCGGCTCGTCGCCGCCGCCATGAGCGTGGGCCAGTGCACCCGCGCGATCGAACTGACCACCGCCTATGTCCGCGACCGGGCGGCCTTCGGCGCGCCGCTGTGGGACAAGCAGGTGGTGCGCAACCAGCTCGCCCGGATGGCGACAAAGACCGCCGCCGCGCGGGCTATGACGTACGAATGCGCGCGCATGATGGAAGCGGGCGAAGATGCGGTGCGCGAGGTTTCCATGCTCAAGGTGTTCGCGTGCGAGACCTTGCAGGAAGTGGTCCACGGCTGTCTGCAACTGCACGGCGGACTGGGCTATATCGTGGGCACGCCGATCGAGCGCATGACGCGCGATGCACGCATCCTGACCATCGGCGGCGGTGCGACCGAAGTCATGCTGGAAGAAGTCGCCAAGCGGATGTGACGCCGCGCTGCCGAAGGAGAAAGAGATGCAAGCCGATGACACCGCCCAAACCGTATCGCTCCACGTCGCAGACGAGCTGGCGACGATCACACTGACCCGGCCGGACCGGAACAACGTGATCGACGCGCAGTTCGGCCAGGAATTTCGCGATATCGCCATCGCCCTGATGGGGGATGCCGGAGTGCGGGCGATCCTGCTGCGGGGAGAAGGCGCGAATTTCTGCGTCGGGGGCGATATCCGCTCTTTCGCGAGGGAGGCCGATCTTCCCGTGGCGCTCAGGCGCATGACGCTCGACTTTCATGCCGCCATGGCGATACTCGCGCGTCTCGATACGCCGATCGTCTGCGCGGTTCAGGGTGCGGCTGCAGGCGCAGGTCTCGCACTGGCGGCGCTGTCGGATTACGTGATTGCCGAGGATACGGCGACTTTCTCCTTCGCCTACACGAAGCTCGGCCTCACCGGCGATGGCGGCATCACCTGGTTGCTGCCGCGCCTGATCGGCCTGCGCCGGTTCCAGGCTCTGGTTCTCGAAGGCAGGAGCGTCGACGCGGCAGAGGCGCTGGCAATGGGTCTCGTCTCGCGGATCGCCGGAGCCGACGGGGCGGGGGTGGAGGCGCAGGCATTCGCGCGCGAGCTGGCCGCCGGACCGACGCGGGCCTACGGCATGGTCCGCCGGCTGGCGCAAAGCAGCTTCACGCAGCCGTTCGAAAGGCAGCTGGAAGACGAAGCACAGGCGATCTGCCGCGCCGCGGCGAGCGCAGATGCGCAGGACGCCATCACCGCGTTCGCCGCGCGGAGGAAGCCGGTCTTCAAAGGTCGCTGACCGCGACGGACGTGCCGCCCGCCGCGGATCGCTTTGCGGGCTAGAAGCTGCGGCTGATGATATCCTTCATCACTTCGGTGGTGCCGCCATAGATCCGTTCGATCCGCGCATCGGCATAAAGGCGCGTAATCGGGTATTCCGTGATGTAGCCATAGCCGCCGAAAATCTGCACGCACCGGTCTACCGCCAGGCCCAGCCGCTCGCTCGCCCAATATTTGGCCATCGAAGCGACCGTGGGCGTCAGGCGGCCCGCCAGTTTCTCGGCCATGGCGTGATCGACCAGCGTGCGCGTCGCCAGCGTGTCGGTGGCGATGGCGGCAAGTTCGAATCGGATGTTCTGCATCTTTAGCAGGGGCGCGCCGAAAGCCTCGCGCTCGCCCGCGTAGCGCGTGGTGAGCTCGAGCGCATATTCCATCGCCGCAACGCAGCCGATCGCCGCCATCAGCCGTTCGTAGCCTAATTCGGACATCATCTGCTTGAAGCCTTCGCCCTCCTGCGCGCCTAGCAGGGCGTCCGCCGGAATGCGGCACTCGTCGAAAAACAGCTCGCACGTGTCCGACGAATGGAGTCCCAGCTTGTCGAGGCGCTGGCCGACCCGGAAGCCCTCCGTCGCGGTCGGGAACAGCATCATGGAGATGCCTCGCCCACGCGCCGCTGGATCGGTCTTCACGGCCATCACCAGCAGATCGGCCTGCGATCCGTTGGTGATGAAGATCTTCGATCCGTTCACGACGTAGAAGTCACCGTCGCGCACCGCGCTGGTGCGCATGTTCTGCAAGTCCGAGCCGCCGCCGGGCTCGCTCATGCCCATGCCCGCGACGATCTCCCCGCTGCACAGGCGCGGCAGCCAGTATTCCTTTTGGCCCGCCGTGCCGTAGAGCGCGATGTAATGCGCGGCGATCACATGGATGCCGATCGCCACGCGCAGGGAGTTCGCACCTACGCGCGACAGCTCTTCGGCGACCACAGCGGCATAGGCTGTGGATGCGCCGAGGCCGCCATGCTCTTCCGGCAGGTCTGCGCCCAGAATGCCCAATTCGCCCGCGCGATGCCAGATGGCGCGCGGTGCATAGCCCTGCCGAGACCATTCTTCTTCGAAAGGCTGGACCTCTTCCTGCGCGAAGCGGTGCACGGACCGGCGCCAGGCAGCCAGTTCTTCGTCTTCCCAGGGGGATACGTAGTCCATCGCGCTCATACTTCGACCGGAACCGGCGGGGCGTTTTCGAGCCAGCTATCCGCCCAGTCGGCCGCGCGCTGGCCGGTCAGCGCGCAGGCCTGCGTCCCGCCGTCGCCGTAATCTTTCACCGCATCGCCGACATGCCACAGATTGGGGATCGGCGTTTCCTGCGTCATGTCATAGCCCGCGCAGGATCGCTGCGCTGGCCAATCGTCGCGCATGACGCGGATCGACAGGATCTTTGCATCGGCGAAACCGGGAAACTCGTCCTTCAGGTCCGCGAGCGCTGCCTCAATCTCGGCTTCCTCGTCGAAATCGTGGATGGCGGGCTTGGGAACCGCATAGGCGACGTAGAGGTGCCAGCCTTCGGGCGCCATTTCCGGGCAGGTCGCGGTCAATTCGCCAATATTGCACAGCCGACGCGTCCGGCCGAAAGTGACCAGGCCTGGCGCATCGTACAGCCGTTCGCGGGTCGCGAAATTCACGACGATATTCGCCGCTGGCCGGATGGTCTCGTCCATGGTTCGGCGATATTCCTCACCGAAGGCGTCGGGCGTCAACGCATAGGTCGCGCGGGGGCCCGCATTGCTGATAACCGCCCCTGTCCCGACCCGGTGCGTGCCGTCGGCATCGGTTACCTCGACCGCGACGACCTTGCCGTTGTCCATTTCCAGGCTCGTCACGCGGGTCGACAGGCGGATTACTCCGCCCGCCCGGCGGATGCCGTCGCCCAGGTCATTCCACAGGCCTACCGTTCCGCGTGGGCAGAAGCCGAACCGCTTGAACGCGCCCTTGGTGCCGAAATAGGTCAGGAAGGCGCGCGCGGGCAGCTCGTCCGCATTGGCGGCGAAGATCGCCGCCGAAAGGTTGCGGAACAGCGCATGGACCGTCTTGTTCTTGGTGTAGCCGGAGAGCCATTCGCCGGTCGACAGCCTGGCTTCGGGCATGTCGCCGCGGCGAGCATCGGCGAATGTCGCGCCGATCTTCGCCGCCTTTTTGGTTATGCCGCCCAGCAGCATTCCCCAGCCGCCTTTGGAGACATTGATCATCTTGCCGTCGATGCGGAACATGGTCGCCGGGTTCGGTTCGCGAATGTCGAGCGGCACGCCGAGCGCCTCGAAGGTTTCCTCGAACGTGCTGCCTCGCTCGATCGCGATCGCTCCCAGATTGACGGTGAAGCCGTCGATCTGCTCGCTCGACGCCCGCCCGCCGAGGCGATCGTGATCGTCGACCATGAGAACGCGGCGTCCGGCGGCCGCGAGGCGTGCGCTCGCCGCCATGCCGCCCGCGCCCGCGCCAATCACCACCACATCGTAGCTTTCTTTCGTATCCATTTCAGGCTCTCCGCTCGATTTAGCCTTTAATAAACCGTCCCGTCGGTATATGTCAAAGCAGTAAAAGAGGGCCCGCGACATTGTGGGGCCGGTGCATCAGGGAGATGAGCGGGTGGACATCCCGGGTCTGGAAGGAGACAGCCTGCGCGCGGAACTGCAGGGCAGCGTCGCGACGCTCACCATGAACCGCCCGATGCAGCACAACGCGCTCAGCCGCGAACTGCGCCGGAACCTGACCACGGCTCTGCGGGCCGCGCGGACCGACGATCGCGTCCGCGTCGTCATCCTTACGGGGGCTGGTGAGCGTTCCTTTTCGGTCGGCGCGGATTTCACCGAACTGGCGGCCGGCATGCTCACGCCGGACGAAGTCGGCGTCACCACGCCGCTGATGCAGGCTTTCGCGGCTCTGGGGAAGCCGACCATCGCCGCGGTCAATGGTTTTGCGGTGACGG
Source organism: Erythrobacter sp. HI0063 (assembly GCF_001635685.1). Lineage (GTDB taxonomy): Bacteria > Pseudomonadota > Alphaproteobacteria > Sphingomonadales > Sphingomonadaceae > Qipengyuania. The sequence goes on from NZ_LWFF01000160.1 coordinate 7,846, forward strand.
GCGGCTTCGAACTGGCGCTTAACTGCGGGATCATCTTGGCGTCGCGGAATGCGCAGTTCGCGGATACGCACTCGCGCGTCGGCGTGATGTCATCGCTGGGCCTCACCCAAAATCTGCTGCGCGCCATCGGCCCGGTGCGCACGCGCTACCTCAGCCTGACGGGCCGTTACATCGACGCCGCGACCGCCCGCGACTGGGGCCTGGTGGTCGATGTCTTCGACCAGGCCGATCTTCTTCCGAAAGCTAGGGCGATCGCTTCGGATATCGTTGCAGGCCATGAGGGGGTGATAGCGGATATGGAGCGTTCGATACGCTTCGGAAACGCCCACACGCTTGAAGCGGGCCTCGCGTTCGAAGAGCCTCTTGCGCGCGCCAGCCTGATTAACTTCAATTTCGCGGCCTTTGCCAGCGAAGGCGAAAAGGTCAAGCGTCGGGGACGCGACGGCTTGCGAAGGCCGTCCGAAGACACCGGCAATACTACAGCTGAACGCTCATGACTTTTTCGGGCCGTCAAATAGCGGCGGTGCGTTCATTTCTCTTCGTGCCGCTATCGAACGAGAAGTTGATAAGGAAGGCCGGCTCGTCGTCAGCGGATGCGATCATTCTGGATCTCGAAGACGGAGTGTCGATATCCGAGAAGACTGTCGCGCGGGAGAACCTAAAGAAACATGCAAGTCTGATCGAAGATGCCGGCAAATTCGTTGTAGTGCGAATAAACGCCGAGTCGGAAATGGCCCCGCTCGATGTCGAGGCACTTGTCCATGTCAGACCGGACGCAGTCATGGTTCCGAAGTTCGAATCGGTCGAGCAGATAGCCGACACAATCGGTATGCTGCGTTCGAAAGGTTCGGGTCGGCAAGTCGGGATCATCGGCCTGATCGAAACCCCGCTCGGCCTGTGCCGGTTGAACACGATCGCGCAGGCAGAAGGCCTGATCGGCATTGCGTTGGGATCGGAGGATTTCGCAGCCTGTATGGGTGTACCTCCTACTCCGCTGCTACTCGACATGCCTTGTCGCCAGATCGCCATGACCGCTGCGGCTTTCGATCTTGCGGGCATTTGTCAGCCATTCTCCATTGCCCGTTTCGAGGATGCTGAGGGGAGCGAAGAAGCTGCACGCCTAGCGCGAGCCTATGGCGCCTCCGGCCTCCTCTGTATTCACCCGCGACAGGTCGAAATTGCCAACACGGCTTTTGTACCGACGCGCGAGCAAGTCGAATGGGCGAGGAAAATTGTCAGCAAATGGAGCGACCATCCTGAGGGCGGAATAGGCATAATGAAACAAGATGGTGCGATGGTCGATGTGCCGGTCGTCAAACTGGCTCGGAAGATAATTAATCGTGCTCGGTAACTCACTTCACCGAGAGAGGCTGCTGCGCATCTGCCGCGAGGAAGGGCTGCGCGTGTAGAGCCGTTATGGCCGTAAGCTGGCACTTTGTATGCGCATGCCAGTGGTGTTGTCGGATGAACCGAATTGGCGCGTGGTCGCTCGAGTTGTACGCTGCGCGCCCTTCTTCGCTTCGTTACGAACCCGTCTCTAACGGTCTGGTCCGCGACCGAAATTTCCGCATCCTGTGAGTGGCCTACGATTTCCCGCAGGAATGTCTGGCACTGGTGGATTGACCGACCTGATCGGACAGCAGGGCAAGTCGCAAATGGCGGTCAGCGAAAACTGCACCGAACTGACCTCGTCAGAGATCCTGCGCTGGTCGCAGGAGTGGCGCGTCGAGCGGCCTTACATCGCAACGGGCAAGCCGATGCAGAACAGCTTCGTGAAAAGGGAGGCTTTCGGCCAGCTTCGCTTATGTTGGCCGTCTGCGGGACGAAAGTTTCAACCTAAGGCTTTTCTCCTCGCTGGCGCACGCGCGACCGATGTTGGGCCGTAAGCGGTATAACCGGTATTGATAGTTTGCACGCCTAAAGCCGACATTCGGCCATCGACTTCATACTGGAATAGGATAAGCAGATGAATGTTAAGAACGATGGCTGGGAGACCAGCGGGCTGCCGAAGGAATTTGCCACCGCTTGAATTTACTATCGGTCGCGATAAGCTTGGCTTCGAGTGGCTGCCAGAATAAGTTTTTGAAGGTTAGCTTGAAGCCATTGCCGGGACTGTGATGGTCGTGAGCAATGGGGAAAGAACGTACCGAGACAGCACAATTCGAAACGAGAGCTTGCGCCCGAAGGGTCAGTCGACAAGTTCATCAAGACGATCAGAAAGCGGTTTGATTTTTCTCAAGAAGACGAAGACCTTCTAGTATCTCGGATGGATGGCGAGGCGCGTTTCGATGCCGGGGAGACCATCGTCCCTGAGGGTGAAAAGATAAATTACTCCTCGCTTCTGTTCGCGGGGATCGCCTGTCGTGAGAAAATCAATTTTGAAGGTGAGCGGCAGATCGCTGAGCTTCAGATCCCAGGTGATTTCATCGACCTGCACTCCTATCCTCTGGAACGCTTGGACCATACGCTCACAGCCTTGACCGAATGCAAGATCGCCAAGCTTTATCACGACGACATAGACGCTTTGATCGACGAGAGGCCGCGATTTGCCCGCATTCTATGGTTCGCCACTATGACCGATGCCTCGATCCATCGGGAATGGATTCAAAATCTCGGAACCAGAAGCGGGCTGAAAAGAATGGGGCACCTGTTCTGCGAAATGTACAGCAGGATGGACGTGGTCGGCTTGGTCGAGAACAATTCTTTCGCCTTCCCTTTGACGCAGGCCCAGTTGGGCGAAGCGCTCGGTTTCACCTTCGTCCATGTGAACCGCGTCGTGAAACAGTTGCGCGCCGCGAAACTTGCCGATCACAGAGACAAACGCGTTTACATCGAGGACTTCGAGCGTCTGGCAGAGTTTTGCGGCTTCGATCCCGCCTATCTCTATCTTACGCGAAGGGAGCGGTGACGTGCGCTATAGAGAGGTAAACCACCACTGGCCGGGGTTTATCAGATGGACCGTGCCCAAGCGCTTTTCCTCGTCCTCCACAACGGAGCTCCCGCAATTCTTTGCCTCGCTCAGCGTTTGTATGGCCGCAGCAAGATGCTCCGCTTCGAATTCGATCTCGTTGGTCAGCCCATCATGCCGATAGAGCGCGCGTGCGCGATAGGTTTTGCGGCGGGCCGAGTAGTCGTGGGCCTGCTGCAATAGCGATGAAGAATGAGACACATTTTGTTACCCCAAAACACGGTGAAAAGCTCACTTTCGTTGGCCGACGGGATGGGATCAATTAAGTTTGTTAGGCGATGACTGTTTTCATCCCAAATGTGGACATAGGCGGCGCCGATTATCGGAGCAAAGATGCCGGTCCGCCTTCAGGAATTCGCGGGAGCGTCTAAAAGTCCGCAATAAGGGTGGATTATCGACGCCCCCCCGTATCCTGATGAGTGTCCGTCCTTGGGGGCGCTCGACAAGGGCCGCAATGACCGATCCTGGGGCGCGTTGCTGACGAAGTGGCCCCCTGAACGAAGGTCTGCTTTCGGGAGCGTTTGGTGAAGGCCGCGATGACTTAATATGGGCGCTTTGCGGACTAGCGAGATATAGGTCGGTAAAAGACAAACTGTCTCCGGCACTGGACATAAAAGGACAGGGCGTGAGCTTCTCGAAGAGCAGACTCAAGTCCATCCAGATCGGAAAACGACTATCTCCGTGCCGGAACGGGAGTGCAGGCCAGGCAACCCCACTCCGCGGTCAGAACCCGAACGCGTCGCTGCGAAGGCGCACGCCGACGAAGAAATATCTTCCGTAGGGCGACACGGGATAGGCGGAGTTCGTGGGATACGGATCGACATCGGTCAAATTGTTCACGCCTCCGTAGAAGCTGAAGCGGTCGTCCACCTCGAGATCGAACGACACGTCGTGAATGAAGACATCATCCGCAAACCCGGCCGGGCCGGCCACGACGTCTGCCGTTTCGATCTCGACGCCGCCGAGCGCCTGCCTGTCGATCCATTGCAGACGATATCCGAGGCTGGCCGGTCCGTAGCCGACACTGATGCCGCCCGCCGCCTGCCATTCAGGCCGACCCTGTTCGCCGAGTTCGGGGTCGACATTGGTGGGGTCGGTGGGATCGAAAAAGAAATCGATCCTGTCGACCCAGCTTCCCTGCGCTCGCAGTCCGATATCGAATTCGCCGACTTCGAAGCCGTAGGTGACGGTGGCATCGACCCCGGCGGTTTCGATCCGGCCGAAATTGATCTGGCTCTGCCGCAAGAACGTGAAGCCGCCCAGGGTGGGTGAACCGGCGTTCGTGTTGCGAGTGAAGAAGTCGCAGAACTGGTTCGGGAAATCGGTCGCATCATAGCAGCTGTCGACGATGTCCTGCGCGCTCACCGCGTCGATCGCATCCTCGATCGTGATATCGTAGTAATCTGCCGTGATCGTGAGGCCCGGAATGAAGCGCGGGCGTAGCACCACGCCGGCCGTGTAGGTCTCTGCGGTTTCTTCCTCGAGCTCGGGATTGCCACCGGTCGTGCCGGAAAAACGCGCCGTCAGCGGATCCTGATACGGATTGGTGTTGAAATCGAAGCCGAGCCCGGAAAGTTCGGCATAGCAATTGTCGCGGCGCTGGGCGCCTGCGGTTGCATCCGCCTGAAGCAGGGTCTGGATCTGCGCGATATCGCAGGGGTCCGCAGGCCGGAACACGGTGCCCTGTTGCGGGCTGAACAGTTCGAAGATGTTCGGCGCGCGCACGGCCTTCGCGAACGTGCCGCGGAACCGGATGTCTTCGATCGGCGCGAAGATCGCCCCGACATTCCAGGTGAAGGTCGAGCCGATATTGGAATAGTCCGAATATCGCGCCGCGCCCGAAAGTTCGAGCGTTTCGGCAAACGGCATGTCCGCCAGGATCGGGAGCCGTAATTCGCCGTAGACCTCCTTCACGTCGTAACTGCCGCCGCTGTCGAAAGAACGGGTCTGCGCATCGAAGGTCAGGGCCTGGTTTCCGCTGATATCCCCGATGAAGTCACCCGCATTGCCGAATGGCGTGTCGATCTGCAGAATGCCGAGATCGAGAGGGTCGAGCCGCGTGCGGCTCTTCTCGTCGCGATATTCCGCACCGACGACGAAACCGACCGGCCCGCCGGGCAGGGTGAAGAACGATCCGGTGTCTCCGACGATTGTCGCATTCACGACCAGCTGCTCGATGCGCGAGCGGGTCGTGGTCGGCGTGGTGATGAAGTCCACCCCTGCGGCGGAGACCGAATTTTCTCCGTTGAAGATGCTGATGGGGCGGCACAAGCCATCGCCCGGATTGAAAGTGAAGAAGCCCCCTTCGATCACGGGGAAGAACTGGCTGCCGGGATAGATGGCGGTCGGGTCTAGATCGGACCGGCAGACGACATTGCCATTCGGCCTTCCGGTCAAGAATTCGCCCTCGTCGACCGCATCGAGCGCTGCGAACAGCCGATCGTACAGAACGGTGTTCTGACTGGTCAAGCTGGAATCGGTACGACCGTAATTGGCGGAAATCTCGTAATCGATCGCGGGCGTGATCTCGCCGCGGACACCGCCAACAATGCGGTAGGTGTCGCGGTCAGAATTGGTGATGCCGGCCCCCAGATCGGTGAAATCGCGAGAAACGCGAAGACCGCCGGCCTCATCGGCATCCGCCTGAAGGACAGCGGGTATATAGGGGTTGTCGGCATAGATCAGCAGGGAATCGTAGAACGTGTTGTAAGGGTTCTGCGATTGCGTTTCGGTGCGAACATATTTCGCTTCCACGAACGCTTCGAGCGCTGGAGAGACTTCGAAGCTGGCAAGCAGGTTGATATCGTAACGATCGTTCTGCGGGATGAGCGATGCGGCGCTCAATCGCTCGGCCGCACCGTCGCCGCCGAACTGGTTGGACCCGCTGGCGATCACGCCGTCTTGGAAAATTCGCACGCCGCCATCGGGGGTGCTGACATAGCAGCCGCCGCCGCCGAAACCGGTGAATCCGATGAAGGATTCCTCGCAATCGTTGACGCCGTTATTGTTGATATCGGCATTGAAGAACGCGAAGTCGCGGCGGAAGATCAGGCCCGAATTGGACGAGATCGCGAAGTTGGGGAAGGACCGGAACGCGAGCGAGGGGCTGGCGACCGCCCGGTCGATCAGGGCCTGTTCGGCAGCGGTCGGCGCTCTGCCGCCGAAGATCGCATCGTATCGCGCCGTACCGGGCACGGGAATCTGGAAACCGTAAGGAAAGAAGCCGTTCGCGACCGAGAAGAAATCGAAGAAATTGGGCGTGCCGCCAGCGGTGATTTCCCCCTGCTGGAACCGAAGACCCGGATTGGGGTAGGTCTGGCCGGTATTGAAGCGCGCATTGGCGCGCGTGTAGGGGCGATCGCCCTGCTGGATTTCGTCGATCCGCGAATAGCCGCCCGCGATCGCTACATTGCCCCGCCCGTCCGAGAAATTCTGGCCCAGCGCGATGTCGACAGAGCCCGTGAACCCGTCGCCCCGGCGCGAGATTCCGGTCTGGGCATTGATATCAATACCTTCGAAATCTTCTCGCAGGACGTAATTCACCACGCCGGTGACGGCGTCCGCGCCGTAGACGGCGGATGCTCCGCCCGTCAGCACCTCGACCCGTTCGATCAGCGCACCGGGAATGGTGGATACGTCGACGATCTGCGACCCCGCGACACCCGACACATGTCGGCGACCGTTGATTACGACGAGGGTCCGGTCCGAACCGAGACCGCGCAGGTTCAGCGTCGCCTGCCCAACCCCGCCGGCGCCGCGCTCGAGTGAATCGGAGATGGTGCCGGAATTGGACAGCGCGGGAATTTCCCTCAGCGCCTCCGAAGCGTCGACGACGCCGGTCGCGCGGATTTCTTCGGCAGTAACAGTGGAAATGGGGGACGGCGCGACCTCGTTGGCTTCGCGGCGCAGGCGCGTGCCAGTGACCACGATCTCGTCTTGAGACGGATCCGCCACGACCACGTCGTCATCGTCGGCCGGGCTCGGCGCCTCCTGCGCGAATGCGGCTGTCGGCAGGAACAGCATAGTCGATGCCAGCGCGACCGCTCGAAGGGTTGGGTTCCATTCGGCTAGCTGCGCCTTAGATGCGGGCATCGATGTGTCTCCTTTGGCTTTAACACAGCAATTTAAAACCAATGCTGCGTCCGCGAACAAGAGTGGTTGTGCGTATGCGAACGTTTGGGGTCGTTCGTGTTGCGGTGCAGCAACAGTGCGTGCGCTTCTTGATTCGACCTGGCGCAAAGCGCCCTTTGCAATTCCATCCCGGTCGATAGGATGGGGTCGTTTCACCGGTGCGGAGCCTGCCTATGCCTGTCCGTTTGGTCGCTGTGCTTTTTCTCATGATCGCTGTCTGGCCTGTCGGACCTTCGCGGGCTCAGTCCGTGCTGGAAGGCTCCTTCGATCCGGGCATTCCGACGCTCGAACAGATCGCCGGTCATGCGACGGGAAGCGACATCACCTCCCCGGAAGAGATAGTCGCTTATTTCAAAGCGCTTGCGGAAGCTGCGCCCGAACGGATGAAACTGGTCGAATATGCCCGGAGCTGGGAAGGCCGGCCGCTGTATTATGCCGTGATCGGAAGCGCCGAGAACATCGCCCGGCGTGAACAGATCAAGGCGGGCATGGCGCGTCTTGCAAGGGGCGGGGAGCCGGAAGCTCAGGACGGCTTGGTGCCGGTGACGTGGCTTTCCTACGGCGTGCATGGCGACGAGATCTCGAGCAGCGACGCCGCGCTCGCTCTGGCCTATCACTTGCTCGCCGCACGGGGCGATCCGCGGGTCGAGACCATCCTCGCGAACTCCCTCGTCGTGATCGATCCTTCGCAGAACCCGGACGGGCGCAATCGCTTCGTCCAGCATTATTCCCAGGCGCGCGGCGCCGTGCCGATAGCTGATCCGTCCGCTGCCGAGCACGACCAGCAATGGCCCGGCGGGCGCTTCAACCATTATCTGTTCGATCTGAATCGCGACTGGTTCGCTCTTACCCAGCCGGAAACGCGCGGCAAGGTCGCGGCGATCGGCGAATGGAAACCGGTGGTGCTGGTCGACGCGCATGAAATGGGCGGTGAAGAGACGTATTTCTTCCCCCCGTCCGCCGATCCCTTCAATCCCAACATCACGGCCACGCAGCGGGAAAAACAAGTGCTGCTGGGCCGCAATCATGCGGCTTGGTTCGACCGGATCGGCCAGGTCTACTTTACTCGCGAAGTCTACGACGCGTTCTATCCCGGTTACGGAGATACCTGGCCGACGCTGAAGGGCGCGATCGCAAGCACCTTCGAACAGGGATCGGCACGCGGCCTGGTCTATCGCCGCCGCGACGGCTCGGAAGTCACCTATGCTGAAGGCGTGCGGAACCACTTCATCGCAACGCTTTCAACCGCTCTGACGGTTGCCGAAAACGCCGAGGCGTTCCTGCGCGACTATGCTGCCTATCGCCGCAGCGCCCGTGCCGAGCGACCCGGAGGGAGTTACGTCATCGATCTTGGCACGCGCCGCTGGAACGCGGAAGCGCTCGGGCGCAGGCTGGCGGCTCAGGGAATCGAGACCCGCCGGATCGTCGGCCCCGTCACCCTTTGTGGGCGCGACTATCCATCCGGTGCGCTTACCGTGGATCGCGCCCAGGGCGACGGGCGGTTAATCCGCAGTCTCCTCGACGAAAGCACGGCCTTGCCGGCGGACTTCGTGAGGCGGCAGGAGCAGCGGCGAGAGCGCGGCCAGGCCCACGAACTGTACGATACGACCGCGTGGTCCGTCGGCATGATGTCGGGTCTCGCCGTCTCGGTCTGCGATGCAGCGCGTGGTCGCGGCGATATTCTGGACGCATCCTCGCCAATTGCGCCGATGCGCTCGGGCAACGATGCCGATCCGTTTGGCGTGGCCGTCCCATGGACCGATACCGGTCAGGCCCGCCTTGTCGTGGCGGCCCTCGCCGAAGGGCTGGTCGGCCGTGCCACGGCGGACGCATTCCAATCCGACGGGCGCACTTATCCGCGGGGTACGGTGGTGTTCGCACGTGGGGAAAATGCGCCCGGGGCCTTGCGGCGCCTAGAAGAGCTCGCGCAAACCATCGGAGCCGAGACGGTGGGCCTTGCGCAAGGATGGACGCAGTCCGGCCCAAACCTTGGAAGCGCCTCCTTCGTCAGGCTTTCGAATCCACGTGTCGCGCTCGTGTGGGGGGACGGCACGGCGCCGACTTCCGCAGGCGCGTGGCGCTACGTTGTCGAACAGCGACTGGGATTACCGGTAGTGCCCATTCGCGGCGATGCGATCGGACGCACGATCCTGTCGGATTACGATGTCGTGATCGTGCCAGATGCCGATCCGCTCTCGAGCCTTGGGGGCGCTGGCATAGCGGCCTTGAGGAGCTATGCCGGCGAAGGCGGCGTGGTCGTCACCGTCGGCGGATCGACGGTGGGGTTCGCGCAGGGCAAGGAAGCCTTGTTTTCCACCCGCCGCGAAACCGTCCTGGGCGGAACGCCTCGTGAGACCGGCGGCGAGGCAGAAGACGGCGACGAAGGGGGCGAATTCGTTGCCGGAGAAGCGATCCCGGACGAGGCAGCATACCGCGCGGCCACCATCGATCAGCCCGCGCCGCCGGACGAATTGCCGGGCGCACTGGTGCGTACGGTCGCCGACCCCGATAGCTACCTGTCTTCCGGTTACGAGCAGGGCCCCATCGTCGTCGCAGAAGGCAGCACGGTATTCCGGCCCCTGAACAAAGCCGATGGGATCAACGTCCTGCGTTTCGCAGGACCTGACCGGCTGGTTGCGAGCGGGCACGTATGGGACGAGAACCGGCTGCAATTGGCCTACAAACCCTATATGATGGCGCAGCCCGTCGGGCGCGGCCTTGCCATCGGGTTCACCCACGATCCTACGACGCGCGGCTATCTCGACGGGCTCGACCTTCTCATAGCAAATGCGGTCTTGTTCGCACCGGCACGTACCCGCTGAGCATAGGACAAGGGACGGCATCGGGGGCGATCAGACTCTCCCAGCGCCGCCCGCCGCACCGATGCTCGCGCGCAGCCCTCTGCGCGGGTCGCCGAGCTCTGCGGTAACAAAGATTGCTAGTCCAATCTCGCCGGCCAAGCTTGTCCGTCCGGGCCGGGACGTTGAAAACCCTTTGAGGGACCACTAACCACAGGTCGGTGTCTTTCATTTAACTTGCGAACGAAGGCTTCGCCCCGAGCTCATGCGTTTGAGATCAGGCCGCGCCGGGTATTCGAACGACCGGTTTTGGAGCTACCGAAATGCACCGCGAACGACCGATATTAGGGCGCAAAGCGGTCGCCAATTTGTCATATTGACTGGAACACAAAATTGACCGCAAGAGTCTGCAGGATACGATCGAACGTCTCGGAAAACCGCGCTTTTCGGAGATTGGATTAGGGCGGTTTCGTGTCCTCTTCTGGCACCATTTTTGATCGACGCACAACGCGGGATTTCCCGCCGCTTCGGTTTGGCGAAGGTCGCTTTTTGGCTTACGCTGCCAGTCTAACCACGTTGCGACCGCTGTTCTTCGCCTCGTATAAAGCGTGATCTGCGCGGGCCATCAGGCTTTCCACGGTCTCCTCGCGGTGTAGCTGCGATACGCCGACGCTCACCGTGACCCCGATCGACTTTCCATCGATCATTATCGGCTCGGCCTCGATCGCAGCTCGCATCCGGGCGCAAGCTTCCATGGCTTCCGCTTGATTGGCGGCTGGCAGGATGACGCCGAATTCCTCTCCGCCGATGCGGCCAACCAGATCCCGCGCGCGAAACGTCGCGACCGCTCGCCTTGCGACTTCGGCGATCACTGCGTCGCCGGCGGCATGCCCATAGGTGTCGTTGATCGACTTGAACCGATCGATGTCGAAAATGGCATACGCCAGTTCCTTGCGCCCGTCGGACGATCGGGCGACCGAGCGGTGCAGGGCGTCCATGAAACCGCGACGATTGCTGAGGCCGGTCATCTCGTCGCTCGATGCGGTGCGCTGCAGCATGCGGCGCGTTTCGGCCTCGGCAGCGAGCGCGCGGCGGACGAGAATTGTTGCCCAGGCGGACAGGCCGAGCAGGAGAATGCCGATCAGGGTCAGAGCATATTGATAGCGTTCGTTCGCGACCGCCTTGGCCCGAGCGTCTTCCGTCTGAACGGCAAGAAGATCCTGCTCGATGGTTTCGATCCCGCGCAATTCCTCGAGGATCTCGTCCGTAGCGGTCCGGCCGGCCCCCGAGCCGACCCGCGCCAGCGCAGCAGCGTGGTCGCCCGAGCGTTTGAGTTCGACGATTTCTTCGAGGACCGAACTTAAATGCGCAATCTCGGTTTGCAGGCGGCCGATGCGCTGCTGTTGCTGGGGGGTTATCGAGAGTGAGTTGCGTCAGGCGATCAAGACCCTCGCGCGAATTCACAAGGCCACGTTGATAGGGCTGCAGAAACGTCTCGTCCCCGGTCAGCAGATATCCCCGTTCACCACGGACCATGCTGAGCGTGGCGACCTTCAGATCGTCGGTTTCGAGGAGAACCTGGAGCGTGTGGATTTGCCATTCGGCGGCGTGCTGCCGTTCCTGCGAACTGCCGACTGCACTCCAACTGGCGCCGGTAAGCAGGGCGGCAAGCAGCACGACGCAGCCGATCAGGGCGTAACTGCGCCGATCCAGGCCCTTGCGACCGGCCAAACGGACGAGGAAATTCATGCAGGAGGCTTCCTTACTCCGACACGGGCTACGCGTTTTGCGTATAGGAAAGTTTAATTGTGACCGTGCGTCGCGCAAATGGATCGGTGGGCGGGCGCGGGCGGCATCCGGCGCTCGGTCGGTTGGCTATAGTCCTCCGAACAGGCCAGCCTGATAGTCGTGCACGGCTTGGGCAATTTCCTCCCTTGTGTTCATGACGAAGGGGCCGTGTGCTACCACAGGCTCGCCAATCGGATCGGCATGGCCGAACAGGATGCGGCAACCCTTTTCGCTCGTCGCTTCGATCCCATCTCCGTCCGTCAGTCGTGCGAGCGTGTGCTCGGGCACAGGCCTCCCGCCGATCGCCCCTTCGCCTTCGACCGTGTAGAACAGCACGTTGCGCCCAGAAGGGACAGGCAGGTCGGCGTGGCCACCGGGCTCGATCGAAACGATCCCCAGCATGACATCCGTCAGGGAATGGATCGGCGCGTCCTGCGTCCCCGACACCGCACGCATCGACACGCCCTCGCCCGGACTGCTTTGCGCCATGTCGGCGGCGGGCACCGGCGTATAGGCCGGGGCGGTCATCTTGAGCCTCGCGGGCAGGTTGACCCACAATTGCAGGATTTCCAGCGCGCCGCCATCTTGCTTGAACTGCTCGGGCGAAAGCTCGGCATGGACGAGCCCGCTCCCCGCCGTCATCCACTGAACTCCGCCCGTTTCGACCACGCTTGCGCCCGAACCGCTGTCGTGATGGGCCAAGCTTCCGGCGAGGATGAAGGTCACCGTTTCGAAGCCGCGATGGGGATGGGGTCCGAAGGGCAGGCCGCGATTGGGCGAGGGATAGGTCTGCGGCCCGTGATGGTTGAGAAACAGGAACGGATCGACTTGCGGCAGGCCCTGGCCGGGCAGGGGCCTGCGAGTCACGAGATCCTGGATATCGTCGCGCATCGCGCGGTGGAGCGACAGGATTTCGCGGCTGCTCATTTCTGCATCCCCGGTACCAAGGGAGCGGGCCCGGCAGGCACGATCCCATGCGGATTTATCCGCTCGTGGCTTTCGTAATAATGATGCTTGATGTGCCGGAAATTGACCGTTTCCGCGATCCCATCGAGTTCGTAGATCCGGCAGGTCAGCGCGGCCAGATTGGGATAATCGGCGATCCGGCGGACATTGCATTTGAAATGCGTGTGATAGACCGGATCGAAACGGATCAGTGTGGTCCACAGGCGGATATCCGCCTCGGTCAGGCGATCGCCGACCAACCAGTCCTTTCCCTCGAGCCGCTCTTCAAGTTCGTCCAGCATTGCGAACAGGGGCGTCACGGCCTTGTCGTAAGCGTCTTGCGAAGTGGCGAAGCCCGCCTTGTAGACGCCGTTATTGACCGCGTCGTAAATCCGGTCGTTCAGCGTATCGATCTTGTCCCGATAGCTTTCCGGATAAAGATCGAGATCGTTCGCCCCGCAGGCATCGAACGCGCTGCCCAGCATGCGCATGATGTCCGCGCTTTCATTGTTTACGATGGTTTCGGTGCGTGTATCCCACAGCACCGGCACCGTGACGTGGCCCGAATAATCGGGCTTGGCATGTGTATAGAGCTGGTGGAGATTATCGGCGCCGATAGCGGGATCGCCCGTGACGCATTCGCCGTCGCGGAACGACCAGCCGCCCTCCTTCATCAGCCAGTGGACGACATTGAGCTCGATCGCATCGGTCAATCCTTTCAGATGGCGCACGGCATTGGCCCGGTGCGCCCAGGGGCAGGCGAGGCTGATATAAAGGCGGTAACGGCCCGGCTCGGCGGCGAACCCGCCGTCGCCGGTGGGACCGGCCGAACCATCGGGGGTGATCCAGCTTCGAAACGCGCTTTCGTCGCGTTCGAATTCGCCGCTCTCTTCGTCGTTATGCGCCCATTCGTCGTGCCAGGTACCGTTCTTGAGAAAACCCATGGTGCTCCAAGTCCTTTGATCGGAAAGAAGAATTGCTGCTCGTCGCGTCCAGTTGAAGTCCGGCGCGGGTGGATTGCCCAAGGCCCGTCGCAGCGAGTGGGGCCGTAGGCTACAGGATGCGAACGGGTGTGGCTGATAATCGTTTCGCGAAGTGGCGAGCCAAGCCCGCTTCGGCTAGAGGCCGATCCAACCTTTTCAGGATTCGGGCGAAAATACGTGGCACGCAAATATTCCAAGGGGAGGGCGCTGGACGAACGCATTCCCAATCAGGACGGGGACGAGGACAGTGACGGGGAGGCAGCGGCGCCTGTCGAGTGCTGGCTCTGCAGCCGTCCTCTGGGCGAGACCACGGTCCTGCATCATCCCGTACCGAAAAGCCGGGGCGGGCGCGAGGTCGTGCCGATGCACCCCATCTGCCAGCAAACGCTGATCGCCAATTTCAGCAATTCCGAATTGCAGCGCCATGGCCTCGACGTGGAAGCGATTCTGATGAATCCCGACATGCGCAAATTCGTGGACTGGGTCGCCAAGAAGGAACCCGATTTCCACGCCGCCCCGGCCAAAAAGAGGCGCTGACGCTCTGGGGCTCGGCGAAGACCGCTACGCAGAATGACCATGACCCAGCCGACACATCAAGGCCCATCGCCGATCTGCGTAGCCGCGCTGTATCGCTTCGCACCGCTTTCGCGGATCGGAGAGGTCCGAGACGCTCTGAAAAAGGTGTCCGACGAGCAAGGTATCAAGGGCACGCTGCTGCTGGCAGGCGAAGGCATCAACGGCACGATTGCGGGGTCGAGAGCGGGTATCGATCGGGTCCTCGATCATATCCGCAACTGGCCCGGTTTCTCCGATCTCGATGTAAAGTTTTCGAGCGCGACGACGATGCCGTTTCATCGCATGAAGGTGCGCGTGAAGCAGGAAATCGTCACCATGGGGCAGCCCGATCTCGACCCGGCGAGCGATGCGGGCACTTATGTCGATCCGCAGGACTGGAACGCGCTGATCGACGATCCCGATACGATCGTGATCGACACGCGCAACGATTACGAGGTTTCGATCGGCTCGTTCGCAGGGGCCGTCGATCCGATGACCGCCAGCTTTCGCGATTTTCCAGACTGGTTCGCGCGCGAACGTCAGCGCCTGCTCGGATCCGGCAAGCCGCCGAGAGTGGCCATGTTCTGCACCGGAGGCATTCGCTGCGAAAAGGCGTCCGCCTATCTGAAGAGCGAAGGGTTAGACGATGTCTATCACCTCAAGGGCGGGATTCTCGCCTATCTGGAGCATGTGGCTGAAGAAGAAAGCCGGTGGCAGGGCGAGTGCTTCGTATTCGACCAGCGTGTCGCCATCGGGCACGGCCTGTCGGCGGGCACGCACGAGCTGTGTTTCGCATGCCGCCGCCCCGTAAGCCCGGCAGACAGGCTTTCGCCGCTTTACGAAGCGGGCGCCAGCTGCGCAGCCTGCCATGGCGAGAGGGACGATCGGCAGCGCGCTTCCTATCGCGAGCGCTATCGCCAGGAATTGCGCGCGGCGGAGCAGGGCCGTGCTCACGTAGGAGCGACCCTCGAGAGGATGAGGAGTGACCATGTCGGCTGAACCGGTCCTCTACAGTTTCCGCCGCTGTCCCTATGCGATTCGCGCAAGGCTCGCTCTGGCGATCAGCGCAACGCCCTACGTGCTGCGCGAAGTGCAACTGGCGCGCAAACCGGCAGAGATGCTGGAGGCATCGCCCAAGGGGACGGTTCCGGTGCTGGTCCTCGCCGATGGTACCGTGATCGAAGAAAGTATCCAGATCATGCGCTGGGCCTTGCAGTGCAACGACCCCGAAACCTGGCTGCAACGCGATGACACCGCCCTGATCGCGCGCAATGACGGGCCGTTCAAGCACGATCTCGATCGGTACAAATATCCGGACCGCCACGGGTCCGACGCCATGGCGCATCGCCAGCAGGGGATGGAATTCCTCCACGTGCTGGAGGCGAGATTGTCGGAGCAGGCATATTTGTGCGGTTCGACGCGCGGTATCGCAGACGCAGCGATCATGCCCTTCGTTCGGCAATTCGCAGCGGTCGATTCCGACTGGTTCGCGGCCCAACCGATCCCCCGCGTCCGGACTTGGCTGGCCAAGGCCCTTGCATCGGAGCTGTTCTTAGAAGTCATGCTCCGCGTCGCCCCATGGGCGCCAGGCGACGACAATCTTGTCATAAGGGGTCGGCAAGAAAGCTAAGTCGGGCGATTAGTCGGCCAATCGAAGCGTCCCGCCTGGGGAGGGCCGTCCGAACCGCCACACCAGCGCCGAGTGGATCGTGCTCGCGCGGAAAGCTTCCTAGTATAGCCGATCCTTAACGCCTGCCTCCGACGACGCGCAGTTCGTGTCCGCCTTGCACTGTCGGAACATTGGTGCGGCGGCTGGTGCGGAAAGTTTCGACGGACTGGATGAGGTGATCGGCCTCCTGAGCGAGGTTTCGAACGGCTGCGGTCGTTTCCTCGACCATCGCGGCATTCTGCTGGGTGATGCCATCCATATCGCCTACGGCCAAGTTGATCTCGCCAAGCGTGACGGCTTGCTGACGGGTGGCCTCGCTGATTTCCGCGATCAAAGCGCTCAGCTCGTTCGTCTGGCCGACGATGCATTTGAACGCCTCGCCCGTTTCGGAAACCAAGGCAACGCCGCGATCGACTTGCTGTACCGATGCCTCGATGCGAGCCTTCACATCCTTGGCTGCATCCGCAGAGCGCTGGGCCAAGGCGCGAACTTCCGAGGCGACCACAGCGAAACCGCGCCCGGCCTCGCCGGCTCGGGCAGCCTCGACACCGGCATTCAGCGCCAGCAGATTTGTCTGAAATGCGATCCCGTCGATCACCGAGATGATCTCGCCGATCTCCCTGGAGGCGCGTTCGATATTGGCCATCGCCTGCGTCGCGTCGTCCACCGTTTTGGTGGACTTGTTCGCATTGTCGTTCGCTTCCTTCACGAGTTTTTCGGTCTGGGAAGCCGTGTCGGCGGAAGCGCGAACGGTCTGTGTGACTTGCTGCATCGCGGCGGCGGATTCTTCGAGGCTGGCAGCCTGCCGCTCTGTGCGGCTCGACAGATCGTCCGATGCTTCGCGGATGTCCCTGCACCCGGATTGGAGCGCGTCCGCAACCTCGGTCACCGACATCACCGATTGCATGATCTTTTCGGCGGCGCTGTTGTAGCTGATCCGCAAGGGCTCGAATTCGGGGCTGAACGCGGTGTCCAGCCGCGCGGTCAGATCGCCCTCTTCCAGGCGGGCCAAGCCGTGTGCGACCGCATCGATCATGCGACCGGTCTCGGAGAAATCCTGACACTGGACGAGCAGGGCGTCGGCGCCTTCCTGGGGAAGCGGGATCAGAGTGACGATCATGCGTACGCGTTCTCCGCCACGCACATTGAACCATTCGAAGCGCGCAAAGCCTTCGGCAAGTGCTTCCTGCACCCGTTCTCCGACGTGCTCCATACTCGGGCGGCCATCCGCCTGGGTTTCGGCGGAAAAGACCGCGGGGTTTTGACCGATAAGTTCAGCGCGCGAGACACCGTAGACCTGTTCGGCTGCGGCGTTGCATTCGACGAAAGCGCCTTCCTTCATCAGCAGGATGGCATCTGGCGAAAACCGGTAATTCGCAAGCGCGGCACGGGTTTCCAAATCGGGCGTTGGGCGGCGAAAGATCATGTGCGCGAATTCGCATATTACGTTTAAAAAATGGTTTCCGGCATCCGACAAGAGCGCTGACCCCGGCGCATTCTCGATTTGGTGCGGCGGCCTTGGTGAGCCAGCGAATGGAAATCGAAGCATCAATTCGCCCGGAAAGAGCGACCGGGGTTCGCTCCTTGAGGCTCTCCTGTTGTGCGATCCTCGCGCCAGGGAAGCCCGGTTTCGTACGCGCGCTCGGGCGCTGAAAGGGGCTTGGGAAGGTGAATTCGACGCGTTTCTGCTGCGCTTGCTCTTGCGATGGAGCGGTATGCGTGTGTAACGGGGAAAACCACGCTCGCGCTGAATTTCTCTCCGGACGCTTCCGCTGAAAAGCGAGCGGAGAGGCGGCGCACTAACAGTCAAATGCCAGCAATGGGTGATCGCTCCTGCCGATGGTTGTTCCATTGACACTGTTCTTGCTCATCGCGCTCCCTTTCGTGGC
>NZ_LWFF01000161.1 GCF_001635685.1 Erythrobacter sp. HI0063
TGCCGGTCCATATAGCTGAAGAAATAGGTCGCGGTGAGGAGGAACAGAGTGACCTGCCGCGCGCGCGGACTGACCTCTTCTGCTACTCCAGCCGGTGTCGGTGCCGGAGCTGTGGTCGCCATGTGATTGTATCCCTTCCCTGCCGTAATCGCCCGCGACGGATCACTCCGCCTTCTGCAGCGCCGACTTATCGATTGTGTTTTTCCCGTTATGCGCCGTGTTCCTCAGACAGGGCCGACGCCGAGTTCTCGTGGTGCCAAGCCGCCCCGATTGCGCGTTCATCGGGAATTGCTGCGGACAAGGGCGGAATAGATCAGCGTCTTCAGCTGCCGCCGGATGGGATAGGTGGACGATGGGTA
>NZ_LWFF01000162.1 GCF_001635685.1 Erythrobacter sp. HI0063
GCTCATTCCGCACGATCTTCACATACTTCCTCTTTTCACCAGCAGCTAGTTGAACAGGGACCTTTCTCATCAACTTCGCAGTCAATGACTGGGCAGTCGGCGGGCAAATGTTCGCTAAGATGACGATAGACAGCCACATCTCTCGCTTGATCCGTTTGACGGTGTCACGAAGGATCTGCCGACAGTCTTGAGGACCGGTTTGGTCAGCTAATCCCAACCAAATCTGGTGAAGGGAGGCAGGCATAAAATGGGCTAGATCAAGCCCATTCATGAGCAGGGCGGGAGCCTCACCATTCGGGCATTCCACTCGGCGGAAGGACTTCTGCAGGGCGTCGGAACATGCCACGCTACTTTTCAAGCGCGCTAG
>NZ_LWFF01000163.1 GCF_001635685.1 Erythrobacter sp. HI0063
TATCTACTCAATCGGGGAAGCCGCATGAGTCAGTTCGCCTTCCTCCAAGCTGAATTTGCCGAGGTTTATGGCCTCGCGAGGAAGGCGGAAAAGCTTGCCCTGTCCGATCCGCGCGGGAGCTGTTTTCATTCCCGACTTGCGCTCGAAAGCGCGGTCAAGTGGATGTATGACCATGACCGCAGTCTGCATTCGCCCTATGACCCGACGCTTTCAGCGCTGATCCATGAGGGCACGTTCCGCTCTCTGGTCGGCAACGCGCTCGTCACCAAGGCGCGGATCATC
>NZ_LWFF01000164.1 GCF_001635685.1 Erythrobacter sp. HI0063
TGCCATCGCCTTCGGCCTGCCGCGCCCCGAATTGCACAAACGTGCGGCCCGGATGATCATGCCCGGCGTGCTGATGATCTGGACCGGCCTTTATGGCCAGTTCGGCGAAACCGGTGACTGGAGCCGTCTCAACCTGTGGGGCGTCATCTCGACCGTGTTCTTCGTGTGGCTTATCGTGGAAGTGCGCGGCGTGATCACGCGCGGCGTGCAGACTAGCCCGGCGCAATTGCAGACGTGGCCGAAGAACATCTGGTGGTATTTCCTTGCCACCTGGGGCCTCTATCCTATCGCCTACGCCCTGCCGCAGCTGGGCTTCACCGGCGACGTGGTG
>NZ_LWFF01000165.1 GCF_001635685.1 Erythrobacter sp. HI0063
GTTCATCGCCGAACGGTTCGATGCCAACTATCCGCATCTGAAGGGCTCGTTTGCCCGCGTGATCGACTACTCGGTTGAATACCCGCAATCGCTGATCGACAATTTCTCAATTGCCGACAAACCGCCGCACATCGCCATCTCGGTCGATATGCTCGATACCGGCATCGACGTGCCTGAGGTGCTGAATCTCGTCTTCTTCAAGGTGGTACGCTCCAAAACCAAATTCTGGCAGATGATCGGCCGCGGTACCCGCCTTCGTAAAGACCTGTTCGGCCCTGGCCGGGACAAGA
>NZ_LWFF01000166.1 GCF_001635685.1 Erythrobacter sp. HI0063
AAGGCACGCTCGCCCCGGTTTTCTTCGGGAAACAGGCGCTTGATATCCCTGAGCAGGCGCCCGCCGATCCCTTCCAGCACCGCGTTGACGCGGATCGAGGCGGGCACGTGATTAAGGAAATAGACCAGCACCGCGATCGACAGCAGCATCAGCACGAATGCCGTCAGCAGACTGATCTGCGGCACGAAGCCGGACATGGCGGTCGGTTCGGTCGCGAAGAGCGGCGTTTCCTCCGCCTTCCTCACCGCGCGCAGCACCGTAATCGCATAGACGAACGTGCCGATGAAGGTCGCCAGGCTGAATTGATTGCCGCGATCTTCCATGAAATTGGTAAGCAGGCGCGGCCCGTAATTGCCGCTGGCATAAGCGACGGAGGCGATCGTGATCGAGAACACGGTCGACGCCACGCCGATCATCGTG
>NZ_LWFF01000167.1 GCF_001635685.1 Erythrobacter sp. HI0063
GCCACAGCAGCATTTCGCGGTTGAATTTGCGGCTGAGATATCCGCCCAGATGCCGGTCCGGCCCGAAGATGATCTTCTGGTCTTCGGGGATCTGGCTGATGATCGTTTCCGCGCTGGAGCTGGTGACGATCACGTCGGAGAGCGCCTTCACCTCGGTCGAGCAATTGATGTAGGTCAGCGCGATGTGATCGGGATGCGCCTCGCGGAAAGCCTTGAACTTTTCGGGCGGGCAGCTGTCTTCCAGAGAACAGCCTGCATCCATGTCGGGCAGGACCACGATCTTTTCCGGGCTGAGGATCTTGGCGGTATCGGCCATGAACTTGACGCCGCAGAACGCGATCACATCCGCATCGGTCTCC
>NZ_LWFF01000168.1 GCF_001635685.1 Erythrobacter sp. HI0063
AAGCAGGGACGGAGCGAGCCTTCACCGGCAAATACGAGAAGAACAAGCAGGCGGGCGAATATCACTGCGCCGCCTGCGGGCAGCTCGTGTTCGAAAGCGAGGACAAATACGATAGCGGGTCCGGCTGGCCCAGCTTCACCGCGCCCGCCGATGGCGATGCGGTCGAGGAGCACAGCGATACCAGCATGGGAATGCGCCGCACCGAAGTGGTCTGCGCCAAGTGCGAGAGCCATTTGGGCCATGTTTTCCCCGATGGGCCGGGCCCGGATGG
>NZ_LWFF01000169.1 GCF_001635685.1 Erythrobacter sp. HI0063
AGGCTTCGGTGCCGTCTTCGGCCTGCACCGCCATTAAGGCTTCGTTGGCGATCGCGATATCGAGCGACTTGCCCGTTTCTATGAATTCGCCCTGTGCCATGTCCGCCCCGCGCACGGCCGCGGTCTGCATGGCGCGCGCTTCGTTGGGCATGCCCTGCAAGGTGACGGGGCGCTGATCGAGCAATTCGGCGCGGAAGCCCAACGTGTTGGCGTTCGCCATATTGCTGGCGACCACGCGCTGGCGATCCATCGACGCTTTCATGCCGGACAAGGCGGTGTAGATCAG
>NZ_LWFF01000170.1 GCF_001635685.1 Erythrobacter sp. HI0063
AGCCTGCCAAGGTCAAGGCCGCCATCCTCGATGGCGTGCGCGAACAGCTTCCCGAGGGCTACCCTGTGGAGCGCGATTTCGAGCCGTCCTACAATCCGTGGGACCAGCGCATCTGCCTGGTGCCCGATGCCGATCTGTTCGACACCATCCGCAATGGTGATGCCGAAATCGTCACCGATACGATCGAGCGTTTCACGCCCGAGGGCATCGCATTGACTTCGGGCAGGGAATTGCCCGCTGACATCATCGTCACCGCCACCGGGCTCACGCTCACCATGG
>NZ_LWFF01000171.1 GCF_001635685.1 Erythrobacter sp. HI0063
GCGATGGTGNCNGCGCGCCGGGTCTGNCCGCCGCCCGGCCCGGTGGATTGTATGGCGGATTGCCTGCCGAACGGCCCTCCCATCCCACCGCGCTCGACCCGGCGCAGCAGGCGCGGCCCTTTTGCGAGGTGGAATACGAGGCGGGCTTTCGCGATGCGGGCTTTCGGGCCGGGGCTGGCGGGCCGCGTGCCTCCGCCTTTCCCGCCGGATGGCAGCCCGGCGATCCGCCGCTCGCCTACGCGCTCGAAGCGCCCGATCCATATTGCGCGCCCTATCCAGCGCGCTCTTCCGAGCTTTTGCCGGATGAGGAGGGGGACGGAGTGCCGGCGCGCTGGGCCACGGCGAGCGCGCCTCCGGCGGCCAAGTTCGATGCGCCCGCCCGTGCGCGCTTCCTCGATGCGCTGGCCACCAGCGGCAATGTCCGCGCCAGTGCGGCGCGGGTCGGGGTCAGCCGCGAAACCGCCTATCGCGCGCGGCGGCGCTATCCCGATTTCGCGCAATTGTGGGACGCGGCGCTGGTGGAGGCGCGCGCCCATGCGGCGGGCGAGCTGGCGTCCTACGCGCTCGACGGCGTGCCGCAGCCGGTGCTGGTCCGGGGCGAGCTGGTCGCGACCTGGCGGCGGATCGATGCGCGCCTGCTGCTCGCCCATATGGCGCGGCTCGACCGGTTTGCGGAGGCCAATCCGCGCGCCGTCCACGCCGCGGCGCGGTTCGACGCGCTGCTCGCCGCGCATCTGGGGCAGGAGACGGACGCGCTGATGGAGGAGACGGTGGAGGCGCGCTCCACGGCGGAGCGGGCATCGCTCGGAACCTTGCCGCCGACGCGCGAGGAAGTGATGCGCCACGCGGCGGGCGAAGCTCTATGGGCCGGGAATGCGGGCGAAGAAGAGGTGGACAGCGCCTCTGCCCGCGCGGGCGAGGCATGGGACCGGGCGGCCGAAGCGGGCCACGCGCTGGTCGATGCCGCGCTAGATGGGGCGGCGCCGGATGGGGCGGCGCTGAATGGAGCGGGCGATAAGGAAAGGGAGGCGGCGGGCCGGAACCGTGCCGCAAGTGTCAACCCCGCGGTCAGTCCAGCAGGGCGAGCTCCACCGTCCCGCTGCCACGCTGGATCAGGCCGAGCTTGGTCGCGGCGGCGCGGCTGACGTCGAGGATGCGGTTGCCGTGGAAGGGCCCGCGATCGTTGATGCGGACGGTCACGGACTTGCCGTTGAGTGGATTGGTCACTTCGACCAGCGTGCCGAAGGGCAGGGTGCGATGCGCCGCGGTCATCGCGTGCATGTCGAACTTTTCACCGCTGGCGGTGCGGCGGCCCTGGAACTTCGCGCCGTAATAGGATGCCGTGCCGCTACCGATGACGCGCGCGACCGGCGCTTCCTCGATCGGCGGATCGAACGTGTCGAGATCGACCGCGCCCGGCGCCGGTGCAGCCATCTGAGGCAGGGCGGCATGCGCGGTGAAGGTGTCGGCGAAATGCGCCTCGCTCACACGCTCGGCAGGCGTGGCGGCGGTGGCGGGGCTGGCGATAATTGCGGCCAAGGCAAAGGAACGAAATACGCGTTTGGACATTTAAGTGTCCTCCGTTGTTTCGCTCAGCCTGATAGCCGAGTGAAACGCGGGAGTCGTTTACGCGAGCGGAACCTGCCCCGATCTTGCCACACTTCGTCGTGGTTCGAGCGCGGCAAGCCCCGCGCGAGGCGTTTTTTCTCCGAACGAATCGATTGCGGGGACTGCAATTGCGCTCCCCTCAGGAGGCGGTTTCAGGCCCCCCGTCCCGCTGTGCGAGCAGACGCAAACGCAGCGCGTTGAGCTTGATGAAGCCTTCCGCATCCTTCTGATCGTAGGCGCCGGCATCGTCCTCGAACGTGACATGCGCTTCGGAATAGAGCGAGTGCGGCGATTTGCGGCCGACGACCATCGCCTGCCCCTTGTAGAGCTTCAGCCGCACCGTGCCGTCGACCTTTTCCTGGCTGAGATCGATCGCCGCCTGCAGCATCAATCGCTCGGGGCTGAACCACAACCCGTTATAGATCAGCTCCGCATAGCGCGGCATCAGCTCGTCCTTGAGGTGGGCTGCGCCGCGATCGAGGGTGATCTGTTCGATCCCGCGATGGGCACGGGCGTAGATCTCGCCGCCGGGCGTTTCGTACATGCCGCGCGATTTCATGCCGACGAAGCGGTTCTCGACGAGATCCAGCCGGCCGATCCCGTGCCTGCGACCCAGATCGTTCAGCGCGGTGAGCAGTTCGGCGGGGCTCATGCTCTCGCCGTTGAGCGCGGTCCCGTCGCCCTTTTGGAAATCGATGGTGATGTATTCGGGCGTGTCGGGCGCATCCTCGGGATGATCGGTGCGCGAATAGACGTAGTCGGGGGTCTCCTCCCACGGGTCTTCCAGAACCTTGCCTTCGGACGAGGTGTGGAGGAGGTTCGCGTCGGTCGAAAACGGGCTTTCGCCGCGCTTGTCCTTGGGCACCTGGATCTGGTGCTGTTCCGCCCAGGCGATCAGCGCGGTGCGGCTGGTGAGGTCCCATTCGCGCCACGGGGCGATCACCTTGATGTCGGGTGCGAGCGCATAGGCGCTGAGTTCGAAGCGGACCTGATCGTTGCCCTTGCCGGTGGCGCCGTGAGCGATCGCATCGGCCCCGGTCTCGCGCGCAATTTCGACCAGACGCTTGGAGATCAGCGGCCGCGCGATGCTGGTGCCGAGCAGGTAATCGCCTTCGTAGCGGGCATTGGCGCGCATCATCGGGAAGACGAAATCGCGCACGAATTCCTCGCGCAGATCCTCGATGAAGATGTGCTTGTCCGGAATGCCCATCGCCCGTGCCTTTTCGCGCGCGGGCTCGATCTCCTCGCCCTGGCCGAGATCGGCAGTGAAGGTGACGACTTCCAGTCCGCGTTCGACCTCGAGCCATTTGGCGATCACGGACGTGTCGAGACCGCCGGAATATGCGAGGACGACCTTCTTGATATCGGACATGGGTGGCACCTGTGGGATTGCGCGGGAATTGCGGGATGCGAAGAGCGGGGCTCTCGCGAGTCGCGCGGGTGCTAGCACCGTGACGTACAGGTGGGAAAATGGTTTTGGTGAAGGCGCGGATAGGCGCGGTAAGCCGGGGCGCCAGCTTCAGCGCAGCTGGCTGTCCTTGCTGCCGCGCCGGTTGAAGCCGCTGCTGCGGGCCGAGGCATCTTGGCCGGACTGGCATTCGACGCAGCGCTTAACACCGGCAAGGGCGATGCGGCGCTTTTCGGGGATTTCCTCGCCGCATTCCACGCACCAGCGCTCGCTCTCGCCGCTGGGCATGCGCGCACGCGCGGCGCTGACCGCATCGGACACGGTGTCGTCGATCTGATCCTGCACCGCGCCATCGCGCGCCCATCCACCGGCCATTCCCGCGTCCTTTCAATTGGTTGCGAAGGTGTAAGGTGGGGTCGCGCACAGCTAAATGCAAGCCGCGCCTCTTCCCTCAGAGCTCCGCCTCAGATCCCGGCATACCATTGATAGCCGCGATCTTCCCAATATCCGCCATTGCCGCCGTAGAGATCGTCCAGGCTCGCCACCGCCTCGATCGCGGTCAGATATTTGGCGTGCTTATAGCCCAATTGCCGCTCGATCCGCATGCGCAGCGGCGCACCGTTCTTGATCGGAAGCGCCTCGCCATTGAGGCGATGGGCGATGATGGTCTGGGGGTGATACGCATCGATCAGATCGACGCTTTCGTAATAGCGCGCGCCCGACAGCTCGTCGGCACAGCGGAAGACGATATAGCGCGCTTCGGGCCGCAGCTTCGCGGCGTCGAGCAGGAGGGAGAGCTGCGGCCCTGTCCACTCGCCGATCGCGCTCCACCCTTCGACACAATCGTGGCGCGTCACTTGCGTGCGCTGCGGCAGGCGGCGGATATTGTCGAGCGTCAGGCTGAGCGGGTTTTCGACGAGGCCGCGAACCTCCAGCCGCCAATCGGCGAACCCGGCCGCGGCTTGTGCCTGATAGTCGCCGTTCGTAGGATCGATCGAACCATTGCCGCGGAAGTAGGGGCTGATCGCGCTGCGCGGATATTCAGGCACCAGCGCCTCGCGATCACGCAGGAAGCGATGCGCGGCCTTGTGCCAGCTCTCAGCAGCGGAAAGCAGCTTCGCACCCGGCGCGCTGTCCGCGATCTTGTTGCACCCGGCGAGGAATGCCGCGCCCGCCGCGACGAGGAAGTTGCGGCGTTTCATCGCGTATCCCTGCCTGTAATCATGCTGCGCAATTGCCAGATCGGGCCGGACAGGATCACCAGCAGGACGTGAACCACGAAGAAGCCGAACAGGAGCGCGGCGAAGATGAAATGGAAACTGCGCGCCGATTGTCGCCCGCCCATCAGATCGACCATCCAGCCGAATGTCGGCTCCATGCCCGGACTGATTGCGATCCCGGTCAGCACCATTCCCGGCAGGATCACGCCGAGCACGAGGCCGTAGGTGATCTTCTGGAGGAAATTGTACTTGCCCTTGCCGTGATCGAAATCGAGCTTGAGATGCGCGGCGATGTCGGCCTTGATGTTGGCAGGACGCCATTCTTCGCGATTGGTGACGATGTCACGCTTGAAGTGCCGGTTCACGAGCATTGCGACCCAGCCGAACAGCAGCGTCAGCGCGAACAGCCACGCGGCGAGTATATGCCAGTCGCGCGCCACCGCGAGGCTGTAATATCCGGGGATCGTCATCCAGTCGGGAAAGCGCGGCACGGCGAGCCAGGCGTCTTTCGCCTCGAACCCCCACTCGCCCCAATAGAGATAGCGGTGCGCGTTCGAAATGGTGAGGCCCGACATGAAGAGGACCACCACGGCGACGAGGTTGCCCCAGTGCCAGATGCGAGTGGTCAGTGCGTGGCGCTTGGCGGGTCTGGTCATGACGCCGCCTTTTCGCGCGCCAGATAGATCACGTCGCGATCCTGATAGCACAGATGCTGCCCGCTATCGATGAACAGCGTTTGCCCACTGGCGAGCCAGCCGTGGGACAGGAAGAGGGCAGCATCGGCGATCTCGTCCTTCCCCGTCTTGCGGCCGAGAAGATTGAGGCGGTGGCTGATTTCGGTCTCTTCCTCGTCCTGATCGTGACTGGCTAAGATCGCGCCGGGCGCCAGGCCGTAGATCCGATCCTCCGTTCGCCAGCCCGCCAGATCGCGGCCCTTGGTCAACATGGCGACGGTGGAGCCGAGCGCGTGCTTGCTCATCGTGTAGCTGAAGAAATCGGGATTGGGATTGCGCAATTTCTGGTCGAGGACGTGGATCGCGCGGCGCCCACCAGCCGCCTTCGCGTGATTGAGAAAGGCCTGCGCCATCCGCGTCGGAGTGCGGGCGTTGATCTGCATGGTGCGGCGGCCGGTTTCGGGATCGAGCGCCTTCACATCGTCCGGCTCGAACACGCTGGCGCAGTTCACCAGTACCCGCCAATCACTGAAGCGCTCGGCGAGATTTTCGACCATCGCGACCGAGGCGTCACCATCTTCGAGATCGCAGGTCACGGTCTCGGCACTGGGCAGCTCGGCAGCGAGTTTTTCGGCGGCATCTTCGGACTGGCCATAATGGATGACGACGTGCCAGCCGGCCTCGCCGAAGCGGCGGGCGATCGCGGCGCCGATGCGTTTGGCGCCGCCGGTCACGAGCATGCTTGGTCTGTCTCTATCGGCCATCTTCAGGCGACCATAGCGGGACGGCGGATAAAGAAAAGGCGCGTCTCCCTCCTGCTATAACGAGGAGGGACGACGCGCCTTTCTCTTGCTTGCAATGTCGAAAATCGATCAGCGGCAGCTGAGGCTCCCACGGTCGATTTCGCGTCCGATCAGCGCGCCGACCGCGCCGCCCAGGATCGCGCCCAGCGTCCGGTCGCCACGGCCCGCCAGTTCGTGTCCGGCCAGCGCGCCTACGCCCGCGCCGATCACGAGGCCGGTCGTGCCATTGTCGCGCTTGCAATAATAGCGCCCGTCATCGCCGCGCCACATGCGGTCGGAACGCGTGATGCGCTGCGGCTGCACGTAATAGCCTCGGCGGTCATAGCGCGAATTGTCATAGCGCGAATAAGCGGCGCGATCCTTGGCGCGCTTGCCGTGGGCGGGCGCCCAGGACGGCGGATCGGCGAGCGCCGGTGCGGCGGTTCCGATGCCAGTCACGGCCATGGTCGAAGCGGCAAAAGCCAGAGCGAGTTTTTTCATAGTCACGTCCTCACGACTGCGGTCTTGTCAATCACAGTGCGGACGTTTGCGAGTTCGGCCACAACCTCAGGTGAACGCAGCGTTGTCTTCGAAAATTCGCGACAGGCCGTGAGGATTTTAGTGACGAGACGTCACACCTCCAGCAATTCGCGCGCCTTTTCGCGCCATTGCGGGCAGAGTCGTTCCAGCCCAACGATAGCGCGCAGATCGTCCGGCATGGTCGATGCGGCAGGGTCGAACAGCGCAGCGAAGACCTGTGCGACGCTCCACTCCTCGTGGCCGCGCCCCACACGCTCGATCGCGTCGCCCGCTGCGGCCTCGCCTTCTTCCAGCACGCGATAATACCATCCGCAGGCATGGGTCTTGAGGATCTGCTTGATCATTCCCTTGCGACCGAAGCGGTGTTCGATCTTCCAGCAGGGCTGGCGCGGCTGGCTGATTTCGAGGAGCGCGGTGCCGATGCGAAACCGATCGCCGATGTGAACCGCGTCCTCGGTCCATCCGGTGGCGACGATGTTTTCCCCGAACGCTGCGGGTCGCTCCAAAAGCTCGTGCCCGCCCAGAACATCACGCCACATCGGATAGTGATCGTGCGGGTATTGATGCACCGCCATTTCGGGCCCGCCATGATGCTTGTGATCCGCCACCGCATCGCCCGCCACGCCGAGCCGACCGATCGCGACCCGGCCTTCGACCGGATGCTTGTCGATCGCGCTGGTCTCGTCCCCGCGGAAGGGCTTGGGCTGACCAGTACAGATAGCGGTAAGGATAGGGGTACTCATGAGCGATCCTCTACCTTGACCGTGAGCGCGATCCAATCGCGCACGGTCCCATCGGCGCCTTCGCCGCGAAACACCTCGCTGGCGGCGATGACGAAGCCCGCATCGCGATAGACGCTTTCGATCCAGGCGGCGTCGGGAAAATTATGCAGCCGGCCGAGCAGGCAGCGCCCTTCGCCGGAGCCGAGCTTGTAGCTGGCGTAATGCCAGCCCCCCGGCTTCAACGCGGTCCGAATCGCGGCGAGCACGCCGTGCAGGTTCATGCGCGGAACATGGAGCAGGCAGGCATGCGCCCATACCGCATCATACGCCGAAACCGCGTCCAGTTCGTCGAAGCGCATCACCCGCGCGCCGAGGTCGAAGCGTTCGTTCGCCTTTCGCACCATTGCGGAAACCCCGTCGGTCGCGTCCAGATCGAAGCCGCGTTCGACGATCCGCGCCCCGTCGCGCCCGCCGCCGCAGCCCAGTTCGAGCACGCGGACCCCCGGTTCCAACCGGTCGAGAAAGGGATCGAGATGACGGCTGGGCGCCTGACCGAAGCTCAGCGTATAGCGCGGTGCCTGCGCCTGATAAAAAGCGAGCGTGGCGGGATCGCCTCCACCCATCGTCACTCCGCCATTTCCGGCTGCCGGTATGGCGGATAGGCATCGCGCCAGATTTTGCCTTGCGCATACTGAAAGACCAGCAGGATCAAACCCATCGACACAACGAAATCGGCGAAAGTGCTATAGAACAGCCAGACATCGGTCGAGGTGTAGAGGGCGACGAGGAGATTGAGGGCGGCCATGACCGCGCCCATCAGTCCCATGCCGATGCCGAGCCGCCCGGCATCGATACCGCGATAGGGGAGATAGTTCCTCAGCCGGATCGCCAGACCGTTTCCGCCGCGCAATCCGTCCGCCAGGAACAGGCCGGCACTGATCAGGCCGATCACTGTGGTGCGGTATTTCACCGCGTCGTCCGACTGGAACAGCAGGGCAAGACCTGCCGATGCAAGCATCAATGCGATCCCGAACAGCGCCAGCCCGCCGAGCAGGTCGATCTTCGTGATCTTCTGCGCGACGAGCAGCACCAGACCGAGACCCGCCCCGACGATGGCGGCGGTCGTCAGGTCGGTGTATTTGGCAATGACGAAGAACAGCAGTCCCAGGATGATATCGACGGCGAGCGGGATGCGATTTCGTTTGAACGCGCCGAAATCGATGTCGGAATGCGCGCCGCCTGTCGCGTTCTGTTTGAACGCATCGCTCATCGACCCGTCTGTAAAGGCGGCCATCTGTTCGCGATATTTTTCCGGATAGGCGATGGCACGTCCGGGGTGGCTTTCATGCACCAGACGGCCGTCCTGGCGGACCGCGATCCCCATATTGAGCGAGCTGATATAACCCGCTTCGACCGCCAACGCCGATCCATCGGGCAGCGTGGTTTCCAGCAGGTGATTTCTTATCGCGCCGGGCCCGATCGCGGGGGTCCAGTCCTCGGCGACCGGCCACCCTTCGAGTTCGAGCGTGCTGAATAGCCCGTCCGTGCGCGAACGAAGAGTGACGCGGCCGGACTGGCCGGCGAGCTTGAAGCGACGGCGATAGCGCCACATCGTCAGCCCGCCCCGCTTTTCGGTCATGCGATCAAGCCTCGACGGTCTGCGCTTTTTCCGCCGCCTCGCGATCGCGTTGCGCGCGGCTTTTCTTTTCCGCCGTGGTTTTCAGCTGGCCGCAGGCAGCGTCGATGTCGCGGCCGCGCGGCGTGCGGACGGGCGCGCTGATGCCGCCTTCGAAGACGATGTTCGAAAACCACTTGATGCGTTCAGGGGTCGAACATTCGTAGGGCGCGCCGCCCCAGGGATTGAAGGGGATCAGGTTCACCTTGGCGGGCAGATCGTACTGGCGCAGCAGGCGGACGAGCTCGCGTGCATCCTCGTCGCTATCGTTCTTGTCCTTCAGCATGACGTATTCGAACGTGATGCGCCGCGCATTCGACGCGCCGGGATAATCCGCGCAGGCCTGCAGCAATTCCTCGATGCCGTATTTCTTGTTGATCGGCACGATCTCATCACGGACATCCTTGGTGACCGCGTGAAGCGATACGGCCAGATTGACGCCGATCTCCTCGCCGCAGCGCGCCATCATCGGCACCACGCCGCTGGTCGACAGAGTGATCCGGCGCTTCGACAGGGCAAGCCCGTCGCCATCCATCACGATGCGCAGCGCATCGCGGACATTGTCGAAATTATAGAGCGGTTCGCCCATGCCCATCATCACGATATTGGTGAGCAGGCGTCCGTCGGACGTATAGGCGCTCTCGCTCTCCTCACCCAGATCGTCCATCGCTCCCTTGGGCCATTCGCCCAGCGCATCGCGCGCCAGCATGACCTGGCCGACGATTTCGCCCGGCGTCAGATTGCGGACCAGGCGCATCGTGCCCGTATGGCAGAAGCGGCAATTGAGCGTGCAGCCGACCTGGCTGGAAACGCACAGCGTTCCGCGATCCGCATCGGGGATGAAGACCATTTCGAATTCGTGGCCGTCATCGGTCTTAAGCAGCCATTTGCGCGTGCCATCGGTGGAATGCTGCGCTTCGACCACGTCGGGCCGCCCGATCACGAAGCGTTCCGCCAGCCAGGGGCGCATCGTTTTGGCGATATCGGTCATCGCATCGAAATCGGTGACGCCGCGATGATAGAGCCAGTGGAACACCTGCTTGGCGCGCAGTTTCGCCTGTTTCTCGTCGAGCCCGGCTTCGGCGAACAGGTCGCGGATCCGCTCGCGCGGCAGGCCGAGCAGGTCGATGCGGCCGTCGGCGCGCGGGGTGATGTCGCGTGCGACGGGAACCGGGTCCACTTGCCCGGGGATGCTCATGAGGTTCGTATCGGCCATGGGAACCGCGCATATAGCGATGTCCGGACCAATTTGAAAGCGGCGGCAGGCGAGGGCACGATGGTGTCTCGGTAAGTCGACGGCTGGCCTTCGCAGGGTGACGGGATTGGACTGCGACTGTTAATCTGGCCGCAAGAATGTTTCAAATCTGCAACACTTTCATGTTGTGTGACGTTAATGAAACCACACGGCTCCGACCGCCGTTTCCTTACCGTGCCCGACGCGACGCACCGGATAACAGACGATGCCGAGGGTCGTGCGAATAACGGAGAATACCAATGAAGAAGATTACTGTCCTCCTCGCCGCTGCATCCACCTTTGCGGTTGCAGCCCCTGCCATGGCGCAGAGCGCCGACGATCCCTTCACCGGCTTCCGCGTCGAAGGCCTCGCCGGTTACGACGTCAGCACTGCGGGCAGCGATGCGGATAACGACGTGAACGAAGACGACGATCAGTCGATCGACGGTTTCAACTACGGCATCGGCGCCGGGTACGATTTCAATGCCGGCGGCGTCGTCCTCGGTGTCGAAGCGGAACTGAGCGATTCCACCGCGAAGACCGAGTTCACCGATGGCGATTTCGAAGGCTTCGGCCTCGGCAACGTCGAGACGGGCCGCGACATCTATGTCGGTGCGCGTGCCGGTTTCCTCGCGGCGCCGGATCTCCTGATCTACGGTAAGGGCGGCTACACCAACGCTCGCTACAACATCGAAAGCTCGTTCGACGGTGACGAATATCGCGCCAAGATCGACACCGACGGCTTCCGGATCGGCGCCGGTGCGGAATACGCGCTGAGCGGCAACAGCTTCGCCAAGATCGAATACCGCTATTCGAACTACAGCGATGCCGAGCTGGACTTCGAAGGCGACGCGCCCGACCAGGATCTGGGCGAGATCGACCTCGACCGTCACCAGGTGATGGTGGGTTACGGTCTGCGTTTCTGATCGCAGCCTGATCGACGAAAAAACGGGCCGGGGGCGCATCGTGCGCCTCCGGCCTTTTCGTGTCTAGCGCCGGGCGCAGGCGATGGTGGCGGCGTCCATGGCTGAGGATGCGCCGTCTAGCGTGTAGGTGTTCGAAAAGCGCCGCCCGCTCGTATCGGTGGAAGAGACCGTCATACTGCCCGCGGAACGCATGGCGGCGACGATGGCGGCATCCCCGCCGCGATCCTGCGCCCAGGCGTCTGCCCCGCTTCCGCTCAGCGCGAATCTCTTGCCGCTGACGATCAGCGTGATGGCGGCGTTGGCGCGGATAGTGCGCGACAGGCGCAGATGGACCTGGCCCCGGATACTGCGGCGCGGCCAGGTGGCGATCGTCGCATAGGGTTCGTGATCGCGCTGCAGGCGGCTCGGAGCGGGCATGGCGATGGCATAGCAGCGTGGGCCGGCGCGAAGCGCGTCGCGAAACGCGCCCCAATCGCCGAACACGCCGAGGCTCTGTTTGGCCTGAAGCGGCGCGGCGACCGCCAGCAGGAGAAGAACCGCCAGCCTAGTCATAAGCGATCTCCATCACTTCCCATTCCTTGGCGCCGCCCGGCAGGCGAACGGTGCGCAGATCGCCGATCGCCGCACCGCGCAAGGCGCGCGCCAGAGGGCTGGTCCACCCGATCCTGCCGGTGCCCGCATCCTGCTCGTCATCGCCCACCAGCGTCACGATGCGGCGTTCGTCGTCCTCGTCGGCCAGCGTGACCGTCGCGCCGAAGAATGCGCGCGACCGGTCGACCTGCTCATGCGGTTCGATGACGCGCGACGCCTTCATCCGGCGCGCCAGATGGCCCAGCTCGCGATCGATTTCGCGCATCCGCTTGCGGCCGTAGAGATAGTCCCCGTTCTCGCTGCGATCGCCATTGCCCGCGGCCCAGTTCACGATCTCCGCGATGGCGGGGCGTTCGGTGCCGAGCAGGTGATCGTAGCGCGCCTTCAGCGCGGCATAACCCGCCGGGCTGATCGGATTGGTTTTGCGCGGGGGAGCGCCCGGATTCGATGGCGAAGAGGAGGCAGGCATTGCCCGCCTCCTATCCGATATCAGCGCAGGAAGTCACCTGCCGAGCGTGCGCGGCCATAGGCCGTCCGCTCGGGATAGAGCTGTTCGTAGACGGCGGCGTTTTCGATCACGCGCTGGACGTAGTTCTTGGTTTCGAAGAACGGGATCTTCTCGATCCATTCGACCCAGCTAATCGATCCGGTGCGCGGATCGCCGTTCGCGCGCAGCCAC
The DNA here is from genome assembly GCF_001635685.1 of Erythrobacter sp. HI0063. Taxonomy (GTDB): domain Bacteria; phylum Pseudomonadota; class Alphaproteobacteria; order Sphingomonadales; family Sphingomonadaceae; genus Qipengyuania. Next base: position 12,060 of record NZ_LWFF01000171.1, read on the forward strand.
TTGTTCACATTGCCGGGCCCCGCATTGTAGGCCGCGAAGGCCAGCGGATAGCTGCCGTCGTAATAGCTGACGAGCCGGGTGATGTGGTTCGAGCCGAGGCGGATGTTGTAACTCGCATCGTCGATCAGCGAGGATGTCATGTAGGTCATGCCGGCCTTCTGCGCTTCTTCGCGCGCAGTGGGCGGCATCAGCTGCATCAGGCCACGCGCACCCGCATGGCTGATCGCGTTCTGGGCGAACTGGCTTTCCTGTCGCGCAATGGCGTGCACCAGCGTGAATTCAGCGCCCGGCGGCAGCGGCAGGACCGGGAAGCCCTGCGTCACGAATTCGTCGTGCCCGTCGGCCCCGGCGGCTTCGGCGACATTCACCGCCAGATCGCGGCGGCCGATCTCGCGAGCGAGGTCGGCGACCATCTGGTGTTCTTCCAGCGTGTCCGCCGATTGAGCGAGCTCGCGATAGAACTGGATGCCGGTGCGCCACGGCGCATCGCGCGCCACTTCGCGCACCGCCGCGACGATCGGGCGCGAGGCGAAGGCCTGGCGCGCTTCCGGGCTGGGCACGGTCAGATTGTCGGCGGCAAGCTTCGGCACGGGGCGGCCCAGTTCCTTGAGCGCGAGCTGGCCGTAAAACCGGTCCGGATATTCCGCCGCCATTTCGTAATAGCGGTTCGCCTCGTCCGCCATTCCGGCGCGTTTGGCGGCGAGACCGGCCCAGTAGAACCCCTTGGACCGCGTCTGCGGCGTCTGTGCGGCGGCGCCGTAACGGTAGAAGAGCGGCGCGGCGCGGCGTCCGTCGCCCAGATCCCACAGCGCGGACGTGCCGCCGAGCCACATCAGCGACGTGTAATCGTCGCGCAGGCGATAGCTACCCGTGCTGACATCGAAGCCCGGCGCGAACAGATCGTCGACCGATCCGGCGATCTGCGCCGCCTGGCCCGAGCTGGCGCCCCGCGCGACGCTCAGCATTTCGCCGATCATCGCTTCGGAATCGAACGCGGGTTCCTCGAAGCTCGGGCGGCTGGTCAGCAGAGCCACGGCCTGCGGCAGCTGGCGCGACGTGCGGTAATGGCGCACGAGATTGTAAACATAGCCCGGATCGCTCCGCGCGATATTCGGGGCGAGGGCGGAGGTGTCCGGCATCGAGCCCTGCAACAGCGACAGGCGCGCCATCGCGAGGCCGCGATTTTGCGGCGAGACGCGGACCGCCTGGCGCGCGGCACCTTCGCTGTCGCCCTGCCACAGCAGCGCGTCCATGCGCGCATCCTGATCCTCGGCGGAGAAGCGCGTACCGTAAAGACCCTGGATATAGGCCTCCGACGTGCCGCTCATCGTGCCGCCACGCCATGCCGCGCGTGCCACGTCATAGGCCTCGGGCCGGTTCTGCGTGCCCAGCGCCAGGGCGTAGCGCGCCTTCGCGCTGTTGGTGATCGGCGGATTGCGGTCGAAAAAGGCGACCAGCTCTTCCGGCGACACCGGATCGCGATCGAGCGCGGCTTCCGCGCGGCGCTGCAACCGGTCCTGCTGGGGGAAGCCCTCATAGGTCGTGATGAAATTGGCATAGGTCGAAAACGGCAACCCGTCTTGACCGATCAGATATTCCCATCGCTCGATCGCGGGCGCCATCCGGCCCGGCTGTTCGGCGACGAGATTGCTGCGCGCGCGATCCCAGCTCGATCCGTCCTGCGCGGTTGCGATCGAAGGGGCTGCCAGAGCGGTGCCGGCGAGAATTGCGGTCTTGAAAACTGTTTTGAGTACCATGCTGGACATAGTGTCCCCCCGCTCATTATCAGGCGCTGAATGAAATCGCGTCGATGCGGCGAATTCGCTCGCATTGTCATGCCCCTAACGCAGGATACGGGTAAATGTTCACAGGTTCGATTCCCGCTCTGGCGACTCCTTTTCGCGACGGGACGTTCGATGAGGTCGCTTATCGCAAGCTGATCGACTGGCAGATCGAGAATGGCAGCAAGGGCCTCGTCCCCTGCGGCACCACGGGCGAGGCATCGACGCTGTCGAATGCGGAGCATCACCGGGTGATCGAAGTCTGCATCGAACAGGCGGCGGGCCGCGTGCCGGTGATCGCGGGCTGCGGCAGTAACGATACCAAGAACGCGCTGCTCCACATGCAGTTCGCGAGGAAGGCCGGGGCGGCGGCGGGCCTGTGCGTCGCCCCTTATTACAACCGCCCCAGCCAGGCCGGGCTTATCGCGCATTTCAGCTATCTCGCCGAACACAGCGATCTGCCCATCGTGCTCTACAACGTGCCCGGACGCACCGTGACCGATATCGAGGACGAGACGGTGGTGGAGCTGGTGCGCATGTTCCCCGACCGGATCGTGGCGATCAAGGATGCGAGCGGCGACCTGTCGCGCGTGGCCGATCATCGCATGGGCCTGTCGAAGGATTTCTGCCAGCTATCGGGCAATGACGAATTGTGGCTGCCCCATGCGGCGGCGGGCGGATCGGGCTGTATCTCGGTGACGGCCAATGTCGCGCCTGCGCTGTGCGCCGAATTCCACGAGGCGATCGCCGCGAACGAGCTGGCCAAGGCGCGCGAACTGAACGACCGGCTGTTCCCGTTGCATTACGCGATGTTCTCAGACGCCAGCCCCGCGCCGGCGAAATACGCGCTGAGCCGCGTGCACGACTGGTTCTCCGACGAAGTCCGCCTGCCGCTGTGCCGCGCGAGCGAGGCCAGCCGCAAGGCGGTGGACGAGGCGCTGGAGATTGCGGGCCTGATCTAAAGCAATTCGTCCTCGTCGAGGATCGGCGCGGGGCTGGCGTCTGAGAACATCGCGTAA
>NZ_LWFF01000172.1 GCF_001635685.1 Erythrobacter sp. HI0063
TGACCACGATGGCGATGAGGAGCAGGGCCAGGCCCAGCCGGATGCCGAGATCGCCCCAGACGGGCAGCTTCACGGCGCGGCGCAGCGGCTTATGGCGCGGGCCGCGATAGGCGCGCGGCTTGCGCTGCTGCACGATCCGGTCGACCTGCTTGTCCGCGCTCATTACGCGAACCGGTCCGCCAATGCGCCGAGCGAGGCGTGGTGCGTCAGATCGAGCTGGAGCGGCGTGACCGCGATATAGCCTTCGTCGATGGCTTCGAGATCGGTGCCGTGGTCCAGCGTATGCTCGATCGCTTCCAATCCGAACCAGTAATATTTGAACCCGCGCGGATC
>NZ_LWFF01000173.1 GCF_001635685.1 Erythrobacter sp. HI0063
ACACGCACCCCNTCGGAAAACGGGATCGGAGTTTGTTCTACGGAACCTGAATTAGCGGGAGAATTCATCAACGCGTCCTTCGCACACAGCTCATCGAGCCGGACTTGGGCGCATTGCCTTACCGGGCGCCGGAATAAGTGCCCGAAGTCAAACTGCTAGATCATTGATCTGGTGTTGTCAAAAGCCTTACGCGAACAGTCTGCCTTGCACTTGGAGAATGTCGGCTTTCGAGATCGGCATTTGTATCTCCGATTTCCGAATTGAGGGCACGAAGCCG
>NZ_LWFF01000174.1 GCF_001635685.1 Erythrobacter sp. HI0063
ACCGGATAGCGCTCGTCTTCTGTTGCCTTTGAAAGCGCCACGGCGACAGGATGTCCGGTGGCGATCTCGTCACGCATCCCCGGCCATCGCTCAAATCCTGCTCCGGTCGTCGCGGAAGAGAGAGCTATGGCGCAAGCTGAGGTCTCTCCGACCGGAAAGGCACGAGCGATCCGCGCGGCGCTTTCCTCAAGACCAGGCATAGCTAAAGTCACGATTTCGAAGAATCGTGATTGCTTCTCGTCCCAGCCCGGCAAACCAGGTAAGAGAGGATCGAGACCATCTCGCGAAGTAGCTAATCTAGATGCAGGATTTACCTCGCATCCTGCCATTCTCTTTTTGCGCATTCCCATTCTTTGTCGTCCCGCATTATGCTTTCTTGATGAAAGCGTCCAAGATCGACTTCTAGGATTTCGACCCTTTTTATGAGTAGGTCGACAGAGCTAATAATCTCGACTGTCTCGAAATGGGGCAGAATCGCTTCCAGCTTCGGGATCATGCTG
>NZ_LWFF01000175.1 GCF_001635685.1 Erythrobacter sp. HI0063
TCGGGCGTGGGCGTGTCGAAGAATTGCGCCACAGTCTCGCGCGGCACCACGTAACCGGGATCTTTGCGATAGTCCGCAGGGTCCTGTGCGAACGTGCCGTGCATCCCCTGCCGGTTCATGCGCGCCAGCCGCTCAGCCGTCACGTAACCGCTCAGGCGTTCGGGGTCTCCCTTGAGATAGTCGGGCGCAGCGAGGCCATAGCCGCTACGCAACACCGAAAGGCCAGCATCGCCCGCGCCGGTATCGAGCGGTGCCACG
>NZ_LWFF01000176.1 GCF_001635685.1 Erythrobacter sp. HI0063
CGATCGCGCAGGCGCTTGGGATAGCTATCCTGTTCGATCCGTTCGTCGAAGGGGGCGAGCATGGCAACGCACGCCTCGTATCCTGCGACATGGCCGATATCCTCGCGGTCGCCATGCATTCTGATAGTGACGGCGGGAACGCTCATGATTCGCGACAGAAGGGCGATTTCCGCCGACACGTCGATGACGAAAAGCGCCGGGTCCGCCTCGCGCAGTGTCTGGGCGATCGTCCCCATGTGCTGGCGCATCTCCTCAACGCCGAGCGGTACGCAATGCAGGGTCTCTGGCGTCGGTTGCTCGTGAAGGGCCGGACTGCGCGACGGCGCACCAATCATGTTAGGCAGCTCCACGATGGTCGCATCGTGA
>NZ_LWFF01000177.1 GCF_001635685.1 Erythrobacter sp. HI0063
GCTCACGATCTGGCCCATCCCCTTCATCTTGTTGAAGCGCGGGAAGTTCATCAGCATGGCGAAGCTGGCGAACAGCTGCAGCCCTTCGGTAAAGCCGCCGAACATCGCCAGCGTGCGGGCGATATCCTCGTCATTGTCGACGCCGAATTCCTGCAGGTAATCGTGCTTGTCCTTCATCTCCTCGTACTCGAGGAACATGCCGTATTCGCTTTCCGGCATGCCGATCGTGTCGAGAAGGTGGGAATAGGCGGCGATATGCACCGTCTCCATATTGGAGAAGGCGGCGAGCATCATCTTCACTTCCGTCGGCTTGAACAC
>NZ_LWFF01000178.1 GCF_001635685.1 Erythrobacter sp. HI0063
TCTCGTGGTAGCAATCCTGCACCTCGACATCGGCCTGGGTGAAGAATCGGAAAATCTGCGTGAGCAGATTGCGCTCGTGATCGGTGAGGTTCTGCGCCCAGTCGCGGCAATCCTCGCCCAGCGGCACTTCTTCCGGCATCCAGTGGATCTGCTGCTGACGTTTCCAGAACTCGTAAGCCCAGGGGTATTCGAACGGCTTGTAGGTCTTGCGGGCTTCGAGCAACGACATCTTGTGTCTCCGGGTCTTCGTGTGAAC
>NZ_LWFF01000179.1 GCF_001635685.1 Erythrobacter sp. HI0063
GGCGCCACGATGGGGCTGAACGCGCTGATCGAGCGAAACCGATCCGCATTGCGCAGGCCGATCGTCAGCGCGCCGTGGCCGCCCATCGAATGGCCGGTGATCGCCTGACGTGTCATGTCGACCGGGAATTCCGCCGCGATCAGGTCGGGCAGTTCGCGCTCGATATAGCTGCGCATCCGGAAGTTTTTCGCCCACGGCTCTTCGGTCGCATCGATATAGAAGCCCGCGCCCTTGCCGAAATCATACTCGTCCTCGGCATCGGGCACGTCGTCACCACGCGGGGACGTGTCGGGCGCAACGAAGACGATGCCGTGTTCGGCGCAGGCCGCGCGGTATTCGCCCTTC
>NZ_LWFF01000180.1 GCF_001635685.1 Erythrobacter sp. HI0063
GATAGTCCTCTCGTCATGGCGGCGCTGGAACATCGCCGCAGCCGCTTCGATCCGGCGAGCGAGCCCGTCTCGATCGAGCGCCAGCGGCAGAACCGCATCCTCGCAAAGGGCAAGAACGGTGGTCCTCAGATTCTCGCGCAGCGCAAGCGCGCTTTCGGCATCGAAGCGGGCAAAGGCCAATTCGATACGAGCGCGCTCCTGACGTTCGCGCATCAGTTCCGCCTCGGCTTCGGCACGTGCGGCAGCATGCCCTTCGCGATATCCAATGCCATAGGCATCGGCGGCAGGATCGACCGCGACCGGTTCGGGTGCCGCCACTTCCGGCGTGCGAGTATATCGCA
>NZ_LWFF01000181.1 GCF_001635685.1 Erythrobacter sp. HI0063
GCGCCCTATTCCGCAGGCCAGATCGGCGCGGAAGTCGCGATCGAGCGGGCGGGCGACCAGTTCCATGCGTTCATGATCCGCCAGACGCGCGAATACGACCTCGAAATGTTCGCGGACATCGCCGATGCGGGCCAGTTCGCTTCGCCCCAGGACGTTCCGTTTTCGATCCTGCTGCCCGCCTTCGTGACCAGCGAATTGAAGACCGCTTTCCAGATCGGCTTCATGCTGTTCCTTCCCTTCCTCGTGATCGACCTCGTCGTGTCCAGCGTTCTGATGAGCCTG
>NZ_LWFF01000182.1 GCF_001635685.1 Erythrobacter sp. HI0063
TCGGTGGCCGGAAAGCGGCCTCAGGCGAGAGTGAGCAGCCAGCTCACCACGGCCCCGAAGGCCGAATCCACGCCCAGGAAGAACAGCGAGAGGATCACCATCATGATGAAGACGAAGATCGCCGTGCGGATCGTCTCTTCGCGGGTCGGCCAGACGACCTTGCGCGTTTCGGCGCGGACCTGATTGACGAATTCCGCGGGCGACGTCTTGGTCGCAGGTTTCGGCGCAGCCTTGGGAGCGTTATCGGCCATCGGGAACTCACTCGCTTTCGAATCGAATTGTCGTGGCTTCCGGGATGGGGGCATCGCCGCCCCGATTCAAGATCGGGAGGGGCTGGATGATACCGCCGATGTCGGAAGACGGCCCCGCTGTTAGGCGCGCACACGCCGAAACGCAAGCTCGTCGATTCGGCTCGTGCCGCACCCCACCATGCGCCGCGAGCGGACAAAACGGCGCGCAGGGCTGGTCAAGCGCGCCCCGCCTGACTAGCGTGCCGCGCTTCAACGGGACGTATGAGGGGTTTTGAATAGATGGCAACCAGCCAGCCAGCGTCATTCGGCGAGCGCATGATCGAGCCGGTCACCAATATCTCCGACTTTATCTGGGGGGGAACCTGGAACGGGGAAGCGGTGATACCCTTCCCGCCCTTGGCCCTGATCCTTCTGGGCATCGGCGCGTGGATCATGATCGGCCTGCGCTTCTATCCGATCGTCAAGCTGGGCAGCGCCTTTGCCGGCCTGTTCAAGGGCCGCAAGGGCAAGGGCGCAGGTGAAATCTCGCCCTTCGCCGCGTTGTCGACCGCGCTGTCGGGCCAGGTCGGGACCGGCAACCTCGCCGGCGTCGCCACCGCCATCGCACTGGGCGGACCGGGCGCGATCTTCTGGATGTGGGTGACGGCGCTGTTCGGCATGGCGCTGGGCTTTGCGGAAGGCAGCCTCGCCATCCGCTATCGCGAGAAGACCTCCGACGGAGTCTATCGCGGCGGTCCGATGACCTACATCATGATGGGCCTCGGCCCCAAATACACCTGGCTGGCGATCCTGTTCTGCCTCGGCACGCTGTTCAGCGCGCTGGTCACCGGCAATTCGATCCAGTCCAACGAAGTCGCCAGCGGCCTCAACGAGCTGTTCGGCATCGAACGCTGGCTGGGCGGTCTGATCGTGGCGGTCACCGTGTTCATCGTCATCATCGGCGGGATCAAGTCGATCGGGCGCGTCGCGGAAAGCGTCGTTCCCTTCATGGCCGCCGCCTATATCGTGATGGCGGTGATCGCGCTGATCCTCAATTTCGGCGATCTGCCGGAAACCTTCGGGCGGATCTTCGACGGCGCGTTCAACGTGCAGAGCGCGACGGGCGGCTTCGCCGGTGCGGCGATCATCCTGGCGATCCGGGCGGGTGTGGCGCGCGGCCTGTTTTCGAACGAAAGCGGCCAGGGTTCGACCCCGATCGCCCATGCCGTGGCACAGACCGACGATCCCGAACTGCAGGGCCGCATGGCGATGCTGGGCACGTTCATCGACACGATCATCATCTGCACCATGACGGCGCTGGTGATCCTGACCGTGGAAGGCGACTTCACCTATAATGGCGAAGCGGTGCGCCATGTCTGGCAATCCGACTTGGGCACCACCGCGATGAGCGGGTTCGTGACCACCAGCGGCGCCTTCGCGGCGGCGTTCCCGACGCTGATCGGCGGCATTCCGCTCGGAACATTGGTGGCCAGCGTCGCGCTGATCCTGTTCGTGTTCACCACGCTTCTGACCTGGAGCTATTACGGCGAGCGCGCGATCACCTTCCTCTACGACCGGGTGCCGGGATCGACGCGCGGCGGGGAAAAGGCGCTCCACATCGCGTGGCGCGTGATCTGGTGCATCGGCATCTTCGTCGGCGCGACTCAGCCGAGCCAGCTGGTCTGGCGTCTGGGGGATATCTCCAACGCGGCGATGGCGCTGCCCAACCTGCTGGCGCTGGCGCTGCTATCGGGCGTGGTGTTCAAGCTGGCGCGCGGCGATCGCAAGGCGGGCAAGGACCATCTCGCCGATACGCCGGAAGAGCCGGAGGAATACTGACCGCCGGGCAACCAGCCCGACCCGAAACGAAAAAGGGGCCGGTAAGCACTGCGCTTACCGGCCCCTCTTCAAATCTAGTGTGCGTTCAACGCTGCATCAGCTTTGCCCGAACAGGCGCGCCCAGAAACCCGGCTGCTCCATCGGCTGGATCTTCCCATAGACCTGGCGGCGCAGCCCGGAATCCTGCGCCGTCTTGGGCATGGTCCAGCCATCGGGACGGCTGCTGCGGAAGGACAAACTCGACATGATGGATCTCCCCATGAAATTTGCTCCCTCCGTCCACCATGCTCAACCTTCGGACCGCGCATCCGGTTCCCGTCCGCCCCGGCCCCACACCAGCCAGACCAGCACGGCGGAGGCCAAAGGCATGAGATTGAGACCGAGCGGCAGCGCAGCGGCCCTTAGCGCGAAGGGCGCGAAATAGAGGCCGACGAGAGCGAGTTTCTCGAACGGGCGGAAACCGTGCCTGCGCCCCTGTTCGACCAACCACAGGGTGGGGAAAAGCAGGAACGGCAGGTCGTAGGAAAAGAGATAGGGCGAGGCGAGCGCGCTCGCCGCCAGCAGCAGCGCACCGCTCGCCCGCACATCGCCCGTAAAGCGCTGCCACGACCGGACCGCGAGAGCGATAGTCGCGAGCGTCAGCAGGACCGCCAGGCCGAGCGCGACGGGATGGGCGAGATAAAGGCGCGCCTGCGCATAGAGGCTGACCATGCGAAGATAGAATTCCGCCGCATCGCGTCGCATCAAATTCTCGCTCGCGTCCCAGCTTTCCCGATACCCGAGCCATGTCGCCGTGCCGAACACCGCCCAGCTCGCGAGAATAAGAGCGAACACGCAGACAGCCGCCGCCGCGAAAGTGCGCCACCGCCGCCCCGCTGCGAGCCAGAACGGCCAAAGCAGCGCCAGATGCGGCTTCACGATCAGCGCGCCCACCATCGCGCCCGATCGCACGGGACGGGTATCGAGGCGATGCACGGCAGCGATCAGCAGGGCGCCGACGAACAGCCCGGTCTGCGCATGGGTCGCCGCGATCAGGGCTCCGGGATAGACGAGGACCAGCGGCCACAGGCGCGGAAACGCTCGAATGCCTGCCCATACGAAAGCCGCATACCCAACCGCGACCCAAACGATCCAGGCAAGCGGAAAGGGCAGCAATCCAAATGGTGCGGCAAGGAACAGGAAGGGAGGCGGATTGACGAAAGCGAACCAGCCCCGGCTCGCCGTGGCGGTCTGTACGCGCTCCTGCACGGCCAGATCGTAAACGAGCGCGGGATCGCCCCCCACCACAATCCTGCCCGCGCCCCAGAAGGCGAGAAAATCGCTTCCGGTCTCGCCCGTCGCCTCGATCCAGGCCATCGCCAGCAAGGCAAAAGCGGCAACCCCCAGCATGAGAGCATAGGCCCGCACACGCTGCGACGTCAGCCAGTCGGCATCGCGAATTGCGGATAACAAGCCCGTCTCCATTCAACCGCTCTAGCCCGCCGCGCGCGGATTGCCATCCGCGTTGCGACCTGTCCGACGTCAGGAAATCGACGGAACGAGAAAGACCGAAACGCGTCGCGAACAGGTTTCCGGTACGGTGCGCCGTCACATTCGCGGCCGGGCTGCTTTCTTAAAGCAGCTCACCCTGTTTCGGCTCGTCTTCTCGGGGCAGGCTCGTTCCATCGCGTCGCTCGATTTCCCGTCGGGCGGAAAAACGCACATCCTCGTTCCGGTCCGATGTGAAGCGCCGCAACGTCTCGTCTGAAAGCTTGCGCCAGTATGCGCCGCGATCGGGGCCGTAGGGCACGCGTGGAAGGAGGCCGGGTTCGTTGCTCCATGCCAGCAATTGTTCGAGCCCGGCGGCATTGAGCTGATCGCGCAGATGGTGTGCCGTCACGTAAGCGTCCGGAAAGGCACGATGGACCGGCAGGCCTTTCGACCGGTCGAGCCCTTCCGGCATCCGCCAGTACCGCAGAACCTGGTTCGAAAAGCCCGGACTGTCGGGCCACAGGCGCAGCGCACATTTCCAGGTACAGATCCATTTCGCGCCGCCCGAAAGCTTCGGCGTGCAGAAGCGCTGCTCGAACGACGCCCGGTGCGCTGCGAGGGCGAGCGCTCCACCTTCCGGGCGAAGGATCGTCGGGGCGATCTCCTGCCAGAACGGTGCGCCCTTTACGTCCTCGTCCATGATGTGATGAACGGCCATCGTCACCGGCGGAATCGATCGCCCCGGATCGACCAGCGCCGATCCACCCTCGCCGCCTATCGCCCATAACCCGTCTTCCTGCAGCACCACATCCTGCCAACCGATTTCGCACACGGCATGGGCTGGCGGGCTCGACCCGGTGGTTTCCAGATCGATCACGCGGACACGGGGAATGGGCTTCATCTCCCAGAGGTAGGAAGAGCGCGCGCGTTCTCAACGCGGTACATCGATTTCGGGCGCAGTACGCCGCCTACGATCGTCTCCGCGCGCCGATCCGTGCCATCCGCGCGCGCCCGGCTACGAGTAACAGCAGCGCCAGAATCCCGAGGGCGATCAGCGACGCGGCATCCAGAGTGCCGGTCGCGCGTCGCGTTTCGTAACGCGGGATCTGCGCAAAGTCGGTACGCGTGAAGCTGCGCTCGTCGAACAGGTAGGGATAGTAGAACCGGCGCAATCTCTCGTGATAGGCGGCGATGCTGTCCTGATAGGCGAGCTGACCCGCAATGTCGGTATCCGCAATCCGGTGAAGCACGGTCATCGTTCCGACGCCCGGCAGCACGAGGCCGAGCATCCGCGTAAAATCCTCCCGTTCCGCCAGGCTGGCGCGATAGTCCTTCACATCAGCCGCACCCGCCTCGTCGCCCACCTGATGCATGGCGTAATACCATTTCCAGTGGAAACGGCCCTCGAACTCCTCCTTGCCGCGCCATTCGGGATGATTGACGAAGAAGCGCTCGAAGGTCTGGGCCTTGGGCACGTCCCAGCCGCGATGGACGATCTCGCGCTGTGCCAGGGTGAGGTCGATCCCCTTGGCGACGGGAACGCTTCGCGCGATGGCCGCATTGGCGAGCGTGGGGAGGATCAGAGTGAGGACGATCCAGCAGCCGATCATTGCCGCCGCCGCGGTGGCGGAGGTCCGCAGGCTCGCCCCGATCAGCATGGCGAGGCCAAACCAGAAGGCACAATAGAGCGCCGCCGCACCCAGCATGACGGCGATACCGCTGGCAGGTGCCGCCATGACGATCCCACCAGCAATCAGCGGCAGGCCGAGAGCGGCCAGCACCGCACCGTAGCGAAGGCCGATCCGGCGCCGCCACAGACCGCTGCCGGGCAAAGACAGCAGCAGCCGGAGACGTCCGGTCTCCCTTTCGCCCGTCACCAGATCGTGGCCCAGCGCAATCACGACCAGCGGCAGAAGGTAGATCAGTACGAAAGCCCAGTCGAACACACCGGGCAGCGCCAATTCGGGATTATAGGTTTCGGAGTCGTAGAGCTGCGCCTGCAGGCCGAGCGCACGAACCCGCAACACATACGGTTGCAGGTCGCGCTGGCCGATGGCCGCGAAGGCCAGCGGCGGCGGTGGATCCTGCGTGAGCATGAAAGCGTAATAGGCGTTGTAACCCGCATCGCCTTCGGGCCCGGCATTCGCCTCCTCGACCGTGGCGAGATCGCGAATTTGTTCGGCCTCCACCCGCTCGATCGTGGCACGCTGGTGCTCGATCTCGGCGATACCGGCCCAGACGGCCGCGCCCGAGAGCATGAACAGCAGAATAAGCGCGAGCAGATTGCGTCCCGAGCGAAGCAGGAGGCGCAATTCAGCCGTCCAGATGGACGATGCAGCCTTAGTCATCGTGCCGACCTCCCGATCCGGCGAACGGCCACGAATGCCAGTCCACCCAGCGCAACCAGCCATCCGAGCAAGACGGCGAAGGGCCAGACGAGACTGCGCGGGCGCTCCAAGGGGTCCGGCGCATCGTAGGCGAAGCGCGGAATATCCTGCCAATAGGCCGATGGGATGCGCGGATCGTCCCCCTCGATGCCCGGCAGAAGTTCGGCCTGCATCCGGTTCAGGCGCTGCACGAAATCGTAACGGAAGGTCTCGGCCTGATCGAGGAAGTCGTAATGCGCCGCCGGATCGCTGCCTGCGAGCGCCATCGACACCTGCCGGATGGCGATCAGTGGGCTCACGACGGAAAACGCGTGGACGAAGGCGTTCTGCTCGCTTTCGCTGGCGATCTGTCGGTCGGCGGCATCGGCATAGATCTGCGTCGTCAGCCGTTCGCCTTCGATGCTGACGAGCCCGGCATACTGGACGGGCAGGTCTTCGACCGTTTCGACGCCGTACCGGGTCAGCACCTGTTTGCGAAAATCGTTGAAATAGGGATCGTCGGGATCGTGACTGTCGCCGATTTCCAGTAGATCGCGGTGCAGCGCGATTTCGGTCTCGATCTTGGTCGCCAGCTCGCTCTGCGCCGAGGCCGCTTCGGGAAGCGCACGAGGCAGGAGGATGACGACGATCATCCATAGCCCGATCAGGATTGCGAGCGCATCGCGCGGCCGCGCGGCCAGCGCCGAGACGATCACACCCAGTGCCGCCCACAGGATCAGCCAGGCGGCATAGCCGAGGATCATCAGCGCGACGCTCGCCCAGCCGGCGGCTCCCGTGGCCGCAAACGCGATCAGGACGGCGAAGGCGGGCAGGCCCACGCCAAGCGCGATCGCCCCATGCCCCAACAATTTGCCCGCGATCAGGCTGCGCCCGCTAAAGCCCTGGGCGAGCATCAGCTTCAGCGTCGCGCGTTCCTTCTCGCGGCCCACGCTGGCAAAGGCCAGAAAGATGATGAGGAGCGGGGCGAGCGTCTGGAGAACGAAGGCCGGAGTCAACTGACCAAACCGCAACAGCAGCGAGGACTGGCGCGCTTCTGCAAAATTGGCGCTGTTCTGGCGGTGCCCTTCGAGGAAGACCGTGTTGCCGGTGAAGCTGTCCACGCCCGCATCGAAGAAGGCGAGCGGGGCGATCGGACGGAACACGAACTGTCCGTAATGCACCATGCGGTGCGGATGGCGATCGGGCTGCGCATCGAAGGATTCGTCAACGCTCGCCTGATAGCGCGCGCGATCCGCCTCGATGGCGCTGCGCCAATCCAGGCTGGTGAAACTGGCAACGAGTATCAGCAGGACGAACAGCGCCCCGGCGATCAGACCCGCGCGGTTGCGCGCCAGCACGCGCCATTCCTCGCGCGCAATCAGCGTGGCCGCGCTCATGCGGCTGCTCCTGCATGGGCGTAGGAATCGTGCAGCGCGTTCAAGTCGAAGCGCGGGCCGGTCGCACTTGCCGCGCGTTCCTCCTCGATCCGACCCTGCCCGAGAAAGCCGATCCTGTCGGCGATATCGACCGCGCTGACGATATCGTGCGTCACCATCAGCACTGCGACTTCCCGCTCGCGCGCGGCATCGAGCAGACGATTGAATTCGAGCACGGCGCGCGGGTCGAGGCCCGAGGTCGGCTCGTCCAGCAGAAGCACGGGAACATCGCGGGCGAGCGCGAGGGCAATGGCAACTTTTTGGCGCATTCCCTTCGAGAAGCCGGAAAGGCGCTTGTCCCAGGCCTCAGGCGCGAGCCCGACGGCGCTCAGGCCGCTCTCGATCGCATCCTGTCCCTGCCCGGTCTGGGCAAGAGACAGGAAATAGCCGATATTCTCGCGCGCCGTGAGATGCTCGTAGAGCGAGACGTTCTCCGGCACATAGGCCATCACCGCGCGCGCGGATCGTGGATCGGCGACGGGATCGATACCGCAGACCCGCACCGTGCCGGCCTGTGGCGCGACGAAGCCGAGAAGAGCGGACAGCGTGGTCGATTTGCCCGCCCCATTCCCGCCGAGCAGCGCGTAGATTTCGCCCCGGCGCACGGTCAGATCGAGCCCGCGCAGCACGGTATTGGCTCCATAGCTGTGATGCAGGCCCTCGATGGCGATCGCGGGAACGGCGGATGCGTCCGTCATCGTCATCAGAACCCCGCTCGAAAGCCGATGGTCGCAGTGCGCGGCGCGCCCGGTTGGACCCAGAGTTGCGAGTAACTGTTGGCGTACCAGTCGGCGTTGAAGATATTCGCCACCGTGCCGAACAGCGTGACATCGTCGAGAAGCTCGATCTCGCCGAACAGCCGGAACAGCGTGTGGTCGGGCAGGACGAAATCGGTGCCGGTCGCGCCCAGCCGATCGCTGACATACTGGACCCCGCCGCCAAGCTTCGCCGCGCGTCCCGCAACCTGGAAACGCTTGGACGCCTGCGCGTTGAAAGTGTGGTCGGGAATATTGATCAGGGGATCGCCCGGCTCGATGACGAAGGAGAAATTCGGATCGAGCACGCTCGAGCGCGATTGCGCATCAACATGGGCGTAGCTCACCAGGATATCGATATTGCCCGGCAGGCGGCCGTTGACGTCCAGTTCGATACCGCGGCTGCGCGCTTCGCCTATGGCGACGGAGAAGCCCGGATTGTTGATGTCGCTGGCGAGGACATTGTCCTTCTCGAGCTGGTAGACGGTGAACGTGCCCGTCAGCGCGCCGTTCAGCAGCGTCAGCTTGGCGCCCGCCTCGATCGACTTGCTGATTTCGGGGTCGAATATCCGCCCCGTCACGCCGGTGCCGATATTGGCGCGGAAGCCCTCGCTATAGGCGGCATAGAGCGTGACCGGATCGGCGATCTCGTAGACCACACCGAATTGCGGGCTGATCCGATCGTCCTTGCGCTCGCTGTCGATGCCGGTGAGGTAGTTTTCGGTCCTCAGGCTGAAATCGTCGTAACGCGCGCCGATGCGGATCTGCAGGCGATCGGTCAGCTCGATCTGATCCTGAATGAAGAAACCGGTCGATTTCTGCTCGTCCAGCCGATTGTTCTTCGGCAGCGGCGTCGGCAGGGGAAACCGCCCATAGACGGGATCGAGAACGTCGATGACGTAAACGGCCTGCCCGCTCGGGTTGCTGTTCACCGATGGCGGGCGGACGCGGCGGAAATCCTGCAGATTGTCGAACTCGTCGTGATCGGCCCCGATCAGGACGCGATGCCGCAGCCCGCCGGTCTGGAATGCGCCGCTGATCTCTCCGCGAAGGACGAATTGCTGCGAATCGTACACGCGCGAGCGGCGCTGGCGCGACAGCGACCGTTCATCGCGAAAGATCGGCTGGCGCGAGACCGCCAGTTCGGGATCGGACGATGTGCCCGTCAGCAGCGTGTCGCGCAGGCTTCCGCCCAGCAGCACGCTCCAATCGGCGTTGAAATCATGCTGGAAACGCAGGGAATGGCCCTCGGCGCGCGCAATGTGGTCGCCATCGCCGGGCTCGCCGAGATAGCGGTCACGCGGGACCGTATCGAAATCGCCGCCCAGCACCATGATGCCGCGATCGAACGGCGATTCCACGCGGGTCTTCTCAAGATCGTAGGTGAGGCGCGTATCCGGCCCGATGGCGATCCCGATGGAGGGCAGGAAACCCCAACGATATTCCTCGACCGTATCGCGGAACGTGTCGCCCCCCTCGATATAGCCGATCAGGCGCGCGCTCAGCCGTTCAGTCACCGCAAGATTGATATCGGCTTCCGATCGGAGCCGGTCGAAACTTCCGAATTGCACGCCGAACGTGCCGAAAATATCGCCGATCCGCGCCTGCTTGGTGACGAGATTGACTGTCCCGCCCGGCTCGCCACGACCGAAAAGCGCGGCGGCGGGGCCCTTCAGCACCTCGATCCGCTCGATCCCCGCCGTGTCGCGCTCCCCTCCGAAACCACGCCCGCCATTGAATCCGTTGACGAGATAGCCGGTCGGAATGTTCTCGTCGCCCGCGAAGCCGCGAATGGCGAAGGAATCCCACAAGCCGCCAAGCGTGTTCTGGCGCGCGACCGACGCGTTGAGGTCGAGCGCATCGTTCAGCCGGATGATGCTGTTTTCCTCGATCGTCCCGGCATTGATGACATCGATGGATTGCGGAATTTCGGAAAGCGCGAAATCACCGCGATAGGCCTGCCGCACACCGGTGACGACGATGGGAGCATCGCCTTGCTCCGCCGCCACGACCGGTAGGCCATCGACTGTCGCGGACTGAGCCATTGCGAGTGTCGGCAGGCAGAACAGGCCGAGCGACGAGAGCGCGGAATTGGCAAGAAAACGGGTAATCATTGGGAAACTCACGGGTATGGGGAAACTCGATGAGACAATGTCTCAATCTAGCGACGCCCATACCCGTGAAGACTTGGGAGTCAATGATATTTTATAACGTTATTCGTGGCAGCTCTAAGGCTCCGGGGCAGTTGCGTGCCGGTTAACGCCGGGCGCGCGTCGGGGGGTAAGAAATCAATGATTTAGGCCGTCTAGAAATAGCTTTGTGTCTTTCTGGAGACATATTACAAATTAGTGAAAAGCCAGGCGTTACAATCTTGTTGCAATATTGCGTAGTGGTACAAGATCCGTGCTTCAAGGAGGGCCCGGAATGTCTCGTATCGCGCTGCTTGCTTCGTCTGCCACTTTGGCTCTTTTCGCATCGCCCGCGCTGGCTCAGCAAACGACGGACGAAACCGATTTTTCGATCGAAGAAGCGGAGCCCCCGCAGGAACAGATCGTCGTCATCGGAACCCGCCGGACGGATCGCTCCGCAGCGGACAGTCCGGTTCCGATCGACGTCATCGGCGGGGACGCACTGAACAATTCCGGCTACACCGAGGTCAACAAGCTCCTCAATCAGCTGGTGCCCAGCTTCAACTTCCCCCAGCCCTCGATTACCGACGGTACGGATGCGCTGCGCCCGGCAACCTTGCGGGGCTTGGCGCCCGACCAGACGCTGGTGCTCGTCAACGGCAAGCGTCGTCACACTTCCGCCCTGCTCAATCTGAACGGGTCGGTCGGACGCGGCAGCGCAGCGGTCGATCTCAACACCATCCCGCCGCTGGCGATCGAGCGGATCGAAGTCCTGCGCGATGGCGCATCCTCCCAATACGGATCCGACGCGATCGCGGGGGTCATCAATGTAAGGCTGCGGCGTGCCGAGGGCGGGCGCGCGCAGATCACGTATGGCCAGTATCGCACCGATATGGACGGCGTGCTGCAACAAGGCGGTCCGGTCGTGAACGGGGCCAACCAGCCGGTGCTCGATCCGACCGCAGGTGCTGGCGGCGTCTATCAGCTGACCAATACCGGAGAAGATCGCTCGCGCCGCGATGGGGGCACGTTGACGCTGGCGGCGAATGTCGGCCTGCCGATGGGGCCGGACGGTTATCTGAATCTCACCGGGCAATTCCAGGATCGCAATCCCACCAATCGCGCCGCCGCCGATCCGAGGCAGCAATTCCCCAGTGTGGCCGGAAACGCCGATCCGCGCGAGCTGACCTTCGATCGCTACACCCACCGCTACGGGGATGCGGCGATCAGCGACTTCTCCCTGTTTTTGAACGGCGGATACGACCTGTCCTCTGCAGCGGAAGTCTATACCTTCGCCAGCTTCGGCAAGCGCGATGCGGAAAGCGCCGGGTTCTACCGCCGCGCCACCGACTCCCGAAACCGCAATTTCTCCGCTTCGACAACCAGCTTCGTACCCTTCTATTCCGAAGGGTTCCTGCCGCTGATCGTCTCCGAAATCACCGACTTCGCCTTTGCTGGCGGCGTGCGCGGCGAATTGGGCGGGTTCAGCTATGACTTTTCCAGCGTCCACGGCGAAAACTCGTTCCATTTCTTCGTCGAGAACAGTTTCAACACCTCGTTCGGCAATGCCAGCGCCCGCCGCTTCGACGCAGGCGAGCTGACCTTCGGGCAGACGACCTTCAATCTCGATCTGCAACGTCTGTTCGATCTCGGTTTCGGCGATGGCCTGTCGGTCGCCTTCGGGGCGGAATATCGCGACGAGCGCTTCCAGATCGATGCGGGCGATCCGCAGAGCTATCAGGCCGGCCCCTTCGCCGCCGCGCCCTTCAACGCGCCTGCCGGAGCGCAGGTCTTCCCGGGCTTCCGTCCGGCGAACGAGGTGGATGCCAGCCGCGATTCCAAGGCGCTCTATGCCGAACTGGAAAGCACCTTCTTCGATGTCCTGACCCTGCAACTCGCGGGTCGCTACGAGGATTTCTCCGATTTCGGCGACACGCTCAACGGCAAGATCGCGGCCCGCGTCGAACCCGTCGACGGCCTGGCCCTGCGCGGCAGTGCATCCACCGGCTTCAAGGCTCCGTCGCTCCATCAGCAATTCTACGCCACCACCAGCACCAACAACGTCAATGGCAATCTGGTGGAGATCGGCACCTTCCCTGTATCGAGCCCGGTGGCGCTCGCTCTCGGATCGCAGCCGCTCGAACCGGAGGAATCGACCAATCTGTCCGTGGGCATCACCTTCTCGATGATCCCCGGCCTTAACATCACTGCCGATTATTACCGTATCGATATCGACGATCGCATCGTCATCACCGAAAACCTGCAAGGTGCGGCGGTGGTATCGCTGCTGCGCGGGGCGGGCTTCAACAACATCACCTCGGCCCGGTTCTTCATCAACGGAATCGACACGCGGACGAAGGGGTTCGAAATCGTCGGCACTTATCGCGTTCCCGATTTCGGTGCGGGTGATTTCTCGCTGACCGCCGGGTACAGCGACAACAAGACCGAAATCCGCGACACCGCCATTCTTCCGAGCCTGCCCGGCCTCACTCTGTTCGGACGGCAGGAATCGCTGCGCCTGACGCGAGGGCAACCGCGCACGAAACTCAATCTCGGGCTCGACTGGGATTACGATGTCTTCGGCTTGACCGCACGCGCCAACCGTTTCGGCGAGGTACTGATCCCGGGATCGACCGAAGCGACCGACCAGACGCTATCCGGCCAGTGGGTGGCGGATGTCGAAGTCCGAGCGCGGCCGATCGAGCGGCTGGAGCTGGCGATCGGCGCGAACAATGTGTTCGACAGCTATCCCGACCGGGTGCTCTTCGGCCAGCCGGGCGGTCCGGGTACGCCGAATTACGGCCTGACCGGCTCCTTCCTGCCTTACAGCTCGTTCTCGCCATCCGGTTTCAACGGACGCTTCCTCTATGCACGCGTGGGGGTGGATTTCTGACAAGCGGCAGACCGTAGGGCCTTCGAACGGCCCTACGGTTCCGTCTTTTCCGGATTGAATCGGCGAGGTCGCAAAATCCGGTTCAGCGCCGCAGTTCGCCCCGCTTGAACCCATCTCCGGCGCGAAAGATCAGCGTTTCGACGTCGGTTCCACCGCCCAGATTGACGCGGTTTTCCTGCCGCGCCCAAACGTCGGTCAGGATCTGCGAATTGATAGCGACGTCTGAAGACGACGGCGGCAACGGCATCTCCTGATAAACCCAGAGGCTTCCCCCCTTCACCTCGCTACCCACGAAGGATAATTCGGCCAAGCGATCGCCCACGCGCACCCGGAACCGGTCCGTGACGTAATCCGCAAAAGCGCGGCGGCTTTCCGGGCGGCCCACGATATCGGGAGAATGAACCCCGCCATGGCGAAGCGCGTGTTCGGCATCGTGCAGGGGCACCTGATGGACGATCTCGACCCGGTCGGTGCGCGTATTGATCGAGACGGTGGAGATCGCGAGCTTCTGCTGGTGCGCGGCGGCGGGCACGGCGGCGAACAGCACCGCCAGTGCCAACAGCACGCGACCGAAAAACGAACGCATCATTCGCTCGCTTCCCGCATCAGATCGCGGCCCAGCCGCGAGCTGGAGCCTTCGGATTTGAACGCTTCGATCCGGCTCGGGATGATGCGACGCGGATAGTAATTGTTCTCGATATCCGCATCCGCCGTCTCCCAGTTCGGGTCGACAACGACCTCGGTCAGCTCCTTGCCCTTGGGGAAGTGCAGCAGCTTGGTGACCGATCGGGAATCGCGGCGCCAGATTTCCGCCGGGATGTTCATCCGTTCCGTGCTGCCGTCGCTGAAGGTCAGGCCGAGAATGATCGGCATCACCAGCCCGCCCCTGTTCGAGAAGTTGAGGACGTAATAATTGCGGTCCTCCCTGATCGCGCGATCGAAGGTGGCGCGTTCCCACGGCTCCAGGCTGTCCAGGAAGCTGCGATAATCCCTGCGGTCCTTGGGCGTGACGGTGAACTGGTCGTTCTCGTCGTAGAAATCTCTGATGCCGGGATTCTCCAGCACCCAGATCGGCAGGTCCTGTTCCTCGTTCAGCGTGACGCCGATGCGCTTGGGCTCGTTCGCCAGCTCCTCGCGGCGGCGGCGCAGATCGATATCCGGGTTCTCGGTATCGATCCGCAATTTATAGATCGAATCGAGCGCAATATCGACGTGATCGGTGGTGTAGAACCAGCCGCGCCAGAACCAGTCGAGATCGGTGCCGGAGGCCTCTTCGATCGTGCGGAAGAAATCGGCCGGCGTCGGCCGCTTGAACTTCCAGCGGCGCGCATATTCCTTGAGCGCGAAATCGAACCGTTCGCGCCCGATCACCGTATCGCGCAGGATGTGATAAGCGGCAGACGGCTTGGTATAGGCGTTGGGGCCGATATTCAGCACCGAATCCGAATGGGTCATAATCGGCACCTGATTGTCCGAGATCATGTAGGAAATCACATCGCGCGGGATCCCGCCGCTCCACGGCAAAGTCGGATCGAATTCGTAGCCAGCGATGGAATCGAGGAAGGAATTGATCCCCTCGTCCATCCATGTCCACTGCCGCTCGTCCGAATTGACGGTCATCGGGAAATAGATGTGCCCGATTTCGTGGATCACGACGCCGAGCAGGAACATCTTTTCCGACAGCGAATAGGTGCGCGTCCCATCGTCGTTGAGATTGGTGCGCGGCCCGTTGAAGGTGATCATGGGATATTCCATCCCGCCCACCGGCCCGTTGACGCTCTGCGCGGTGGGATAGGGATAGTCGAAGCTGAAGCGGGAATAGACCTCCATCGTGTGGACCACGGCGGCGGTCGAATATTTCTGCCACAGCTCGCCACCTTCCTTGGGGTAGAAGGACATCGCCATCACGGTCTCGTTCTGGGCACCCGGCTGGTTGTGGCCCTGCGCGTCCCAGGCGAACTTGCGGCTCGACGCCCAGGCGAAATCGCGCACGTTCTGTGCGGAATAGCGCCAGGTCTTCGTGCCTAATGCGCCGCTGCGCTCGTTGGCTTCCGCCTCCTGCGGGGTCACGATGAAGACGGGCGCGTCGGCGGTGCGCGCCCGCTCCAGACGCTGGATCTGCTGCGAAGTCAGGACTTGGGTGGGGTTCTGCAACACGCCGGTGGACGACACGATGTGATCGTCCGGCACGGTGATCGCGACGTCGTAATCTCCGAATTCCAGCGTGAACTCGCCCCGCCCCAGAAACTCCTTGTTGTGCCAACCTTCATAGTCGGAATAAGCGACCATGCGCGGAAACCACTGCGCCATCAGGAAGATGTCGTTGCCGCCGGGGCGCGGATCGTCAGGGAAATGCTCGTAACCCGATCGGGCATAGACCGCGTTTTCCTCGACGATGTTGAAATCCCATTCGATCGCGAACTCGACGCTCTGCCCCGGCGCGAGCGCGACCGGCAGATCGATCCGCATCAGCGTGCCGACAACGGTGCGCTTCAACTCGCCGCCGCCGACCAGCCGCAGCGATCGGATGTCGTAGCCGAAATCATTGTCCGCCATCGTCTGCTGGCGGCGCAATTCCTCCAGCGACAGGCGCGCGGGCTGGCTGCCGCTGGCATTGCTGACCGCCGGACCGCGCCGCCCCGCCCCGCCGAAATCGTCGGTCAGCTCGGCCATGGAATCGGTGCGGAAGATGTTCTGGTCGAGCTGCATCCACAGCCACGGCAGCGTGTCGGGCGAATTGTTGGTGTAGCGGATCGTGGCGCGCGAGCTCGACCGGCGGCGATCCTCGTCGAGCGTGGTTTCGATCGTGTAATCGGCTTCCTGCTGCCAATATTGATGCCCCGGCGCGCCCGACGCGTTGCGATAGACATTGGCCGTCGGCAGCACCTCGTCGAGCTGGCGGAACTTGTCCTCGAATCCGCCCTTGGTCTGCTCGATCCCCTGCGCAGCGGCGGGCGCGGCCAGGACCATGGCGCACAGCGTGACGATTTTCTTCAATGGTTTACCCCTTTTCGCGCCCGGCCATTTCGATCGAAGCAGCCGGTTCGGCAATTCCTATAACCCTAACCCTGGGCCTGGCGACACGCTATTCTTGCGAAGGGTGGTTCGCGAGATAGCGTTTAAGGGCCCGAAATCGCTCGGTTCCCTGTTTGTCCGAGCGGTTATTGCCATCGAGGTCGTGGGCGGCGCGCTGTCCGATGAAGCCGCGCTCGTCATGATGCTGCCGATGTTTATCGGCGCAGACGCGGCTTCGACCGCGGGCGGCATCAAGGTCGCCACCTTTTTGGTCACGATGCTGGCGACGATTTCCTGCTCGTACCGCGAATCCGCACAACCCATTACCCGCGCGGGCGCATCTATCTGGGGTGAACTGCTCTTATCGATAAACGTCCGGCTCATGATGCCGATATCGAGATCGCGGAGGGGTACTGCGCTAAGGAAGCATGCGATTTGAAACCGCAGGGAAAGCCTGAAGCCACTTCGAACGCTTGGGCCATATCGAAGAAATGGCAGGGGTGACAGGAACCCCAGCCGGAAATCGTCCAAGTATCTGAAAGCTCTCGTTTCCCATTCCAGCCCTGCCTTGGTTCGCCACGGCAGGGTGCCACGGAAGGGGGCCACGGCACATGTGCGGCATTCAGAACGTTACCCGCAAGCAGGGCACGTATTACTATCGCAAACTCATACGTTTAGGGGCTGATAAGCCTTTTCGGATACGCTTCTCGCTCAAGACAACCAGCCGCAGGCGCGCGGGTCTGCTCGCGCCGGCCCTGACTTTGATTTGCGAAAGGGTCGCGATGAACATGATCAGCAAGATGGCGGGCGACGGGCTAGACGCCGCGCAGCGGGCGGAGATCTTTCGGCGCCAGATCCTCGTCGAGCGCGATCGGCTGGAAGCCATGCATGGGAGCCTTCACGTCCTTCCGCCCGAAGACCACGATGATATCGGCAAGGCCCTGACGCTGCGGCTGGGTGCAAGCGAAATGGCCGCACAAGACGGGGCAGTACAGGGCAAGATCGAGGACTTCCTCGTCGCTCGCGTCGATCCCGACGATGATGACGAGGAGATCGTGGTCCTCGCCTGGTCGGATCTCGCCGCGTCGATCGAGCACGAAGGGGCCGAACAGGCCGCAGTCGCGCGGCTCGCCGAGTTCGGCCTAGAGCAGTCCGCATTGCGCGAGGCCATGGCGCGCAAGGTGGTCAACGAAGCCCGCATCGTCGCCATCCGAGAATTCCGGGAAATGTTGGCCAACCCTGGAGCCGCCTATGCGCCGGTCCCGCGAGCCGAATACGAGCCAACTGAACGATATGGCACTGCAGTGCCCACGCCACCCGTACCTTCTCCTACACAGCCCGCAATGGCGGGTCTTTATGGGACCATGACGGCGACCGAGGCGCTGGAAAAATTCTTCGCGCATAATCCCAGAACCGGGGGCAAGGATGGGAAATCAAGGCGGAAGAACGGGCAGGCTTGGACAGCTAAGACACGCAAGCAGGCGGGGGTCGCCGCACGTTTCCTCGACGACGTACTGGAAGGTCGACCGCTCGCCCAGATCACGCATGATGATCTGGTTAAGCTCAACGACTGCTTCGAGCGGGTGCACGGTGCGACACTCCTGCGGTCGCCGAAGCAGCAAGAGATGACCATCCTCGAAATCGTCGATGAATACGAGGCTCTCATCGCGGAGAACGAGCAGCTCGCTAAGCAGCGGCAGAAGCGCGAGATCGACAATGGTGAAGCCGATGCACCGACCCGGTTGACCCGAAAGGACCTTGGCCTTTCTTTGGTGACGACCAATCGCCATTTCGGCTTCCTGCGTCAGCTGACGGATTGGTTCGCGCGCCACCATCCCATTGCGGTGCTGGATTACAGCGCCTTCATCATGAAGAAGCAGGGCAACGTGCGGGAAGATCGGCAGCGTTACACGGAAGAGCAGGGACGGATGATTTTCAGCCTCCCGCCATGGACTGGCACCTCATCGCCCAAGCGCCGGATGCAGCCTGGAACCAGCATCTACCATGATTCTTGGTATTGGGTGCCCATGATCGCCTGGTATACCGGTATGCGTCTTGACGAAATCAGCAGCCTGGAGCTCGACGAAATCGAGTTGGAAGGCGGGCACTGGCAAGTCCAAGTAAAGCCGAATTCGCTGCGCGGCCTAAAAACGGGTAGCTCAAAGCGAGTTATGCCGGTGGCGACCGAATTGCTTCGACTGGGCTTCGTCAACTACGTGGAGGCCCTTCGAGCTGACGGCGAATGCCTTCTCTTCCCCGAACTGCTTCCCGAAAGCGGCATTGGGACCTTGGGCCGCGCATTCTACAAGACGCGCTGGACCCACCTCGCCAAGCAGCTGCCGTTTCTCGTAGAAGGACAGGCCAACCACTCGTTTCGCCACACTGCCATCGACGCGATGAAAGCGGCTTACATTCCGAGCGAGATACGGGCGGACTTTGCTGGGCACAAGCTCGCCTCCGAAACCGAAGGCCGCTACTCCAACGCCCATATGGAATTGCTGCGCAAGGCTGCGGAGACCCTTCCGAAGGTGACTGAGCATCTCGAGCCAGCTCCGATTAACCTGCTTCCGAATCGCCTTAGGCAGCCCCGAAAGGCCCGAAGGAAAATTTCACGCCCCTCGCGGAAGAAAGAAATTTAAGCGTCATTTGAGGATCCTGATCTTCGCGCGGACATCTCATTCGGCCTCTGTCATCGCTTCCCCCATCGCATTCGTGATATTTCAAAGATCATCTCAATCTAGCGTAAGAGGCTTTTGCTTTCTTCCGACGGGTATGAAAAATCTTTTGAGTTCCTCAATCGGAAGATGGGCAGAAATAGCAAATCTTTTTGTGAACTCAAGAAGATCGACTTCGGAAGCATAAAAGTTGTGACGAACTATATTACGCGGACCGCTAGGAAACCCCTTTGGCCCATCTTTAAGAGACCCCTCCCAGTTCTCATCGTAGATTTGATAGTCTATTCCTCTTCGACGAATTCCAATTGCTGCCCCAGTGTTCCCGTACATACAGACGAAGACACTTCGGTACACATTTCTACCAAAGCCCTTCTTTCCCCATCCGAGTTTTTGAAGTTCCTTTTCCAGCTGTTCAACAGTCTCTAGAAACTGAGGCGGCGCTTCACGTTTTATGGTATAGCCCCCGGCGTCTCGTGAGAAAAATTCCGATCGTTTGCATATTATTTCGTTTTGGCATTGCCAATTTAAAAATTCGACACGGTCGACTTCGGCAACTCGAAGTAAGGGCTCCCCTGCCCCCATTCGAACCACGACGACGTCGCCTCTTTGCAAATCAGATCGCTCGCAATCTACTGGGTAGGCCTTGCCGCTCTTTCTAAAGCGCACATATGCAATTCTATACGTCATCAGACCTTCTCGAAGGTAAAACTTAATGCTACGGTCGTTTGATATATTCTGAATCGCCATTTATTTTGAAAATCAACGCTTCAGCCTGCTGCTTATCAAGTGTATCTTTGATAAAACCTATGAACGACGCACTTAAGCCCGCATCATTCATAGCGACCCTTGCCTTTGCGAATAATTGCAAACGCCCTCCCTCTAGCTCATTAATTTTGGCGCGGATTGAATCCTCTACCTGCCCATCGTGGTGCTCTGGTGGAATGTACTCAGAAGGATCGTTATAAGATAACCGAATTTTATCGCGCGTTGATCCTCTTTCATCCAATCCTGCTAGAGTTCTTCGGTATTCTTTCCAATATATGTTCGTGGCTTCCTCACTTTTGCCCTCCAGACTTGCAATAATTTCCCTCTGCAGATGAGCGGACTTTAGGGCCCCTTCTATGATCAATTTTTCGGAGTGCGCAGCTAATTGAAATTTTTTAACTGCGTCGATAACGGCTCGCTTTCTTTCAATGTATGCGTTGACACGCCCAATGAAAGAGGTTTGAGATAATATATTTGCGATCAACGCTAGGGCGGTAATAAAGCTAATAAAAGGAATACTAAGTAAACTGGTAAGCACCAATACGCGAGCGGCGCTCTTCCCGGTGGCCTTTGCGGTCATCCATATAAATTCATCTCTGCTGATCTCCCCTCGCAGAAGACGACGATGCATCTCATAGACCACCGCCGCGATTGATAGCGCGGTCAACCCTGGGATGTATTCCCAAATGGCGTCGTTCTGTTCAGCAGATATAAGCTGATCAACGAGTTCCTCGGTATCGGCTGTGAGTTCTGCGTTCGCGAAGCCGGAATCTTGAAGTCCCATTCGCTCGGCAAGTTCTGATGTTATGATGATTTCACCATCAGGGTGTTGCTCCAACCATTCTTCAACGTAAGCTTCAGAACTGGTCGCTTTCAATTGTGCGACCCATTCTGTGCCGCTGGCATGATCTGAGAAGACAACATCATACCCTG
>NZ_LWFF01000183.1 GCF_001635685.1 Erythrobacter sp. HI0063
GCAGACGGTGTGTCGAGGAGGAGTTGAACCGCCTCGACGCGTGTCGCCACGCCGAGCCGCTGGCGCGCCGCATCGAGATGCGCCTGAACGGTGCGCGGCGAGATATCTAGGTCGCGAGCGATCTGTTTGGTATTCAAATGGCGCGCGGCCAGATCGAGCGCATCGAACTGCTTTTCGGTCAGTTCCACAGGACCGGAAGGAGTCGAAATGGTCGGCATCGCGCGGTCGTATCGCGCCTTCGCGATCTTTGGAAGCCGGACCGTGGAAAGCCTTGGCGAATGGCGCGC
>NZ_LWFF01000184.1 GCF_001635685.1 Erythrobacter sp. HI0063
CCTTCTGCATCATCCCCGACCTGCGCGGCAAGCTCGCCAGCCGGCGCATCGACGCGGTGCTGCGCGAAGCGGAAAAGCTGGTCGCCGCGGGCACGAAAGAGCTGTTGGTGATCAGCCAGGACACCAGCGCCTATGGCGTCGATACGCGCCACGAACCGCGCGACTGGAAAGGCCGCGAGGTCCGCGCCCACATGACCGATCTCGCCCGCGAACTGGGCGGTTTGCGCACCTCAGACGGCGCTCCGCCCTGGGTGCGGCTGCATTACGTCTATCCCTATCCCCATGTCGATCAGGTCATCCCCCTGATGGCAGAGGGTCTGCTGACGCCCTATCTCGACATTCCGTTCCAGCACG
>NZ_LWFF01000185.1 GCF_001635685.1 Erythrobacter sp. HI0063
AGCGCCAGTACCATCGACCGTTTCACCCGTCGGGCAGTCCAAAACACTGCCCATGACGATTGCGCGGTGACCGCTTTCATAGCTAGAATATAAGGGTTGGCGGATCGCTCGGAGAGCACTGAAGAGACCAGGATCTCGGTTGCGCGACCACACAAAGGGCGTGGGGCGGCGTTGCGGTTGAGTCGCCGGGACGCCACTCTCCATCATTTATTGCGAAGTTCGATGAAATGGTGAGCCCTGCTGGGTTCGAACCAGCGACCTACTGATTAAA
>NZ_LWFF01000186.1 GCF_001635685.1 Erythrobacter sp. HI0063
GCGACTGGAAGCACCGGCGTGAAGCCGAGGCCGCGATGCCCCCGCTCGAGATACCGGACGAAGTCCGCACGGAACTGGTGAATGTTCTGTCCGAAGCGAGCGATCTTGTGATGGACCAGTTTGCGCGCGTGGTGCGCTCCATTGCTGGAGATATAGATCGGAGCGCAGCTTTGCGCGTCAGAGATGCGGAACGTCGGGCGGCTGAAGCCGAGGCTGAGACCGAACACGTGCTAGAGCGATGGACCGAAACGGAGAAGGAGCTCGAAGCGACGCGGCATAAGGCTGCCGAAGCGCGGAAAGATAGCGAGG
>NZ_LWFF01000187.1 GCF_001635685.1 Erythrobacter sp. HI0063
ATCCCGGTATCGTCCGCATCTGCGTGGCGCCGGGGCAGCACGTATTGGCGGGGGAACCGGTCGCCGCGCTCGAACATCGGCTCGACAATCCCAAAAGCGTCGTGAAGAGCATTCCCATCGGTCCGTTTCGCAGCAACAGCCAGGGCACCGTGTTCCAGATCCGCCTGCTGGTGGAGATCGCGGCGCGGGCCCTGTCGCCCGCCATCAACGATTTCTACACCGCGCTGGCCGCAGCGGATTCGCTGGCCGAAGTGATCGCGGGGCATAGCGGAAACTGGGTCGATGCCGACAAGATACCCGC
>NZ_LWFF01000188.1 GCF_001635685.1 Erythrobacter sp. HI0063
GCGCCTCGAGACGCGGCAATTTCTCCCGCCGACTCCGACAACGACGTCGCGATGAATGACGATCGTGAGCCCTCTGCCTACAAAACATCGCCAGGCTCGGCAGGATGGCCCGAACCCGGTAAGGGCCGCGGGGTCAATTAGAACAGGATGGTGAAGTGACCGGGTTGAGCCCGGTCGAAGGAGTGGAAAAGGGAGCAAGACGCTCGCTTGCGCTTCGCCGGGTTTGGGCCGGAGGCCGAACCCATGAAATACCAGAGATTCGACTACCCCGAATGCTACCAGACCGACCACGTCCAGGTGCTCGATATCGAAACGCTTTCACCGGCAAACGAGGACGGCTC
>NZ_LWFF01000189.1 GCF_001635685.1 Erythrobacter sp. HI0063
CGTGCGCTCGCGCACCGGCGAGAGCTACGGCAAGATCGAGGATATGCTGGTGGACAAAGATGGCGAACGCGTCGTCGCCGTCCGCATGGACGATGGTCGCCTGGTCGGTGTCGAACATCTCGACATCCACGACGATTCGGTGACGTATCGCGATACCGGACCGGCGGCGGACACCCGCTACACGCGAGTTCGCGCACGCAGCGTCTGATCGATCACGCGCTACACTACGACAAAGGGCCTCCGGAGCGATCCGGGGCCCTTTTCGTGTGGGGCGTCTTGAGAAGCCCTGCGCAGGATCCCGGCAAGCAGATCGATGAAAGCATTTTCCTACATCGTGCGAATCTGCTTCATCCGGTGCGATGCAGCGTACTTCTCCCGATCCTGTCGAAACCGGCGATGGAGCCGCGGCCCGCACCCGCCGCCGTCCACCCGTCATGCCGGGCGCAGGGCAGGGGATGGAAGGCGGGCAGGCGG
>NZ_LWFF01000190.1 GCF_001635685.1 Erythrobacter sp. HI0063
GAATCCGATTGTCGGCTAGACATCGAAAGCCCGTGCTGGTCGTCGGCCTGGGACGCTTCGGCGGTGCCGTGGCGCAAACGCTGGAGCGGATGGGCCATGAGGTTTTGGGCGCGGACACCGATGCGCGCCTGGTTCACGAATTCGCAGGCGAGCTAACCAAGACGGTGGAAGCGGACTGCACCGACAAGACCACTCTCGATCGCCTGGGTGTCGCCGGTTTCGAAGCTGCGGTTGTTGCGATCGGGACCGATATCGAAGCCAGCGTGCTGGCCGTGCTCGCCCTTTCCGATCTCGGGCTGACCAATATCTGGGCCAAGGCGACCAATGACAAGCATGCGCGTATTCTG
>NZ_LWFF01000191.1 GCF_001635685.1 Erythrobacter sp. HI0063
TTCCACCATGTAGATCGGCTGGAGGCCCAGCTGGCCCAGCCGCCAGTCGGCGATGTAGCGGATGTAGCGCTTGATCTCTTTCGCGGTCATCCCCGTCACCGGGCCCTGTTCGAAGGCGAGGTCGATGAAGGCGTCTTCCAGGCGGACCGTCTTCTGGCACATGTCCATGATGTCTTCCTTCACCGCCTTGGTCAGGCAGTCGCGCTCGGCGCAGAAGGCGTGGAACAGGCGGGTGATGCCTTCGCAGTGCAGCGATTCGTCGCGCACCG
>NZ_LWFF01000192.1 GCF_001635685.1 Erythrobacter sp. HI0063
TATCGCGAGCGCGATCGCGGCATCGATGCGGGCGACGTCATCGCGGGTGCTCTCATCATCGGTGGGATCGCCGCCGTCGCTTCGGCCGCCAAGAAGGATCGTTACGACGATCGCTATCGCACGCGCGGCTATGGCTACGATTATGATCGCCAGTATGACGACCGGTACGACCGCCGTTACAATCGCGGGTATGACAACGGCCAGCGCGCAGTTCAGCTTTGCGCCGCCGCCGTCCAGCGCGATGTGCGCCGCTATGGCTATCGCTACGCCAATGTGACCGGGATCCGCGATGTCGATCGCGAACGGTACGGTTACGAGGTTAAGGGCCGTCTGGTCGTCGATGGGCAGCGTGGCTACGGTCGCTATGATCGTTACGACCGTCGCAATTATCGTCGTGGTGACGAAGGCAAGTTCAAATGCGACGTCTCGCGCGGTCGGGTGGTCGATATCGACTATAGCGGCATTCGCGGACTGCGTTGATCCGGCGCGGACTTGGCACCTATGGCGCGAACGAGGCGGTTCAGGCATTATCCAGCCCGAACCGCCCATTCGCGCAAGCATTTCCATTTCGAACTGCGCGCTGTGGGGCGCGAAGAGGTTAGGGCAACGGCATGATGATGAAATCGAAGACAGCTTGCGGTGCGGCGCTGATCGCCGCGCTTTCGCTTTCCGCCAGTCCGGCTAGCGCGGCGGACATGGCGCCCGCGTTCGGTTCATCCGCCGTCGCCGCCTCCGCCAGCTGGTCCCCTGATGCGGAGAGCACGGCCTATTACGGGCGTTATTACGATCCCTACCGCTATCGCCATCGCCGCAATCGCGTGGATGCGGGCGACGTGATTGCCGGTGTGCTGATCCTCGGCGGGATCGCCGCAGTCGCCAATGCGGTAAAGGATTCCAACCGCAACGAGCGCTATCGCAATCGCGATTACCGCGACAATCGGGATCGCGACTATCCCTATCGCGATCCGGACGTGACTGGGATCGACCGCGCCGCATCTATGTGCGTATCCGCCATCGAACGCGATGCGCGGGTGGAAGCGGTCGACAGCGTGGATCGTACCGCAGCAGGCTGGACGGTAAGCGGTCGCCTGTTCGACGGGCAGGGCTTCACCTGCTCGATCGGCGCGGATGGGCGGATCGATGCCGTGGACTACGGCGCGAGCGCGAGACCCTACGGAACCGGCTATGAAGCCACCGGATACGAAGCGCGCGCCTATTCCGGGCCGGACAATCAGTTGGACGATGATCGCTATCGTGCCGCGCGGGCCGATATCGAGGCGCGCGGGGGCTATGCCGTCGTATCGAATGCCGATCCCGTCTTGCAGAGCCCGCCGCCCGACGGCCCGGTTCCGTCCTATCCCGGCGGTCCGCTGCCGGGCGACCCCGATTACGGCGACTGACGCTTTCGCGCCTTTGCGGCGCGCCGCCTATTCCTCGCCGCGATCGCGATAGGCGGGCAGGGCCAGCTGCCACTGGATCGCCGCCGCGCGAAGGGCATAGCCGGCCGCGCTTGCAATGATCCACACCGGCACGCGCGGCAGGTTCAGCATCTCGCCGATCACGGCCAGCGTCGCCGACAGGGCGGCTGCCGTAACGTAAAGTTCGGGCCGCATGATGATCGACGGGCGGCCTGCGATTACGTCGCGGATGATGCCGCCGACCGTCCCCGTCACCACGCCCATCAGCACCGCCGGGATCGGCGGGACGCCATAGCTCATCGCCTTGGCGGCCCCGAGCACGGCATAGGCGGTCAATCCCAATCCGTCGGCAAGGTCGAGCAGGCGTCCCTCCCACCAGCGCGTGGGTGTGAACCATGTCAGCAGAGCCGTGGCGAGACAGGCGGACGCCACCAGCGGATGGTCGATCCAGAACACCGGGGCCCCGATCAGAAGGTCGCGCACCGTCCCGCCGCCCACGCCGGTGACGAGCGCGAAGAACGCCATGGTGACGAAGGTCTGCTTCTCCTTGGCAGCGACTAGCGCGCCGGTGAGCGCGAAGATCGCGACACCGGCTATGTCGAGCCAGTCGAGCAGCGGCGTGAGGATAATTTGGTCCATGGTGTCAGCCGCGCGGAACCTTGATTCGCGCCTTGCGCCGCCTGAACAGCAGCACGCAGCCGATGACCGATCCGATCGCGCCGAGCGCGGCGAACAGGATCAGGATGGGATGGCTGGTATCCTCGCGCGTCTCCAGATCCATGATGTGGAGGCCCCAGACGAAATCGAACAGCCGCCACCAGCGCGTCCGCACTGCTTCGATCCGGGCCGTGTCGGCGCCGACATAGACGTGCGTCCCGTCCGGCATCGCCACCTGCCACACCGGCATGGGGCGGCGGAAATCGAAGGGTACGTCATCGGCTTCGAAGAAGCGTGCCGGGGGCGGAGATCCGGCTTGAACGCCGGAAATCGTGGTGCCCGCAACCGCGATGCCCTGTGCCTCGCGCATGGAAAGGCGGGGCAGGGCGCGCCCGGTCCGCGCATCGTAGCGCTGGACGCTGCCGTCGGCCTGCGTCGCCCATACGAGGGGAACGCCGTCGGGCGCGGCGATCTCGATCCGCTCGATCGTGCGTCCGCTCAGGTCGAGCGTTGCGGGGAGCGCGAACTGCGCGGGCAGGGTCTTGTCGATCTGGGACGTATCCGCGCGCAAATGGGCGCCGCGCACGGTCTCGATCGGGCGCGCGACCATGACGAGGCCGGTTACGGTCCACATGACGAGTGGCAGGCCGATCAGCCAGCCGAGCCAGATATGCCAACGGGCGAGACGTCTCATGACGCGATTCCCTTCTGTTTCACGCGCGGCCCAAAGCGGGCCAGAGCCGCGAACGCAAGCCCGAACCCGAGCAGCGGCACTGCGCCGTATCCCTTAGGACGGAGACGGTAGCGCGGACGAAAACCGCATGTGTTGCAGCAATTCGCTGCAACGCATGCGTCTGGACCGATCAGATGTGGATGGGCTTGCCCTGCACAGCCATCGCCGCTTCCTTCATCGCTTCCGAATGGGTCGGGTGCGCGTGACAGGTATAGGCAATGTCTTCGCTGGTGGCGCCAAATTCCATCGCCTGCGTCGCCTGTGCGATCATCGTACCGGCAACGGTGGCGATCGCCCACACGCCCAGCACGCGGTCGGTTTCCGCATCGGCGATGACCTTCACGAAGCCGTCGGGTTCGTGATTGGTCTTGGCGCGGCTGTTGGCCATCATCGGGAATTTGCCGATCTTGACCTTGGACTTGTCGCCACCCGCCTGCTCGATCGCTTCTTCCGATGTCAGGCCGACACCGGCGAATTCGGGCAGGGTGTAAACCACGCCGGGGATGAGATCGTGATTCACGATACCCGTATGGCCCGCAATGTTCTCCGCACAGGCAATGCCTTCATCCTCGGCCTTGTGGGCGAGCATCGGGCCGGGCGCCACATCGCCGATGGCCCATACGCCGTCGACCGGCGTGCGGAAATCGTGATCGACTTCGATCTGGCCGCGCTTGTTGGTTTCGATGCCGATGTTTTCGAGGCCGAGCCCGTCCGTATTGGGACGCCGCCCGATCGAAACGAGCACGCAATCGGCTTCCAGCGTCTCGCTATCGCCGCCAGCGGCAGGCTCCAGCGTCAGCACGGCCTTGTCGCCCTTTACCTCGACGCCGGTAACCTTGGTCGAGAGGCGCAGTTCCATGCCCTGCTTCTTGAAGATCTTGCCCGCTTCCTTGCGGACTTCGCCGTCCATGCCGGGGAGCAGCTGGTCGAGAAATTCCACGACCACGACTTCGGCACCCAGGCGGTTCCAGACCGACCCCATTTCGAGCCCGATCACGCCGCCGCCGATGACGACCATCGTCTGCGGGACCTTCTGAAGCTCCAGCGCCCCGGTGCTGTCGACCACGACACCCTTGTCGTTATCGATCTCCACGCCGGGGAGTGGCGTTACCGAGGAGCCGGTGGCGATGATCACGTCCTTCGCCGTGACGGTCTCTTCGCCGACTTTGACAGTGTGCGCGTCCTGGAAGGTGGCGCGGCCCTTCTTCCAGTCGACCTTGTTCTTCTTGAACAGGAATTCGATTCCGCCGGTCAGGCCCTTCACCGCGTCGCGGCGCTGGCCGTGCATCTTTTCGAGGTCGAGCTTGGGGCTGACTTCGATGCCCATATCGGCCATCGCGCCATTCGCGGCGGCGTCGAAGAATTCGCTTGCGTGCAGCATCGCCTTCGACGGGATGCAGCCGACATTGAGGCAGGTGCCGCCCAGCGTCTCGCGGCTTTCCGCACACGCGGTCTTGAGGCCCAATTGCGCGGCGCGGATCGCGGCGACATATCCGCCCGGGCCCGCTCCGATGACGAGAACGTCGTAATCGTATTGGGTATCGCTCATCAGATGTCTGCCTCGTTAGTCGTGGTGGCGCCGATACCGAGTGCCTCGTCGGCGCATTGCGTCATGATGGTTTCGAGCGCGCTGGTGTCGCCCTGGGCGAGATCGACCACGCTCAATTCGGATTGCGCGCGGCGGCTGGCGCAGTCGCAGATCTGCTCGCTGACCGCGGTGTAATCGCCCGCGCCCATGCCTTCGACCTGCTCGACGCAACGCGCCTTCAACTGTGCGGTCAGGCCGCCGCTGCCTTCCGTCCCGGACTCGCCTGCGCCGACGCCCGCCTCGCCGCAGGCAGCGAGAGCGAGGGGCAGGGCAAGGAGGCCGAGCCTGGAGAGAATGCGATTACCGGCCATGGATATCACAGGTCGATGAGCATCCGGGTCGGATCCTCGATCGCTTCCTTGATGATCTTGAGCGCGGTCACGGCCTCGCGCCCGTCGATCAGGCGGTGATCGTAGCTGAGCGCGAGATACATCATCGGGCGGATCACGATCTCGCCATTCACGACGACCGGACGGTCCTCGATCCGGTGCAGGCCCAGCACGGCGCTCTGCGGCGGGTTGATGATAGGCGTCGACATCAGCGATCCGAACACGCCGCCATTCGAGATGGTGAAGGTGCCGCCCTTCATGTCGTCCATCGTGAGCGTGCCGTCCTTGGCGCGCTTTCCGAAGTCCGCGATGTCCTTCTCGATGCGTGCGAAGCCCTTGTCCTGCGCATCGCGGATGACCGGGACGACCAGGCCGTTGGGCGCGCTGACCGCCACCGAGATATCGACGTAATCGTGATAGACGATCTCGTCGCCCTCGATATAGGCGTTGGCGGCGGGCACATCCTTCAAGGCCAGGCAGGCCGCCTTGGCGAAGAAGCCCATGAAGCCGAGCTTGATATCGTGCTTCTTGGCGAAGAGGTCCTTGTACTTCTCGCGCGCTTCGATGACCGCGCTCATGTCGCAATCGTTGAAAGTGGTGAGCAGCGCGGCATTGTCCTGCGCGCCCTTGAGCCGCTTCGCGATCGTCTGGCGCATCCGGGTCATCTTGACCCGCTCTTCCTTGCGTTCGCCGGAAGCGGGAGCCGAAGAGGTCGCGGCCTGCGCTGGCGCGGCGTCGGCAATCGTGTCCGATCCGCTCTTCTTGGCCTTCGCCGCTGCTTCGACGTCTTCCTTGGTCAGGCGGCCATCGCGACCCGTGCCCTTGATGGTCGACGGATCGAGCCCGTGTTCGAGCACGGCGCGGCGCACTGCCGGGTTCAGCGCCTTGACCGCATCCGAAGGCGCATCCTTCGCCTGCGTCTTCGGTGTGTCACCGGAGCGTTCCTGCTGGCCTTCCTCGCGATCTTCCTTCGCGCGACCCGCTTCCTCGCCCTTGGCGGCGGGCGCGCCCCCTTCTTCGATGACCGCGATTACCGCGCCGACTTCGACCGTCTCGCCGACTTCGGCCTTCAATTCGCCCATCACACCCGCGACGGGGGAAGGCACCTCGACCGCGACCTTATCGGTCTCGAGGCTGGCGATCGGTTCATCGACCGCGACCGCGTCGCCGGGCTTCTTCAGCCATTCGCCGATCGTGCCTTCGGTGACCGATTCACCCAGGGTGGGGACAGTGATTTCCTTGGACATGCGTATCGGTCCTCAGGCCTTGTTGCTGGAAGTGTCTTGAGATTTGTCGCGAAGCGCGGCGCCGCCATCGTTGAGGCCCAATGCCATCGAGACGAGGCAGCGCTGCTGTTCCTCGTGCCTCTTGGCGAGGCCCGTGGCAGGCGATGCGGCGACTTCGCGCCCGGCATAGATCGGGCGCTTGCCCTGATGGCCGGACGCGGTCAGCGCGTCTTCGATCAGGCGATCGACGAAGAACCAGGCGCCGTTGTTCTTCGGCTCTTCCTGGCACCAGATCACCTCTTCGAGGTTTGGCATCCGGCCGAGGCGGGTCGCCAGCGGTTCGCCGGGGAAGGGATAGAGCTGCTCGATCCGAACGATCGAGACGTCTTCGAGGCCT
Source organism: Erythrobacter sp. HI0063 (assembly GCF_001635685.1). GTDB lineage: Bacteria > Pseudomonadota > Alphaproteobacteria > Sphingomonadales > Sphingomonadaceae > Qipengyuania. The sequence goes on from NZ_LWFF01000192.1 coordinate 6,349, forward strand.
TCTTCGTCGCGCTTCTGCATCAGATCGTAGGCGACCTTGCCCGAACACAGGACGAGGCGCTTGACCTTCTCGTCCGCGATTTCGGTCATGTCGGACTTGATCCGCATGAAATGCGTCTCGCCGGTGAATTCGCGCGCTTCGCTCTTGGCGAGCGGATGGCGCAGCAGGCTCTTGGGCGTCATGATGACGAGCGGCTTGCGGAACGATCGCAGCATCTGGCGACGCAGCACATGGAAGTAATTCGCCGGGCTGGTGATGTTGCAGACCTGGATATTGTCGTTCGCGCACAGCTGCAGGAAGCGTTCGAGACGCGCGGAGCTGTGTTCCGGCCCCTGTCCTTCATAACCGTGCGGCAACAGCATCACGAGGCCGTTGGCGCGCAGCCACTTGACCTCGCCGCTGGCGATGAACTGATCGATCATGATCTGCGCGCCATTGGCGAAATCGCCGAACTGCGCTTCCCACATCGTCAGGGTCTTGGGATCCGCCATGGCGAAGCCGTATTCGAAGCCGAGCACGCCGTATTCGGACAGGATGCTGTCATAGACTTCGAACTTGCCGTGCGGCAGCGTGGCGAGGGGAACGTATTTCTCCTCGTTTTCCTGATCGACCCAGATGGCATGCCGCTGGCTGAACGTGCCGCGCCCCGAATCCTGGCCCGACAGGCGCACGCCATATCCTTCGGTGACGAGGCTGCCGAAAGCGAGCGCTTCGGCGGTGGCCCAGTCGAACCCTTCGCCGCTGGAGAACATCTCCTCCTTGGCCTTGAGGACGCGGCCCAGAGTCTTGTGGATCGTCAGATCGTCAGGCACCGCGGTGAGCGTGCGGCCGAGACTGTCGAACAGCTTCTTCTCGATCGCGGTCTCGACATTGCGGCGCGCCGTTTCGGGATCGGCCGGCTTGTTGAGACCCGCCCAGCGTCCGCCGAACCAGTCCGCCTCGTTGGGCTCGTAATCCTTGGCGGTGGCGAAATCGTCTTCCAGCCGGTCGGTGAACTCGCCCCGGAGCTCGTCGGCGTAGCCGCTGTCGATCACGCCTTCGTCCTTGAGGCGCGTGCTGTAGAGCTCGCTGACCTTGGGATGCTGGCGGATTTCCTTGTACATCAGCGGCTGGGTGAAACTCGGCTCGTCGCCCTCGTTGTGGCCGAAGCGGCGATAGCACCACATGTCGATCACGATATCGCGTCCGAAAGTGTGGCGGTATTCGATCGCCAGCTTGCAGGCGAAAGTCACCGCTTCGGGATCGTCGCCATTGACGTGCAGGATCGGCGCCTGGACGCCCTTGGCGACGTCCGAGGGATAGGGGCTCGACCGCGCGAATTGGGGGCTGGTCGTGAAGCCGATCTGGTTGTTAATGATGAAGTGGATGCAGCCGCCGGTATTGTAGCCGCGCACACCCGACAGGCCGAAGCATTCCCACACGATGCCCTGGCCCGCAAAGGCGGCATCGCCGTGGATCAGCACGGGCAGGACCTGCTCGTGCTTCTTCAAATCGTCGCGAATGGCCTGCTGCGCGCGCGCCTTGCCGAGCACGACCGGATTGACCGCTTCGAGATGGGAAGGGTTGGGGACCAGCGACATGTGCACCGAAATTCCGTCGAATTCACGATCGGTGCTGGTGCCGAGGTGGTATTTCACATCGCCTGAACCGCCGACATCGTCGGGATTGGCGCTTCCGCCCGAAAATTCGTGGAAGATGACCTTGTAAGGCTTGGCCATCACGTTCGCGAGCACGTTCAGCCGGCCGCGATGCGCCATGCCGTAAATGATCTCGCGCACGCCCGACTGGCCGCCATATTTGATGACGGCTTCCAATGCCGGAATCATCGATTCCCCGCCATCGAGCCCGAAACGCTTGGTCCCGACATATTTCTTGGCGAGGAACTTCTCGAACTCCTCGCCGCGGATCACGGCGGCCAGGATGGCGCGCTTGCCTTCGTCGGTGAACTGGATCGTTTCGCCGGGGGATTCGATGCGGTCTTGGAGAAAGCGGCGCTCCTCCACATCGGCGATGTGCATGTATTCGAGGCCGACATCGCCGCAATAGACTTCACGCAGCCGATCATAGAGATCGCCCACGGTGACCCAGCCGAAGCCGAGCACGCCGCCGACGAAGACTTCGAGATCTTCCTGCCCTTCGAACCCGTGCCAGGCGAGCGTCAAATCGTCCGGCAATTCGCGATGCGAAAGGCCGAGCGGATCGAGATTGGCGGCCAGATGCCCACGCACACGGAAGCTGCGCACGAGCATCATGGCGCGGTTGGAATCGTCCGACGCCTTTTCGAGCGCCTTGTCGTCCACCGGCTTGCCCGCCGCTTTCGCGGCCTGCTGGACCGCGAGCTTCATCTGCGTGGGATCGAGCGCCTGGACCAGATCCGCACCGCTGTCGGCCACTTCGGACAGCCAGTTCGGATTGGCCCAGCTCGGTCCGGGTTGCGGCCCTTCCTGATCGCTCAGTTCGGGGATGAAGGACTGGTTCTCGTTACCCATTGTCACTCGCCTCTCACACCACCAATGCCCGGGTGGAGTAGACGGTCCCCCCGAACCGCCGGTTATGGTTCAGTCGCGCTTACGCCAGCTCTTTTAACATCGCGTCGAGCGTGGTGCCGAGCTCGCTAGGCGAGGGACTGACGCGGATACCCGCATCTTCCATCGCCGCGATCTTGTCGTCCGCGCCGCCCTGGCCGCCCGAAACGATAGCACCGGCATGGCCCATGCGGCGGCCCGGAGGCGCCGTGCGGCCCGCGATGAAGCCGACCATCGGCTTGTAACGGCCCTTGGCGCGTTGTTCCTTGATGAAGGCAGCGGCTTCTTCTTCCGCGCTGCCGCCGATCTCGCCGATCATGATGATCGACTTGGTGTCGTCGTCGTCGAGGAAGAGATCGAGCACGTCGATGAAGTTCGTGCCGTTGACCGGGTCGCCGCCGATGCCGACCGCAGTGGTCTGACCCAAGCCGACCATCGTGGTCTGGTGCACGGCTTCGTAGGTCAGGGTGCCGGAACGCGAAACCACGCCGACGCTGCCCTTCTGAAAGATCGAGCCGGGCATGATGCCGATCTTGCATTCGCCGGGCGTGAGGACGCCGGGGCAGTTCGGGCCGATCAGGCGCGACTTGGAACCCGTGAGGGCTGCCTTCACCTTCACCATGTCGAGCACGGGAATGCCTTCGGTAATCGCGACGATCAGGTCCATCTCGGCGTCGATCGCCTCGAGGATCGCGTCGGCGGCGAAGGGCGGCGGCACGTAGATGCACGATGCGGTCGCGCCGGTTTCGGCCTTGGCTTCCTTGACGGTGTTGAACTGCGGCAGGCCGATATGGTCGGTGCCGCCCTTACCGGGCGTCACGCCCGCAACCATCTGCGTCCCGTAATCGAGCGCCTGCTGCGTGTGGAAGGTGCCGGTGTTTCCGGTCATCCCCTGAGTAATGACCTTGGTGTTCTTGTCTACGAGGATGCTCATCGTTGGTCCTTTCGTCATCCCAGCAAATGCTGGGATCTCCCTCTGCTAGGTCGCGCCCTCCGGCACGAGGCCCCAGCTTGCGCTGGGGCGACGGATAATCTTGCGAGTGGTTACTTCAGGCTCTCGTCCAGGCCCTTGCAGGCTTCGAGCAATTCCTCGACCGCGTCGGTGCTGACCTTGAGGTTGGACTTCTCTTCGTCCGAAAGCTCGATCTCGATCACGTCCTCGGTGCCGCCTGCGCCGATCATGGTTGGCACGCCGACATAAAGGCCGTCGAGGCCGTATTTGCCTTCGACATAGCTGGCGCAGGGCAGAATGCGCTTCTGATCGCCCAGATAGGCTTCGGCCATGGCGATCGCGCTGGTGGCCGGGGCGTAATAGGCGGAACCGTTGCCGAGCAGGCCGACGATCTCGCCGCCGCCCTTGCGAGTGCGATCGACGATCTCGTCGATGCGGCTTTCCGAGACGCCTTTGATCTTGGCGAAGTCCTTAACCGGAATGCCGTTGATCGTGGTGTAGCTGGTGACGGGCACCATGGTGTCGCCGTGGCCGCCGAGGACGAAGGCGTTCACGTCCTTCACCGACACGTCGAATTCCCAAGCGAGGAAGGTGGCGAAGCGCGCGCTGTCGAGCACGCCGGCCATGCCGACGACCTTGTTGTGCGGCAGGCCGCTGAATTCGCGCAGCGCCCAGACCATCGCGTCGAGCGGGTTGGTGATGCAGATCACGAAAGCGTCGGGGCAGTTGTTCTTGATGCCTTCGCCGACGGCCTTCATCACTTTCAGATTGATGCCGAGCAGATCGTCACGGCTCATGCCGGGCTTGCGCGGCACACCGGCGGTTACGATCACGACGTCGGCGCCGGCGATGTCGGCATAGTCGTTCGTGCCGGTGATCTTGGCGTCGAAGCCTTCGACCGGGCCGCACTGGCTGAGGTCGAGCGCCTTGCCCTGCGGCATGCCTTCGGCGATGTCGAACAGGACGATATCGCCCATTTCCTTCTTCGCGGCCAAATGGGCGAGCGTGCCGCCGATCATGCCGGAACCGATAAGGGCGATCTTCTTGCGGGCCATCTATGTCCGTCCTTTAAAAACGCGGGACCGGCCTGCCTTCGATCGATCATCCAGCATGCTTGCCGGAGCGGTCGATCGAACCGGCGCAACCCCGCATCCCGCAAAGGCATCGCGCTCGGCAATTCGCCCTGCGACCTAGGCCGTGGAAACGGCGATTGCAACCGCTAACGATCTGTGCCTCAGAACTATCTTTGCGATTGGTTCGCAATCGCAATAAAGGCTCTGATTTATGCTCGGGGATGAGCGCGCCGCTACGGCAGCGCTATTTCTACGCGGAGGCTCGCGAGCGGTTCCCGTCCAGTGAGGACTACCCGGCAGAACGCGCTTCGAGCCTGTGCGCCAGGTCGGTCGCCAGCCGCCGGTCGAGCATCCGGCAGATGCCGAGCCACCAGTCGCAGCTGGTGCGGTCGCCATTGCGGAACGCATGCTCTGCTCGGTCGGAGGCTTCCCGGGCAGCGCGCAGGCCATGCTCCGACAAACAGTGGAGGGCCGCCGCCAGCAGTCGGTCCGAGCGCGCGTCCGGTTCGGGAGAGGCCGAACCGTTATCGTTGGCCGCTCTCCGGCGAGAGCCGGAGGCGCAAGGGCGCAACAGCGGCGATCGGCAGTTGAAACGTGCGGCGGCGAAAGGATTGGATATTTGGATGTGCGACCTCCCTTTGGGGCTCGCCGCGTATGGGGACAGGAGCGCTAATCATCCGTTCCGTGGCAGGGTTTCCAAGGCGTAAACCACTGCGATCGGGGAAAATTCCCGGTCAGCTGCCGGGCTTGCGGATCCACTGGCCGCTGCGCGCATATTCGGGCTTCACTGTGCCACCACTGGGCAGATTGTCGTCCACTTTCGGCTGCTCGGTTTCGACCGGCCCGGCCCCGCGCGGCGGAGCAAAGGCTTCGGCGGGGGAGGGCGGTTCGGACAGGGTGCGTCCGGCGACCGTAGGCGGCGTGGCCGGCGGAGACCCCGCCAGCTCGCGATCCAGTTCGCTCGGGACCATCGGATCGGGATCGCCCGCAAGGCGCGGTTTCGGCGCGGCAAGCGGTTCGCCGCCGCGATAGCTCATCGAGAACGCATCGGCGAGACCCTCGCGCCCCTTCCAGCGATAGAAGCGGTGCGCCCCGATCGATCCGATCATGTCGAGGCTGCTCGCCCAATAGGGATTGACCGCATGGGTGTGGTAATGGGTCGCCGTGCCGACGGGCGCGAAGACCTGGCCGGACAGAGCCGCCAGCGCCACCGATTGCGCCACCGCCCAGGGCCGTGCGGCGGGGCGCCGCTTGAGGCTGCCATCGCATGTAAAGCTGAACTGGCAGCCCGTGTGCCGCTCCGAACCCTGGAACACGACACCGCACACGCTTGCCGGATAAGCGGGGTGGGCCACGCGGTTGAGGACCACCTGGGCCACCGCCTGCTGGCCCGCATAGCTTTCGCTCGCCGCTTCGTAATAGACCGCCATGGACAGGCATTGCAGCGCGCGCGCCTTGTCGATGCCCGATCCGGCGGACTGGAAGGCGGGCGGGGCGGCGGCGCTGGCATCGGCGGGCAGGCGGCTGGCGGCGAATTGCACCGTGCCGTCCCGGTCGCCCGTCTCGCGCAATTCGTCGAAATCGAGCGCGAGGCGCGGCGCTTCTTCGAGGTAGTAGAAGGCGGAACCGGGGAAGCTGTATCCGGGACGCTCGAACGGCATCGGCGTGATCGCGGTGGCCCCCCGGTCGATCCCGAATGCCCGTTTCGCCAGCGCGTCCCATGATATCGGTTGCGCCAGCGCGGGCACTGCAACTGCGACCAGCAGTGCGCTGACAGCTGCGATCCGGCGGCGCGAGATCGGCTTGTCTTCGCTGGAGCCCGGTTCCACCGTAGCTCCCCCGCGCGCACGACCGCGCCCACGACCAAGGTGGCCCCGCCTGCGCCCCTGGGCGGAAGTGCCCCGTGATCGCTTTCCGGTTTCGAGCCCGGTCATGGGATTGCGTATGTCCTTATCCACCGATCCGCCGCCTTAGCAGCGCAAATCTTGCCTTAGCACTAATGCGCAGGCGGCACAGGAAGTAAGCATGGACAGGAAGGAATGCCAGCGGCGCTTGCCAGCACTCCGCGCCGCGCCTAAGGGCGCCGCCAGCGTCATGGGTTGCCGGTTCGCGCCGGCCTAAGAGGGAACGGGGTCCAATGCCCCGGCTGCCCCCGCAACTGTGACCGGGGAGCGATCCCGCCATACGCCACTGTGCCGCAAGGCACGGGAAGGCGGCGGGAAAGCGACGATCCGGGAGCCAGGAGACCTGCCCATGCGTGTCGTTCGGCCGCGGGCGGGGTGTACCGATGGCAGACGGGCGAGAGCCGCGCGATCCCGATGGGACGCGGCGCTCCCTCCGTGATGAGCGGCGTTCGTTCATTTCCGGAGGTATCATGCGTAAATTTCTGTTTTCCCTGTCCGTTTCCTGTTTTTCCCTGTCCTTTGCCGCAGTCCCGGCTTCGGCCCAGCAGTCGCAGCCCCAACCCGATGCGGGCGAAGACGCTCTGGCGGAAATCATCGCCGGGCAGGATGGCACGGCCCCCGTGCCGCCCGAACAGCGCCGCGAAATCGTGTTCGCAGAGCGGGAGACGAGCCCCGATCTGATCACCGTGACCGCCACGGGCTTCTCGCTCGATCCGGAGAACACCGGCCAGTCGGTGACCGTGATCGGGCGCGACGAGCTTGTGCAAATCCAGGGCGCGGACCTGACCCGCGTTTTCGCGCGGTTGCCCGGCGTCACCTTCGTGCGCAACGGGCCGATCGGCAGCTTCACCGGCCTCAATGTGCGCGGCGCGGCGTCCGAGCAATTGCTCGTCCTGATCGACGGGGTTCGGGTGGCCGATCAGGCTTCGCCCGGTGGCGGGTTCGATTTCGGCACGCTGCTGGCGACCAACACGTCCGGCCTCGACCTGACGCGCGGGGCGAACAGCACGATCTGGGGTGCGGATGCACTGGGCGGCGTGTTGAACGTATCGACGCGCGGCACGTCCGGCCTGTCCACCTCGCTCGAATACGGTGCGCGCGATACGCTGACTTCGGCAGTTTCGGGCGGGCTCGAAGGCGATCGCTATTTCGTCGGCCTGACCGGATCGGCATTGCGCACGGATGGTTTTTCGGCGGCCGCGAACGGCACCGAGAAGGACGGTGTGAACCAGTTCGGCCTCGGAGGCAGCGCCTTTTTCGACGTCACGAATGCGGTCGAGCTGTTCGCCAATGCCCGCTATGCCGAAAGCGACCTCGAGATCGACGGGTTCGCGCCGCCGACCTTTGCCTTAGGCGATACGCTCGACACCCAGCACACGCGGCAATATTCGGGCGCGATCGGCGCGACCTATTACGGGCAGGATCTGACTCTGCGGGGATCCTACGGCCTGTCCGATACCGAGCGCAGCAACGACAATCCCGTCACCGGCCCCAGCTTTGCAAGCGACGGCCATACCGACAGCCTGCAGGTGCGCGGCGAATATCGCGCGATCGGCGGCCTGACGCTGGCCTTCGGGGGCGAACAATACTGGTCGAGCTATGCGACCGACAGCGATGCGGGTGCGGACGTTTCGATCACCGGCGGCTATCTCCAGGCGGGCTGGGTGCTGGGCGGGCTGGCCGCGCATGCCGGTGCGCGCCTCGACGATCACGAATTGTTCGGCAGCGAAGTGAGCTTCGGCGGTGACATCAGCTACGCGCTTGGCGGCGGCTGGCGGGTCCGGGGCAGCGTGGGCGAAGGCTTCAAGGCGCCGACTCTGTTCCAGCTGTTCTCCGATTTCGGGAACGAGGATCTGCAGCCCGAACGCAGCACCAGCTACGATCTCGGCATCGCATTGGGCGATCGGAATGCGCCGCTTTATGTCGCAGTGACGGGTTTCCGGCGCGACAGCGAGGACCTGATCGGCTTCGCCTCCTGCTTCCAGAACCCCGCGCCGATCTGCGCCTCGCGTCCGTTCGGCTATTACGAGAACACCGATCGCGCCCGCGCGCAGGGGATCGAGGTCGAAGGCAGCGCGATCGTGACGGAAGGCTTGCGCATCTCCGGCCTCTACAGCCTGATCGATACCGAAGATCGCGCGAGCGGTAACGAGCTTGCCCGCCGCCCGCGCCATGCCGCGACGATCTTCGCCGATTACACCGCGCCTTTCGGTGCGAGCTTCGGCGCCGATCTGCGGCTGGTCGGCGACAGTTTCGACAACGCGTCGAACAGCGTGGAACTGGACGGATACACGGTGTTCGACCTGCGCGCTTCGGTACCGGTGACGACCGGCGTCGAATTGTTCGGGCGGGTCGAGAACGTGTTCGACGAGAACTACCAGACTGCGGCGGGCTATGCCCAGGCGGGGCGGGGAGCTTTCGTCGGAGTGAGGACGCGGATGTGATCCGCTGGCTGGCCGGAGCGGTGCTGGCGCTGGGCGGATGCTCGGCGCCTGCACCGACGCCCGGACCGGCGAATAGCGATCGCTCCAGTATCGTCAGCCTGAACCCCTGCGCCGACGCGATCCTTGCGGAGGTGGCGGCGCCGGGACAGCTGCTGGCGATCTCGCATTACAGCAAGGATCCGCGCGCCAGCTCGATGGAGGCCGATGACGCGCGCCGCTATCGCGCGACCGGTGGCACGGTGGAGGAGGTGCTGGCGCTCGATCCGGACGTGGTGGTCGCGAGCAGCTTCATTGGGCCCGCCACGCGAGCGGCGCTGACCGATCTCGGTATCAGGGTCGAGACGGTCGGCAGCGTCGCGAGCGTAGAGGACAGCATGGCGCAGGTGCGGCAGTTGGCGGCTTTGACCGGCAATGCCGATGCTGGCGAAGCGCTGGTCTCGCGCATCGCAAAATCCGCCGCGCCGAGTAAAGCTGCGCCAGTCGATACCGTGCTGTGGCAATCGGGCGGCATCGTCCCGGGCGAGACGACGCTGATCACCGATCTGATGGCGCGCGCGGGACTTTCCAACGGCGCGCGCACGCGCGGACTTGCCCAGGCCGATTTCCTTCCGCTTGAAAACGTGCTGGCCGATCCGCCTCAATTGCTGCTGGTGGCGGGCAGCGAACGGTCGCAACATCATCCTGCGCTTGCCGCCTTGTCGCAAACGCGCGTCGCCCGGCTCGATCCGAACCTCGTTTATTGCGGCGGCCCGACGATCCCCCGCGCAATGGCGAGACTGCGCGCCTTGCGCAGGAGCGCCGCGTCGTGACGCGCGTCACTCTGATACTGGCGGCGTTGCTCGCCATCGCGCTACCGCTCTCGCTGCTTGCAGGACGGGTCTGGATCGATCCGGCGAGCACGCCCAACGCCGCGCTCATCCTTGCCGAACTGCGCCTGCCGCGCGGCGTGCTTGCCATCGTAGTCGGCGCAGGGCTGGGCGCATCGGGAGCGGCGATGCAGGGCTATCTGCGCAATCCGCTCGCCGATCCGGGCCTGTTTGGCATCGCGCCGGGAGCGGCTTTGGGTGCAGTGGCGGCGCTGTGGTTCGGCTATACCGTTTCGCCCTATTTGCTGCCCGCTTTCGCCCTGGTGGGCGCAGGCGGCGCGATGGCCTTGCTTGCGTTGATCGCGGGTCGCACGGGCGGGATTGCCCTGTTTACGCTGGCAGGGTTGATGGTCGCGAGCCTTGCCGGAGCGCTCACTGCGCTGGCCATCAGCCTCGCGCCCAATGCCTTCGCGATGAGCGAGATCGTGTTGTGGCTGAACGGCGCGCTGACCGATCGCGGCTGGCGCGAAGTCTGGATCGCCGCGCCTTTGGTCGCGCTCGGCATCGCGGTGTTGTGGCGAGCCGGACCGGCGCTCGACGCGCTGACCTTGGGACACGCCGTCGCCCGCTCGCTCGGCGTCGATCCCAACCGGCTGCTATGGCTGCTGATCGTCGGCGTGGCGCTGACAGTGGGCGCGAGCGTGGCAGTGGCGGGGATCATCGGCTTCGTCGGCCTGATCGTGCCGCATCTCGTCCGCCCGCTGACCGACCGGCGCCCGTCCTCGCTCTTGTTGCCTAGCGCGCTGGCGGGCGCGCTGCTGGTGCTGGTAGCGGACAGCGTGGTGCGCATCCTCCCGCTGGTGACCGAACTGAGGCTGGGCATCGCGCTGAGCCTGCTCGGCGCGCCGTTCTTCCTTGCGCTGCTGCTGCGCATGCGGCGCGGCTTGCCGGGAGCGATGGGATGACGCTCGCCGCGCGCGATCTCACGCTGGACGGGCGGCTTTCGGGCGTCACGCTCTCGCTCGAACCCGGTACGATCACGGCGATCTGCGGGCCGAACGGGGCGGGCAAGTCGAGCTTGCTCGAAGCGCTGGCGGGTCTGCTCGCACCCGATGCGGGCGAAGTGCTGATGGACGACGTCTTGCTCACAAGCCTGCCTCCCAGAAAACGCGCACAGCGGATCGGCTATCTGCCGCAGGCATCGGAGATCGCTTGGGACGTGCCGGTGCGCAGCCTGGTCGAGCTGGGCCGGATGCCGCATGGCGACCGCGCGCGGGGGCCCGTGGAGGCGGCGCTCAAGGCGCTCGATCTCGAAAGCTTCGCATACCGCCGCGCGCAGACCCTGTCGGGCGGGGAGGCCGCGCGCGTTCTATTGGCGCGTGTGCTGGCGGGCGAGCCAGACTGGATCCTCGCCGATGAACCGCTCGCTGCGCTCGACCTTTCGCATCAACGCGTGCTCGTCCGCCATCTCGTGGAGCAGGCGCGGCAGGGGCGCGGCGTCGCACTGGTCCTCCACGATCTTGCGATCGCGCGAAATCATGCCGACCGGGTGATCGTGATGGACCGGGGAAGGATCGTCGAGGATGGACCGCCTGCCGAGGCGCTGTCGCCCCAAGCCATCGCCCGCGTCTTCGGCGTGAGCGGAGAATGGGTGGGGGAGGCCGGGCGGTTCGCCTTTTCCGCCTGATCTTTCGGGCGCTTGGCACCCGTTCGCCGATCGAGCGTTAGGCGGTGATGGCATCAGAAAACACCGCCCGGCGCTGGTTCGCCCTGACCCGCGATCGCCTGCCGGACCTCGCTCGCCAGCGCGGCTGGCCGGTCTTCGAGGACCACTGCTTCCAGCGTATCCTGCTGGACAATGCGGTCGGCGATAAATGGGACCTCGAAATCCCCGCGCCCGCCTATCGCAACGCATCGGACGAGCTGCTCGAACGCGCCATGGCTTTGGGCGAAGGCGCGATCGCCGGGACAGAAGACCTTGCCGATCTGAACCGCAATTCCCTCGCCTGGCGGGGCAAGGGAGAGCCGGGGCGCTGACGCGAAACGGCCGGATCCCCCGAGGGAGACCCGACCGCTTTTATCGGAGGTTCGGCTTATCTGATGCCGATGATGTCGGGATTGTTGTCCCGGTCCCCCGTCACGCGCCCACCATTGCGGACCGAACGCTGGAGGATCAGCCCGGCGAGATGCGGCGTGGCCATCGACGTTCCCGAAAGGGTTGCGTAGCTGCCGTTGAGATAGGTGGAAACGATCTCGACACCCGGCTCCGACACGTCGATCGGCGGGTTCGCGAAGTTCGAGAAACTGGCGAACCGGTCGTTGATGTCGAAGGCCGATACCGTCCAGATATAGCTGCCATTGACGCGGCCCGGCGAGACATTGTTCGCATTCTGGCTTTCGTTCCCGGCGGCAAGCGCGAAATAGATCCCGCGATTGGACGCGCGCAGGACGGCATTGTCGAGCGTGGTGCTGATCCCGCCGCCAAGGCTCATATTCACGACATCGCCTGCTGATCCGTAATTGTAGACGTGATTGACCGCCGACAGCACCGCCGAGTTCGAGCCGCTGCCGCTGCCGTCGAAGACGCGCAGCGAGACGACCGGTGCGCCGGGCGCCACGCCCACGACGCCGCCGCCATTGGCGCGCGCCGCGATGGTGCCTGCGACGTGCGTTCCGTGGCCGTTGGTGTCGGTATAGCCGAGGCCGGAGACGAAGCTGCGCGAACGGCTGGTGTCGATATTGAGATCGGGATGGCTGGCGATGCCGCTATCGATTACCCAGGCCCGCCGGAAGTTCGACCCGCTGCCGCCGCCCACGCGCGACACGCCCCAGGGCAGCGTATCGCCCTGCGCCGAAACCGCTGCGATCGAGGCCTTTCCCTCGCTTGCGATCGCCATCACCTGATCCTGTTCGCAATAGGAGATGTTGGGGTTGTTCGCCTGGACCTTGGCGATGGCGCGATCGGGAATGCGCAGGGTGAATCCTTCGAAGGCACCTTCGAAGACGTGCGTTACGCGCCCGCCACCGACATTGGCGGACCGGGCCGCCTGCGCGCCGGGATTGCCGCTGGCCGCGCCGGGCTTGAGCACGCAGATCCAGGTGTTGGGAATCTTTTTGCCGCCCGTATCGGCGACGGAGACGGCCTTTGTCGGTTCTTCACCGGGCTGGAGCTGCGCGCTTTGCGCCACGATCGCGACGGGGACGCCAGCCATGACAGCCGCCGCAAGCAGGTATTTTCTCATCAGTACTCTCCCAAGAAACGGGCTTTTACCCGTTATGGGATTGGTACCGGGAGGAGCGGTCTGCTCCAAATCAATTATTCGCAAAGTTAAAACAGTTTATATATTTGATGTCGCAAAATTACGGTCGGCGATAGTTGTCGGTCGAATTGATCACCGTGGCGAAATATTCTGTCCAAATCATCCGCTTTCAAACGAAAAGGGCGGACAGAAGCCCGCCCTTTCCCGTTTGCATCGCTAATGACGGCTTAGCGCACGACGTCGCCGCCCGCGCCGCCTGCATCGCCGACCGTGGCGGGGCCGTCATCGGCGACTTCGCTGTCCGCCGCCTCGTCACCCGGTATCAATCCGCGCGCTTCGAGCATCGGCGTGACGTCGGGCTGCCGTCCGGCGAAGTTCTGGAACATCTGGAAGTAATCCATCGTTCCGCCACGGCTCAGCACGGTGTCGCGATAGTGATCGCCATTCTCGCGCGTCAGCCCGCCATTCTCGCGGAACCATTTGCGGCTGTCGCGATCCAGCATCTCCGTCCACAGATAGCTGTAATAGCCCGCTGAATAACCGGTCGGCCCGCTGAAGATGTGGTTGAAATAGGTGCTACGATAGCGCGGCGGCACCAGATCGATTTCGAGACCCAGCTCTTCGAGCGAACGACGCTCGAACGCGTCGACCTTTTCGGGCGTGTCGAGCGCGGCGGCCTCTTGCGGGGTCAGCGCGCTCCACTTCATGTCGAGCAGGGCGGCTTCCACCGTCTCCCCGAAATCGTAGCCCTGGTTGAACTTGGATGCCGCTTCGATCTTCTCGATCATTTCGGCAGGGATGGTCTCGCCGGTCTTGTAGTGCTTGGCATAGTTCGACAGCACGCTCGGCCAGGTGGCCCACATTTCATGGACCTGACTGGGATATTCCACGAAATCGCGTGCCGTGGCGGTGCCCGACAGGCTCTCGTAACGCTGATCGGCGAAGAAGCCGTGCAGCGCGTGGCCGAATTCGTGGAACGCTGTGTTCACCCAATCGAAGCTGACCAGCTGCGGCTCGCCTTCCGGCGCCTTGGGAATGTTGAGCACATTGTAGATCACCGGCTTGGTGCCCCACAGATCGCTCTGTTCCACGAAATTGCTCATCCATGCACCGCCGCGCTTGGAGGGGCGCTGATACGGATCGAAATAGAACAGGCCGAGTTCAGATCCGTCCCGGTCGAACACGGTGTAGACCGACACGTCGGGGTGGTAGACCGGCAGGTCCGTCCGGCGCTCGAAATTCAGGCCGTAAAGCTGGTTGGCCATGTAGAACACGCCATCTTCCAGCACTTTGTCGATCTGAAAATATTCCATGACCGCGTCTTCGTCGAGATCGTACTGCTCCGCCTTGATCTTGTTGGCGTAGCGATACCAGTCCCACGGTTTCACGGTGTAGTCGCCGCCATCGGCCGCGATCGCCGCGTTCAGCATCGCCGCCTCGCGCCGCTGCGTTGCGGCCAGGGCGGGGACCATCTGTTCCATGAAGTCGAGCGCGGTCTTGGGCGTTTCCGCCATCCGGTCCCACATCGCGTAGCTCGCCCAGTCGGGCTCGCCGAACAGGGCCGCCTTCTGCGCGCGCAATTCCGCGATCTGGGCGATCAGCATGCGCGTATCGATATCGGTGGTGCCGTCGGCACGGTGATAGCTGGCGTTGAACAGCTTTTCGCGCGCCGCGCGGTTTTCCATCGCGGGGAGCAGCGGCTGCTGCGTCGTGTTCTGGAGCGCGACGGCGAACTTGCCGTCATAGCCCTTTTCCGTGGCGAGATTGGCGGCGGCGGTGATGTCGCCATCGCTGAGGCCGGCCAGTTCCGCGCGGGTGTCGAAAATCACCGGCTGATCCGCCATGGCGTTGCGCGCCCGCTGCGAGAAATCGGTGGTGAGCGTCGAAAGCTGCGAGTTGATCGACTTGACCTGTTCGCGCTGCGCGTCGGTCAGCAAAGCGCCGGCATGGACCATGCCTTCATAGGTGTTTTCGAGCAGCTTGGCGTCTTCCACCGTCATCGCCATCGCCGCGCGATTGTCGTAGACCGCCTTCACACGCTGGAACAGCGCGGGGTTCAGCGTGATGCTGTCGTAGTGCGCGGTCAGCTTGGGGCTGATCTCGGTCTCGATCTCGGTCAGGCGATCGGTGGTGTTGGAACCCGTCAGCGCGAAGAAGACGTTGCCGACGCGGTCGAGCATGCGGCCCGACTTTTCGAGCGCCACGATGGTGTTCGCGAAAGTCGGCGCCGCGGGATTGTCGATGATGGCCTGCACTTCGGCCTTCTGGATCGCCATGCCCTGCGTGAAGGCGGGAATGTAATCGTCTTCCGAGATCGCGCTGAAATCGGGGGCGAGGAAGGGCAGCGTGCTGTCGGAAGCGAAATAGCCGGTGCCTTCGGGAATGTCCGCATTCGCCAGCGCGGCATCGCCCTCCGGGGCCATTGCGCTATCGGTCATGGTTGTGCTGCAACCGGCCAGCAAGGCTGCTGCGGCGGTAGTGGCCAGGATCTGGGCCTTCATACATATCTCTCCAACTCGAATAGGGCGCCCCGGCGCGGATCGCGGAGGCGAGGATGGTTACGTTTGTATCTGATCGCGCTTGAACAGCGGATTGATGGCGATTGCAAGCATGTGGACGAGCGGAGCGGTTCACAAATCGGGGACGGGTTCGCCCTGGCGGTCCTGCGCCTTGCGCCGCGCCGCGCCTGCCGCCTCGTCCAGCGCCTGGCGATTGACGGTGACGAGCCGAGGGCGCGCGCCCATCTTGTCGACCACCAGCCAGATCGATCCCAGCTCGAAGAAGCCGCCGCGTTCCGGGACCACCGTCATCTGGGACAAATCGAGGCGCTCGATCGCGCCGATCAGGCGGGCGTCGAACACTTCGTCGTACAGCGCGTCGATCTGGTCGTCGTCCAGCTCGACCTGCTCGCCATCGCGGTCGATATAGAGCAGCGGCAGGCCCAGTTGTTCGAGCATGCGCGCCTTGTCGCCCGAACGGGCCGCCGCGCGCAGCGCATCGATTGCGGCCTGGAACTGGCTGGCGCTGGTATTGGTCGCACAGGAGATCGCGCCGCCATCGACCAGATCGTTGGCGCGATCGAATTCGATGTCGCGGCTTTGCTGGTTCGACCAGACCATCAGCAGGCAGTCTTCCGGCTCCTCGTTCATGGCATCGAGCAGCGATGCATCGGCGCCGCCCCCCGATTGCGTGCGCATCGCCAACGCGTGTTCGGCAGTCTCCCCGTCGGGAACGGGCGAGCAGGCCATGGCGAGGGTAGAAAGAAGAAGGGGCAGGTATTTCGGCATCGGGACGGTAGCAATCGCAGGGTAGGGGTTTCAGCGGGTCAGCGCATAGCGTCTGACGGGTTCGTAGAGTGCGCCGGCGGCACTTAGGTGACTTTCGAACAGAGTAAATCCATCGACGATCCAGGGCTGGCTGGCGAGATCGCCATGTTCGGAAATCCAGGGGCCGACCGGAGCAGTGCCACCGTTCAGCCGAGCGATCGTGATGTGCGGCGCAAACTTTCGCGTTTCGGGAGCAAGCCCGACTCGGCGGCAGGCCATTTCGACCCGGCTCTGCAATTGTCGCAACGCCTCGCTCTCGCCGAGACCGGCCCAGAGCGTGTGCGCCCGGCCCTTGCGCTCGAAATGCCCGATCCCGGCCAGCGAAAGCGGGAAGGGATCGCCGTGAACGCTCGCCAGCGCAGCGACGAGATCGTCGGCCTGGCGGGCATCGACTTCGCCGACGAAGCGCAGAGTGACATGCAATTGGTCGTCATCCTGCCAGCGCGCGCCATCCAGCGCTTCCATCCGGTCGATCAGCATGTCGCGGATCGGGGGAGGGGGCCGGATGCCGACGAAGAGGCGATGGCTCACGAATTGCCTCAGACGGTGGAGCGGGCGGCGCTCTCGCGCGGATCCTCATAGGACGCCTCGCTGAACATCTTTTCCCGGCGCTCGGACCGGAACTCCAGACCGCGCGCGACTTGTCCGGCGGCGTGGGTGTAATTCAGCTCGGCCGCGATCGCATCGTAGTCACGCGCCTGAATGGCAGCGTTGAGGCGAGGGCTTTCGTCTTCGGCGACATTGCCCGGACCCACATTGTAGACGAGATCGACGAGCGCATCGAATTCGTGCTGATAAAGCGGCAGGTCTCCGACGAGTTCGCGCACATGGCGCTCCGCCTCGGCCAGATCGATTTCGAGAAATTCGAGGATCTGCTGCTTCGATACGCGGTCGCCGACCCGCAAGCCGTCCTGGGGATCGATCAGATGACCGACGCCGACCGTGGGGTAGCCTGCGACATCGCGATAGACGATGTACCGCACGCCCTCTTCTTCGATCAGCGCACGCTTGAATTCGGCACTGGTCCCGATCTTGTGCGCGGCGAGCCGCGACTGGGTCGGGTCTTCGAACACTTCGTGCGTATCGGCCGTGCCGCCGAAGGGGCGGCTTGGCCCGAACGGATTGGTGAATGCGGCAAGACCGACGGCGCCTGCGGTCAACATGGCCGTCGCGGCTTTGCGCGAGGACTTGCTTGGCTTCACGCCGAAGACCTTGCTGGCCGCGCGCCGGGCGCGGGACAGATCGTTGCGCTGCTGTTGTTCGATCCGGCGTTCGCGTTCGCGCCGCGCGGCGGCGAGACGCCTGTCCGCTTCGGGCACGCGGTTCGTCGGCAGACCGTCGAGCGGCATGTCGAGATCCTGTAGCATCCGGCGGACCCGATCGGCGGAATCGGACGGCGTGCGCGATGGCTTTTGCCTGTCTGGCGCGCTATGGCTGGGAATGGCGGACATGGGCTTGGGGTGCTCCGAAAACGTTCTGAGTTCGGGAGCCTGGATACGAACGGCTGATGCGACGGTTTCGTCACTCGGCACGAACATTAGGCCCCCTGTATACCTGATCAACGGGTGAAAGGGGTCGAAGGTCCTCGCTTCGCCGTTGTTCGACCACGCTTCGGGGGTGAGTGGCCTTTAAACGGCCCTTGCGCGCCGTTTCAGCCGCGCTAGGCAGGCCGATATGAGCAATCCCGCCCTCGAAGCCGCCGAAATCGCTCGCGATCCGAGCTGGATCCCGCACCGGATCGACTGGACGCGAAACCGGATGCAGTTCCTCAAACTGGAACGATCGTCTCTCGGCGATGCGGGGTTTCTCGCCGATCGCGAGCCGAGCGGTCCGCAAGGCGAGGCATGGCTTGCGCTCGACCGTGTCGCGGCAATGCAGCCCGAAACCGGCCCGATCCATTTCATCTTCCACACTGCCTTTTGCCGGTCGACCCTGCTGGCGCGCGCGCTCGATCGACCGGGTGCGATGGCGAGCCTGAACGAACCGCATATCCTGGCCGCTCTGGCGGGGGCGGGTGTGGAACCGGGCCGGCCGGGCGCGGCGCTGCTCGCGCCGGTGCTGAAACTGCTGGCCCGCAGCTTTCCCGGCGAAAGCGCCGTGGTGGTCAAGCCGACCAATCATGCCAATGCGCTGATCCCGGCGATACTGACCGCTCTGCCGCAAGCGCGCGCGGTTCTGATGACCAATCCGCTGCCATCCTTCCTGGCGGCAGTCATCCGCAAGGGCATGATGGGGCGGCGCTGGGGACGGCTGCTTTATCTCGAAATGCAATCCTATGCCGGCATGGATCTGGGAATGGACAGGCGCGAACAATTCGCGATGACCGATCTTCAGGCGGCGGCGCTCGCCTGGTTTCTGGCGCAGCGCTGGTTTGCCCTCCAGCAACAGCGTTTCGGCGATCGGCTGGCCGTGCTGGATGGCGATGTGTTCGGCAGGGAGAAGGCACGCACGCTCAGCGCCGTGTCCAAGCATTTGGGAATAGCAATGGAAGAGGGCACTGCCGAGACAATCGCCACCGGCAAGCTCTTTACCAGCCACGCGAAATCGGGTGAGGATTTCGCCGCGAAGGAAGCGGCGGATGCGGCCCGCTCGCGCAGTGCCGTCACCGAAGAGGAGATCGCGCAGGTCGGCCATTGGATCGGCATGATCGCGCAGCAGGCCGGGCTGGACGTGCCGCGCCCCCAGACGCTGTTCTAGCTCGCCATCCTGGCGACCACCTCAGGCAGCCGCGCGCTCCACGCGATTGCGGCCCGCCGCCTTGGCGCGATAGGTTGCCCTGTCGGCGCGCGCGAGGACTTCGTCGAGATCGTCGCGGGCTGCCCATTCCCCGACACCGATCGAGGCCGAGGTCTTAAGCTCGGCATGGGCCATTCCGGCGGACAGGCCCGCAATCGCGAAGCGGATCTGCTCGGCCACGCTGGCGGTCCGTTCCATGTCGTCGATGTCCAGGATCATGACGAATTCCTCGCCTCCGGTCCGCGCCGCGCAATGGTCGTCGCCGTCCAGCCCCGATACCACGTCGCGCAAGGCCGCACCCACCCGTTCCAAGACCAGATCGCCGGTCGCATGACCGAACGTGTCGTTGATCGCCTTGAAGTGGTCGAGATCGATCGTCAGCACATGTCGTGTCCGGTCGGGATCGAGCTTTTCGGCGAAACGGAAGAACGAGCGGCGGTTCATAAGGCCGGTGAGGTGATCGCGATACGCCAATTGCTCGACCTCGCGCAGCGATGCTTCCAGGCGCTGCGTCAGCATACGGTTCGTCACCAGCGTCCGCGCGGTTTCTTCCTGGCGATTGGTGGCGGCAAAGGCATAAGCGAGAAAGACCAGGAACAGCGCGTCGATCGCCATCAGGCTGCCCCAATCGTGGCTATCCGGCGGGTCGAGAAACAACAGCGCCGTGGCAGTCACCTGAAATCCAACCGCAAAGGTCAAGGCCAGGATCGGGACCGGGGCCAGCATGCTGACGATGATCGTGATCCCGGCCACCAGCGCGCCGAAAATCAACAGCGCCGCAGGCTGGTTCAGCGATACGTCGAACAGGGGAGGGAGCATGCTTGCCCAGCTGGCACCGCCCACGACGAGCGCGACGGCGACCGGACGGATCGCTTCCGACCCCGTGCCGCCCGCCGCCAGAGTGGCGCGGGCGCGCTTGAAACTGAAATGGGTAAGCGGGCTGGCGATGAAACGGCTCAAGAGCGGGATTGCGAAGGCGTTCGGATCGTCGAGCTGGAAGACCGCGAAAAACCATCATCAGCCAGCATACCGCATTGGCGATCTGCGCTTTTTTCTCGATTTCGAGCACCAGGCTCAGTTTCTGACGCCGGACCGCGCGCTCGCTGATTGGCACCGATTGATCGGTGGAGGTGCCATTCGGCAAAGTCTGCGCTTCGTCTGCCATCCCGGTCTCCCTCCGCGATTTGCTCTTCGTTTACACCCGGACCGAGGTCGCTCTTTTTTGGCGGAAACGAGACGATCCTAGGGCAATAAAGGTTAACGGTACGTTCGCAAATTGCGCAACACCCTTAAATTCACCGCGATCCTACCCAGATGGGACCGATGCGAGCCGCTCGACCGTTAAGGTTCTCGACGCGCGCTAAGCCTCGCCTTGACGATAACGAACATTTGCGGAACACGCCCGACTCATGGCTCTTACCAAAATCTCCGTGCGCGGTGCGCGCGAACACAATCTCAAGGGCGTGGACATCGATCTGCCGCGCGATGCGCTGATCGTGATCACCGGGCTTTCGGGCTCGGGCAAGTCCAGCCTCGCCTTCGATACGATCTATGCGGAGGGGCAACGGCGCTATGTGGAATCGCTGAGCGCCTATGCGCGGCAATTCCTCGAAATGATGCAGAAGCCCGATGTCGAACATATCGACGGGCTGTCTCCGGCGATTTCGATCGAACAGAAGACGACGAGCCGCAATCCGCGCTCGACCGTGGCGACCGTGACCGAGATCTACGATTACATGCGCCTGTTGTGGGCGCGTGTCGGCGTGCCCTATTCGCCCGCCACCGGCCTCCCGATCGAGGCGCAGACGGTGTCGAACATGGTTGATCGCGTGATGGCCCTGCCCGAAGGCACGCGGCTCTATCTGCTCGCCCCGGTGGTACGCGGGCGCAAGGGTGAATACCGCCGCGAGCTCGCCGAATGGCAGAAGGCCGGGTTCACCCGCGTGCGGATCGACGGCGAGATGTACCCGATCGAAGAAGCACCCGCGCTCGACAAGAAGTTCAAGCACGATGTCGAAGTCGTGGTCGATCGCCTGGCGGTGAAGGAAGGCATCGAAACGCGCCTTGCCGACAGTTTCGAACAGGCCCTGCGCCTCGCCGACGGGCTGGCCTATGTCGACCTTGCCGATGGCGTGGTGCCGGGGCGCGAGAATGAAGGTGAGGGTGGCGGCGCGATGAAGGGCGCTGGCCTGCCCGCCAATCGCATCGTCTTTTCCGAAAAATTCGCCTGTCCGGTCAGCGGTTTCACCATCGAGGAGGTCGAGCCGCGCCTGTTCAGCTTTAACGCGCCGCAGGGTGCCTGCCCGACCTGCGACGGGATCGGCGAGAAGCAATTGTTCGATCCCCAGCTGGTCGTCCCCAACGAGGCTTTGACCCTCAAGAAGGGCGCGGTGGTGCCGTGGGCGAAATCCAACCCGCCATCGCCCTATTACATGCAGGTTCTCGCCAGCCTCGCCAAGGAATATGAGTTCAGCCTCGAAACCCCGTGGGAGGATTTCGACAAGGAAATCCGCGACATCATTCTGTTCGGGACCAAGGGGCGCGCCATCCCGCTCACCTTCAAGGACGGGCGCAAGAGCTACACGGTCAAGAAGGCCTTCGAAGGCGTGATCGGCAATCTGAACCGCCGTCTGCTCCAGACCGAAAGCGCCTGGATGCGCGAGGAGCTGTCCAAATTCCAGACCGCGCAGCCGTGCGAGACCTGCAATGGCAAGCGGCTCAACGAAAAGGCGCTGGCGGTGAAGATCCCGGGGCCTTCGGGCGTCACCGACATCGCCACCCCCACCAAGATGAGCGTCGCCGACGCAAAGGCCTGGTTCCTCGGCCTGCCCGAGCATCTGAACGACCAGCAATCGCAGATCGCCAAGGCCATCCTCAAGGAGATCAACGAGCGGCTGGGCTTCCTCGACAATGTCGGGCTCGATTACCTCAATCTCGACCGGACCAGCGGCACGCTGTCGGGCGGGGAGAGCCAGCGCATCCGCCTCGCCTCGCAGATCGGCAGCGGGCTGTCGGGCGTGCTCTACGTGCTCGACGAGCCCAGCATCGGCCTGCACCAGCGCGACAACGACCGGCTTTTGGAAACGCTCAAGCGCCTGCGCGATCTCGGCAACACGGTGATCGTGGTGGAGCATGACGAGGACGCGATCCGCGCCGCGGATTACGTCGTCGATCTCGGCCCCGGCGCAGGCGTGCGCGGGGGCGAGGTGGTGGCCGAAGGCACGCTGAAGCAGGTGCTCAAGTCCAGGAAATCGCTCACCGCAGACTACCTCACCGGGCGGCGCGAGATCGCGGTGCCCGGGGAACGCCGCAAGGGCAATGGCAAGCAAATCACCGTCCATGGCGCCCGCGCGAACAATCTGAACGACGTCACCGCCTCGATCCCGCTCGGCACCTTCACCTGCGTCACCGGCGTATCGGGCTCGGGCAAGTCGAGCTTCACCATCGACACGCTCTACGCCGCCGCCGCGCGCACGCTGAACGGCGCGCGCATCGTGGCGGGCGCGCACGACAAGGTCACCGGGCTCGACCATTGCGACAAGGTGATCGAGATCGACCAGTCCCCCATCGGCCGCACTCCGCGATCGAACCCCGCCACCTATACCGGCGCCTTCACCCAGATCCGCGACTGGTTCGCCGGCCTCCCCGAAGCGCAGGCGCGCGGCTACAAGCCCGGCCGCTTCAGCTTCAACGTCAAGGGCGGCCGGTGCGAGGCGTGCCAGGGCGACGGCCTGATCAAGATCGAGATGCACTTCCTGCCCGACGTCTACGTCACCTGCGAGGAATGCGACGGCAAGCGCTACAACCGCGAAACGCTGGAGGTGAAGTTCAAGGGTCACTCCATCGCCGACGTGCTCGACATGACGGTGGAGGATGCGGAAACCTTCTTCGAAAACGTCCCCCCCATCCGCGATAAAATGCACATGCTGAACGAGGTGGGCCTCGGCTACGTCAAGGTCGGCCAGCAGGCGACCACGCTATCGGGGGGCGAGGCGCAGCGGGTGAAGCTCGCCAAGGAATTGTCCCGCCGCAGCACCGGACAGACGCTCTACATCCTCGACGAGCCGACCACCGGCCTGCATTTCGAGGATGTGCGCAAACTCCTCGAAGTGCTGCACCGGCTGGTGGACCAGGGTAATTCCGTGGTGGTGATCGAGCACAATCTGGATGTCATCAAGACGGCGGATTATTTGCTGGACCTGGGTCCGGGCGGCGGCGTGCGCGGGGGCGAGATCGTGGCCGAAGGCACGCCGGAAGAGGTCGCCGCGACCGAGGCGAGCTTCACGGGGCGGTATCTCAAACCAATGCTGGCTAGACAAGCAGAGTCGGCGGAGTGAGAGTGTGGTCTGGTGCCCGCTCCGGATGCTATCCGGTGCGGTTTACCTGTTCGACCAAAGATTGTGCGGTGGAGAGGTGACTTCCTAAGGCATGTGCGAGCAGGCCCCTGAGGCGAAAGCCTCTTATATGGGCGATTGCTTAGCGCCAATACCAAAGTGGCCATCACAGATCGCCTTCGCGTAAGCGAGAGTGGCTGAGGCTATGCCGGAAAAGGTGGTCAAGAAGGAGGCGAGACCTACGGCGCGATTGTTGGTGTCCATATTAATTTGCCCTCGCGGCGGCGAGCGAGGAGCGACAACGCTCAAGATTGTCTAGCTGGGCAAAGGCGTTAATGAACCGTACTTTCAGGGACATCACGCTTCGGTTTATCAGGCATCTCTTGCAAGGAACTTTCAAAATCTATAATCAATTGTTCTCCGAAGACTTCAAAAAACTTGTCTCGAAATTTATCATTGGACCGAACCCAATCAAATACCGGCCAATTTCGAATGGCATCGATTGAAATATCTTCGGACGCTGCTGCAGCAGGTAAAAGTCGGATAACTTCTTCAACATCTTCGCGTATAGAAGCTATGCATATTCGAAAGTCGATACTTGTAGCACTCCAATCAAGTTCAGCAAGGACCTTCTCGGAATCTTCCTTCTTGTCCATTTTTCGCAACGCGTTCGCGAGGTTTACGTACATCTGACGGACGCGCATCTCTTCTACACCTTTCCGACTTTGCTTGTGAAGCGCGAAGTCCAATAGCCACGCGGCCAATTTGGTGCGCTTTTTGGTGATGTAAAAGTACGAGGCATCGGAAAGCGCTCCAAATGCTGGATTGGGGTCATCTGAACCCTTTCGCCAAATAACAAAGGAAAGCAAGGTTCCGAATTCGATTAGGTAATCTACCGCTTTGTGAAGATAAGAAGTGGAAAGCTCGAGCCTCGATCCAATAGCGATATCTTCAGAAGGATATTTTTCGCGCTTAAGTTTTTCTAAATAAGCTCTTGTTGCCACCCCATTCGCATGTGCATACTGGTTTCGTCTTTCGAAAACCTCGTAAAAATTTCTCCAGCGCTCGTGGTGATTGATTATCTCTGTTTGAGAGAGCTTCTCAATATATCTCACTTGCTCTTTATGAGAATCGCGAAGTAGTCGGTTTACTTCGTCGTCAATAATATTGTTTTTGAGAGTTTCGATCTCTTTGGTCTTGAACAGCTCGCGATAGGAGAAAGACTTATCTCCAAAGTCTATAGAGGCAGGGTCTCTAGTGATTAAATCCTTAAGAAAATCGCCAATTATGGAGTCGAATGTCGCTACGATACTTAGTAAGAGAGAGGAGGGGAGAACTTTCATCCCTTGATCTATCTCC
>NZ_LWFF01000193.1 GCF_001635685.1 Erythrobacter sp. HI0063
GGACATGATGCGCGGATTTCTTGCAGGGGTGGCAGCGCTGGCGCTGGCCGGATGCAGCACCACGGCGATGCAGGCGCCGGAACCGGCGGCCATCGTCACGCAATCCATGCCCGAGACTATGGCGAGCATGGATCCGAGCGATTCGATCCTCTTCTGGAGCGACGAGCGCCGCTCCGCCGCCTTCCGCGATATGGAGGGATTGTTCCCCGGTCTCGAAGTGGCGCAGACCGGCCCGGTTCGCGCTCTGCCGCGCGGCACTGCGCTCGCTTCCGGTGCGCAGGCTGCCCTGCGGGCCTTCATGGCCGAAACTGATGCTGCCGGGTTGATGGTGCTGCGCGATGGCAGAGTCGTGTTCGAGGATTACGCGCTCGGCTTCGGGCCGGAAGGGCGCTGGACCAGCTTCTCGGTCGCCAAGAGCTTCACGTCGACGCTGCTCGGCGCGGCGATCGCGGACGGCGCGATCGAAAGCGTCGATCAGCCGGTCGTCGAAATCCTGCCGGCGCTGGCAGGCACGGCCTATGACGGTGTCACTGTCGGCCAGATCGCCACCATGACTTCGGGCGTCGCCTGGAACGAGGATTACACTGATCCGAACAGCGACGTGGCGAAGATGCTCGCAGTCGCGCCGGTGGCGGGGGAATCGCAGGCGATCACCTATGCCCGCACGCTGACACGCGAAGCGCCGGCTGGGGAGAAGTGGGTCTACAAGACGCTGGAGACCAACCTTCTCGGCCTGATCGTGGAGGAGGCGACGGGCCGCAGTCTCGCCGATTATGCGGGCGAAAAGATCGCGCGCCCGGCAGGCTTCGCCGGCAACTTGTTCTGGATGCAGGATCTCACGGGCGGGAATATCGGCGGATGCTGTCTGTCCTTAAGACTGTCGGACTATGCGCGCTTTGGCCAGTTCGTGCTCGAAGGCGGAGAGGGCGTCGTCCCGCAAGATTGGTTCGCGCAAGCGACCGCACCTTCGGTCCCGTTCGAGAATGCGCCCGGCTTCGGATACGGATACCAGTGGTGGACCTATCCGGGCGCGTATGGCGCGCAGGGCATTTTCGGCCAGGCGATCACGCTGGTGCCGGAGGAGAATCTGGTGGTCGCCGTCGTCAGCAATTGGCCGACCGCGACCAGCAATGCCAATCGCAACGCTTTCAGAGCGCTGATCGCGCGATTGGCAGCGGATCAGCCATCGCGCGAATAACGCGCCAGGAGCCTCTCATGGACGATCGGGCTGAGCATTTCGCTGAATGCGCATCCGACCTTGCAGGCATCCCACCATACGACCTGGGCCTGGCGCGCTTCCAATCCGGGTAGAGTCAGCCAGCACAATTGACCTTCGTGCATGCGGTTCAGCGTGGCGGCGGAAAATCCGGAAATCGAAAGATCGTGCACCATGGTCTCGATCGCACCCGCGCCGGACAAACGCAGGCGTACCGGTATCGTGAGCCGCGTCCGCGGAGCGCAGCGGTCTTCCTGGGCGGCGATTGCGTAGCGATCGGGAGAAATCAGGTACATGGCCGTTGGATCTCGATAGGTGGAACACCATCACTATCGTTCGGCGCGCCTAATCCCGCTTTGACGGATTGAGTTAACCGGGCTCCGCCACGCGCTCTCGGTGGCCGCTCTCATAGCCGTTAACCACCAGCTCCAAGATCCGCTCTGCCACGACTGCCGGTTCCTTGACCGTCTTGGGATCTTCGCCCGGATAGGCCTTGGCCCGCATGGACGTTCGCGTGGCGCCGGGATCGACGATTGCGACGCGCAGCTTGCTGACCTTTTCGACCTCCTGCGCATAGCTTTCGAGCAGATTGTCGAACGCGGCCTTGGTCGAGGCATAGGCCGACCAATAGGCGCGCGGCGTCTCGCCGACGCTGCTGGTGAGGCCGATGACCTTGCCCGCATCCGCGCGCTTCAGCAGCGGGTCGAAGGCCGCGAGCAGCGCCTGCGTGGCGAGGATGTTGGTCGTAATTGCCTGGCCGAACTGCTTGGCATCGATCTGGGTTACCGGCGTCAGCGTGGGGAGATAAGCGGCCGCGATCACCATCACGTCGAGCGTATCCCAGCGGCCCGCAATCGCGCTGGCGAGACGGGCGATACCGTCCGGCTCCGCCAGATCGACCGGCGCTATCGTGGAGGCGCCGCCCAGTTCGTGGATCGCGTCCTCGACCGCTTCGAGCGCGCGCACGTCGCGCCCGGTCAGGATCACATGCGCGCCTGCGGCCGCCAGAGCCCTGGCAGTGGCCGCGCCGATGCCCTTGCTCGATCCGGTGACGAGCGCGGTGCGGCCTTCGAGCGGCCTTTCGTTTTCGATCGCCGCCATCAGGCCACCTTTCCGACGGGGAGGGATAATTGGCGCTGATCTTCGTCGCGCTTGGAAAGATCGGTCAGCGCGGTGGGATATTCGCCGGTGAAGCAGGCATCGCAGAATTGCGGGCAGGCCGATTTGCGCGGTCCTTCCCCGACTGCGCGATACAAACCGTCGATCGAAACGAAGGCCAGGCTGTCCGCCTTGATGAACTGGCGCATCGGCTCCAGCTCCATGCGCGCGGCGAGCAGCTTGGATCGTTCCGGCGTGTCGACGCCGTAGAAGCAGCTATGCGCCGTGGGCGGGCTGGCAACGCGGAAGTGGACTTCGGTCGCGCCCGCATCGCGCATCATCTCGACGATGGAGAGGCTGGTCGTGCCGCGCACGATCGAATCGTCGATGAGGACGATGCGCTTGCCGCGAACCAACTCCCGATTGGCGTTGTGCTTGCGCTTGACGCCCGCATGGCGCGCGCCGTCGCTCGGCTGGATGAAGGTGCGCCCGACATAGTGCGAGCGGATGATGCCGAGTTCGAAGGGAATGCCGGATGCCTGCGCATAGCCGATCGCTGCAGGCACGCCGCTGTCGGGCACGGGCACGACCAGATCGGCCTCGACCGGCTTTTCCTTGGCCAGTTCGGCGCCGATCGCTTTACGCGCTTCATAGACGCTGCGGCCTGCGAAGAAGCTGTCGGGACGGCTGAAATAAACGTGTTCGAAAATGCACGGGCGCGGGCGGTGATTGCCGAAGGGATGGAGCGAATCGACATTGCCGTCGAAATCCACCTTGATCAGCTCGCCCGGTTCGACTTCGCGAACCATTTCCGCGCCGACCACATCGAAGGCGACGCTTTCGCTGGCGAACAGAGTCGCGTCGCCGATCTTGCCCATCACCAGCGGCCGGATGCCGAGCGGATCGCGGCAGGCGATCATTCCCTCGGGCGTCATCACGATCAGCGCGTAGGCTCCTTCCAGAAGGCGCAGCGCGTCGATCAGCTTGTCCATCATGGTGGGATAGCGGCTGGTGGCGACGAGGTGGATGATCACCTCGGTATCGGACGTCGATTGGAAGATGGCGCCGCGCTGCACGAGGTCGGCGCGCAGGCTCATCGCGTTCGAGATGTTGCCGTTATGCGCCACGGCGAATCCGCCGCCTGCAAGGTCCGCATACAGCGGCTGGACATTGCGCAGGCCCGCGCCCCCGGTGGTCGAATACCGGACATGACCCGCCGCCATGAAGCCGGGCAGTTCGGCGATCGCATCCGAGCTAGAGAAATTCTCCGCCACATGGCCGAGGCCCCGGCGCGAATAGAATTCCCGCCCGTCGAAGCTGCAGATGCCCGCCGCTTCCTGCCCGCGATGCTGCAGCGCGTGCAGGCCCAACGCGGTTGCCGCGGAGGCATCGGTTGCGTTCACGGCGCCGAAAACGCCGCATTCCTCGCGCAGGTGATCGTCGTCCTCCCCCTGATGCGCCGAGGGATGGAAGGGGTGGGTGATGTTCATGGATGCCTCGCAGGCCTGCCGTCGGGCCGATGGGGGGGTGCGGCTCGCCGCTGCCAATGGCGATGTTGCGGCCCGATTACAAGGGTATGTCGGCGCGCTGCGGGACGATCCGTGGCGTGTCGTCCACGCTATTCATTGCCTCGCCAGCTTTCCCACCCTAGAGGCCTTTGACCTGACCAGCCAAGACCAGAGCCGCCTTGCTACTTTCCCCTTTCGAATGGACCATCGCCAAACGCTATCTGCTTCCGGGCAAGGGCGAGGCATTCATCGCGCTGGTCGCGGGCATCTCGATCGGCGTGGTGATGTTGTCGGTTGCCATGCTGGTGATCGTGATGAGCGTGATGAACGGCTTTCGCGCCGAATTGCTCGACAAGATCGTGGGTCTGAACGGCCATGCTATCGTCCAGGCCTATGGCGGGCGGCTGGACGATTGGGAAAACGTGCTGGAGGAAGTCCGCGCGACGCCGGGCGTCGTCGATGCCTCGCCACTGATCGAACAGCCTTTGCTGACCAGCTTCAACGGCCGGGTCGAGGCAGTGCTGGTGCGCGGCAATACCGAGCAGGACATTACCGAACTCGGCAGCAAAGTGGTCGCGGGCGATATCGCGCGCTTGCAGGCGGGCAGCAGCACAGTCGCGATCGGATCGCGACTGGCGCAGAATATCGGTGCCACGGTGGGCGACACGATCACGATCATTAACCCGCAAGGCCGCTCGACTCCATTCGGGACGGTGCCGCGACAGGTCGGCTACGAGATCGGGGCGATCTTCGAAGTCGGCATTTACGATTACGACGGATCCTTCGTGGTGATGCCAATGGCCGACGCGCAGACCTTGCTTCTCATCGGCGATACGGTCGGCATGATCGAAGTCACGGTGACCGATCCCGACGAGGTCGAGAAAATTCTTGCGCCGGTGCAGGAAAGCCTGGCGGGCCGGGCAATCGTGTTCGATTGGAAAACCATCAATGCGTCGCTGTTCGAAGCGCTTCAGGTGGAGCGCGTGGCCATGGCTTTCGCACTCAGCTTCATGGTGCTGGTGGCCGCTTTCAACATCCTGTCGAGCCTCGTCATGCTGGTGCGCGCCAAGACGCGCGATATCGCCATCATGCGCACGATGGGCGCCACGCGGCAAAGCCTGCTCAAGATCTTCGTGACCACCGGCTTTACGGTCGGCGCCATCGGAACGGTGGCGGGTCTGGTGCTCGGCGCCGTGGTACTGTTCTTCCGCCAGCCGATCGTCGAATTCATCGGCGCGGTGACGGGGCAGGATCTGTGGGATCCGCAGGTCCGCTTCCTTTCCACGTTGCCCGCGCGCGCCGATCCCATCGAGATCACGATGATCGTCCTGCTCGCGCTCGGCCTCAGCTTTCTCGCCACGCTTTACCCGGCCTTGAAGGCGTCGAGCACCGATCCGGTTCAGGTGTTGCGCTATGAGTAATCCGGTCCTCCATCTGCGCGGCCTGACCCGCAGCTTCGAACAGGGCGGGGTGCGGATCGACGTGCTGCGCGGCGTCGATCTGTCGGTCATGCCGGGCGAAATCGTGGCGCTGCTGGGGCCCTCCGGTTCGGGCAAGTCCACGCTGCTTCAGGCGGTCGGGCTGCTGGAAGGCGGTTTCGGCGGCGAGATCGCGATTGCCGGCCAGGGGGCCCAGAAAAGCGACGCACATGCCCGCACGCTGCTGCGCCGCGACCATCTCGGCTTTGTCTACCAGTTCCATCACCTGCTGCCCGATTTCAATGCGCGCGAGAACGTGGTGCTTCCCCAGCTCGTGGCCGATGTGCCGCGCGATGCGTCCGAAGCGCGCGCGGACGAGCTTTTGACCGCGCTGGGTCTCGGCCATCGCCTTGAGCATCGGCCCAGCCAGCTTTCCGGCGGCGAGCAGCAACGCGTCGCAGTCGCGCGCGGCCTTGCCAACCGGCCCAAGCTGGTGCTGGCGGACGAGCCCACGGGCAATCTCGACGAAGCGACCAGCGACAAGGTTCTGGCCCAGTTCCTCGAACTGGTTCGGGGCGAGGGCAGCGCTGCGCTCGTCGCCACGCATAACGAGCGGCTGGCCGCCCGGATGGACCGCGTCGTGCGCCTGCACGAAGGTGTGCTGGTCGATGGACCCGGATCGCATTCCGCTCGTTAGAGCGAAAACGAGGGAGTTTTACCGACATGACCGACCACCCCAGCACCTACAACGCCGAGGACACCTATCGTGAGGGCATCCAGTGGGACGACCGCGCCTCGCTGCACCGTGTGGACGACGGCGGCGGCCTGCTCGACAAGAGCAAGGGCCTTC
Source organism: Erythrobacter sp. HI0063 (assembly GCF_001635685.1). GTDB lineage: Bacteria > Pseudomonadota > Alphaproteobacteria > Sphingomonadales > Sphingomonadaceae > Qipengyuania. Next base: position 6,091 of record NZ_LWFF01000193.1, read on the forward strand.
GCGACGGCACGTTCGCCGATCTGGTGAAGCACATGATGCTGCTGCCTGAAGACGAGCGGAGCAAATACTATATCGACAAGGCGGGTGACCGGAAATTCCAGGCCAAGGAAGTGACCGCGCTGGCCCAGCTCGACGATTATCCGCACAAGGCCTGATGCGGCGATGACAAGCATCGCCGATTTCACCGTCACGACCAATCGCGGCGAACCGCTCGACCTCGTCGACAAGCTCGGCACGGTCCTGCTGGTGGTGAACACGGCGAGCAAATGCGGTTTCACGCCGCAATATGACGGCCTCGAAGCGCTGTATCAGCGCTTTGCCGAGCGCGGTTTCGAAGTGCTCGGCTTTCCCTGCAACCAGTTCGGCGCGCAGGAGCCGGGCGATGCGGACGAGATCGCGCAGTTCTGCAAGGTCAATTTCGGCGTCACCTTCCCCTTGATGGAGAAGGTGGACGTCAATGGCCCCGATGCGAGCCCCGTTTTCGACTGGATGAAGGGCGAGGCCAAGGGCCTGCTCGGCTCGAAAGCCATCAAGTGGAACTTCACCAAGTTCCTGATCGATCGGGACGGGCAGGTGGTCAAACGCTATGCCCCCACCGATCGGCCCGAAAGCATCGCGGCGGACATCGAAGCGCTGCTCTGATTGGCATCGCGCTGGCTTCGGCGCGATTGTGTCGGAGGCGGCGGCCCTCTAAGCGCTGCCAATGCTATCCGATATCAACCAGTGGTTTCTCGCCCTCGGCGCCGAATACGGTGTGAATCCTTATATCTTCGGCGCGATCTATGTGGGAGCGATCCCGTTCTTCCTCGCCTCGATTGCGTGGCTGGTAAAGCGTGCGCGGGCAGGGCGATCGACCGTGGTGCCGACGCTGCTCGCCGGGTTCTTCTTCGTATCCGCCTATCTCTATCTGGCGTTCGCGGGGCGCAACATCCCGGTCTGGGTGTGGATATTCCTTGCCGTGCTGGTGATCTACGGCGCGTATTCGACTGTGCGAGATACGCGCCGCAAGATCGCGGCGAAGGATACTCCGCCTACACTCTGAACTTCGGAATGCCCTTGCTCGAATCCAGCTCGGGAATGATCCGGTAGCGCGACAGCACCAGGCTGAAGAGCCCGAACAGCAGCAGTCCAACCGCTACCAGCGTGAAGACGATCCCCTGACCGGCAAGGGAGGCGACTGCATCGCCCAGTGTTTTGACCTGACCGCTGCCTGCGGACAGGAAACCGGCCTTGAACAGCGACCAGCCGATCACGGCATATACTACGCCGCGTGCCAGATAACCCGCCCCGCCGATCCAGCGCGTGGCATCGGGAGCGTCACCTGCGATGCGGTGCATGAATTCGCCGGTGATGCCCTTCTTCGCCTGGAAGATGGCCGTCACGAAGAAAGCGAGGCCGAGCAGGCCCAGCACGATACCGCCGAACTCCATCGACAGGATGCCGGATGCCGCTTCCTGCGCGCCGCCACCGCTCTGGCCTCCGCCGCTGCCGCCGGTGCTATTGTCGCTGGCGAACTTATAGGCCGAAAAGGCGAGCGCAAGGTGGCCGATGCCGCTGCCCGCATGGCCGAGGCGCTTGCCCCAGCCTTTGGCGTCCGAACCGTTGTTTTCGATATCGAAGAAGGTCGAAGCGAACCGGAACAAGGCGTAGGCGGTCAGGCCGACGACCATGAGCCACAGGATCGCGTTTCCGGCCGGGTAATCCTCGATCGCCAGGAAAATACCGTTCGTTCCTTCGGCAATTCGGTCGGCACTGGTCAGCGCGATCAGGCCGAGAACCGAATACAGGATGGCGCGGCTGAAATAGCCCACGCGCACCAGCCAGCTGAATTTCTCCGATTTATCGACCATTATTGTCTCCCCGTTAATGTCGTATGGCACGCCAACGGACGAGAGCGATAATGGTGCCGGTCGGCCTGGACTAGACGTTGAATTTAAACATCATCACGTCGCCGTCCTGCACCAGATACTCCTTGCCTTCCTGGCGCAGCTTACCCGCCTCGCGCGCCGGACTCTCGCCGCCGAGCGTGACGTAATCGTCGTATGCGATCGTCTCTGCACGGATGAAGCCACGCTCGAAATCGGTGTGGATTTCGCCTGCCGCCTGCGGAGCCTTTGCGCCCGCCGGGAAAGTCCAGGCGCGCGCTTCCTTCGGCCCGGCGGTGAAGAAGGTCTGAAGGCCCAGGAGCGTGTAGCCGGCACGGATAATCCGCGAGAGGCCACTTTCTTCCAGCCCCAGTTCGGACAGATATTCGCGCCGCTCTTCGGCTTCCATCGCCACCAGTTCCGCTTCGATGGCAGCGGAGACGACGACCGCCTGCGCGCCTTCACGCTCGGCCTTGGCGAAAACTTCCTGCGACAGCGCGTTGCCGCTTGCCGCATCCTCTTCGGCCACGTTGCAGACGTAGAGCACAGGCTTTGCAGTGAGCAATTGCGCCTGCGCGAAGACGCGCGCTTCCTCCTCGTCGTTCGGTTCGACGAGGCGGGCGGGCTTGCCTTCGCGCAGCAGCGCCAGCGCCTGGCCCAGCACGCTGGCGATCAGCTTGGCTTCCTTGTCGCCGGCCGTAGCGCGCTTTTCCGCATTGGGAACGCGCTTTTCCAGGCTTTCCATATCGGCGAGCAGCAATTCGGTCTCGACCACTTCGGCATCGGCCAGCGGATCGACCTTGTTCGACACGTGCTGGATGTCGTCATCCTCGAAGCAGCGCAGAACGTGGACGATCGCGTCGACTTCGCGGATATTGCCCAGGAACTGGTTGCCGAGGCCTTCGCCCTTACTCGCCCCCTTAACCAGGCCTGCGATATCGACGAAGGCAAGCTGGGTGGGGACGGTCTTGGCCGACTTCGCGATTTCCGCGATCTTGTCCAGCCGTTCGTCCGGCACCGCGACCTGGCCGACATTGGGCTCAATCGTGCAGAAGGGGTAATTCGCGGCCTGTGCGGCCTGCGTTTCGGTCAGGGCATTGAAAAGGGTGGACTTGCCGACATTCGGCAGGCCGACGATCCCGCAGCGGAAACCCATCGTAAACTCCGATAAATGGTGTGGCTCGCGCCCTTAGCGACGGTGCGCGCGAAAGGCCATAGCCCGGTAGGGCCGGGACGGGGGAAGATCGCGGCGGACGGCCTTGGCGAATCCCCACGGAAACCGCATATGAAGGCCATGCCCTTCAAGCCCTTCGTACCCTTGCGCGTCCTGTCAGCCTATTCGATGCTGGAAGGCGCGATCGAGCCGAAGGCGATGGCGAAACTGGCGAAGGAGCGTGGATTTCCGGCGATAGCGCTGGCGGACCGCAACGGCCTCTATGGCGCGGTGATGTTCGCGAAGGCATGTTTCGACGAGGGGATCCAGCCGATCGTCGGCACCCTGCTCGGGGTGGCGCGCGATAGCGAGGGAAAGCAGGTCGATTATCTACCGCTCTACGCGCAGGACGAGACCGGGTACGACAATCTCTGCCACCTCGTCTCGAAAGCGCATCTCGACCGGCCGCTGGAATTCGAACCGCATATCGGGCTTGGCGATCTCGAAGGGCATAGCGAGGGGCTGATTGCGCTGACAGGCGCGAGCGAGGGTGCGGTGACGCGCCTGCTCGCCGAAGGGCAGGCGAACCATGCGGCGGATTATTGCGACCGGTTGCAGGCGCTTTTCCCGGAGCGGCTCTATGTCGAGCTCGCGCGGCGCGGCGATCGGATAGAGGAGGGGGCCGAGGCGGCGCTGATCGAGCTTGCCTTTGCGCGCGATCTCCCACTGGTGGCCACCAATCCGGCCAATTTCGCCGAACCGCACATGCACAAGGCGCATGACGCCATGCTGTGCATCGCCGGTTCGACCCATGTCGATGCGGACGATCGTGCGCGCTCCAATCCGGAAGGCTTCGTCAAGACGGCGAGCATGATGGAGGAGGCCTTCGCCGACCTGCCCGAGGCGACGGCCAACACCCTGGTGATCGCACAGCGCTGCGCCTATGCGCCGCCGAACCGCGCGCCCATCCTGCCGAGCCTCGCAGGCGATCTCGAAGGCGAAGCGCGGATGCTGGCCGACGATGCGCGCAAAGGCCTCGCCGCGCGGCTGGCGCTGTACTACCCCGATTGCAGTCCCGCCGAGCTTGTAAAAGCCCTGGAAGCGACAGGCGAAGCGCGGCAGCCCGCCATCGACCGGCTCAAACCGAGCGGCGTGGGGCAGGAATTCCTCGAGTACGCCGAACGGCTCGATTTCGAAGTCGGGATCATCAATCAGATGGGCTTTCCCGGCTACTTCCTGATCGTTGCCGACTTTATCAAATGGGCGAAGGATCACGATATTCCGGTGGGGCCGGGGCGCGGCTCGGGTGCCGGATCGCTCGTGGCCTGGGCGCTGACGATTACCGATCTCGATCCGATCAAGCTCGGCTTGCTGTTCGAACGCTTCCTCAATCCCGAGCGCGTCTCGATGCCGGATTTCGATATCGACTTTTGCGAAACCCGTCGCGGCGAGGTGATCCGTTACGTCCAGAAGAAATACGGGCACGATCACGTCGCGCAGATCATCACCTTCGGTAAGCTGAAAGCGCGCGCTGTGTTGCGCGATACCGGGCGCATCCTGCAAATGCCCTATGGTCAGGTCGACCGGCTTACCAAGATGGTGCCCAACCATCCGACCGATCCCTGGACCTTGCCGCGCACGCTCAACGGCGCTGCCGATTTCAAGCGCGAATACGATAACGACAACGATGTGAAGCGGCTGGTCGATCTGGCGATGCAGCTGGAGGGTTTTCCGCGCAATTCCTCCACCCATGCGGCGGGCGTGGTGATCGGCGATCGCCCGCTCGCCCAGCTGGTGCCGCTCTATCGCGATCCGCGTTCGGACATGCCGGTGACGCAATACGACATGAAGCATGTCGAAAGCTCCGGCTTGGTGAAGTTCGACTTTCTCGGGCTGAAAACTCTATCGGTTCTCAAGAAGGCGACCGATCTTCTTGAGAAAAGAGGCGTTTCGATCGACCTGTCGCAACTCGCGCTGGACGATCCGACGGTCTACGAGCTTTTGAAGAGCGGCCATACGGTGGGCGTGTTCCAGCTGGAATCGGAAGGGATGCGCCGGACGCTGACAGCGGTGAAACCGACCAATTTCGGCGACATTATTGCGCTCGTCTCGCTCTATCGCCCGGGCCCGATGGACAATATTCCGCTGTTCGGCCAGCGTAAGGCGGGCGAGGTGGAGATCGCCTATCCGCATCCCAAGCTAGAAGGCATCCTCGCCGAGACATACGGGATTTTCGTCTATCAGGAACAGGTCATGCAGGCCGCGCAGATCCTTGCCGGATACTCGCTCGGCGATGCCGACCTTCTGCGCCGTGCTATGGGCAAGAAGGTGCAGGCCGAGATGGACGCCCAGCGCCACCGTTTCATCGACGGGTGTGCCGAAACGAGCGGAATCGATGCGAAGAAAGCCAATGAACTCTTCGATTTGATCGATAAGTTTGCAGGGTACGGCTTCAATAAATCGCACGCTGCGGCCTATGCGCTGCTCGCCTATCAGACGGCATGGCTTAAAGCGCACTATCCCGAGGAATTCTTTGCCGCTGCCATGTGCTTCGACATGCACCAGTCGGAAAAGCTGGCGATCTTCGTGGACGATGCACGGCGCTCTCCCTTGCGCGAAGGCGGCGTCAAAATCGCCCCTCCGTGTATCAATCGTTCCGAAGCGGAGTTCACCGTGGAGCAGACGGATGACGGCTATGCCGTGCGTTATGCTCTGGCGGGCATTCGCAATGTGGGTGAGCGGGCGATGGAAACCATCGTGGCGGAACGGGAGGTTTCCGGAAAGTTCGAAAGTCTCAAGGACTTGTTCGAAAGAGTTCCGAAAGGTTCGATGAATTCCCGCCAGCTGGAGGCGCTCGCTTCGGCTGGAGCGCTCGATGATCTGGAGCCCAATCGCGCCAAGGTTTTCGCCAATTGCGATCTCCTCCTCGCAGTCGCCGATGCGGCGGCGCGCGAGCGGTCGAGCGGGCAGGCGGGTCTGTTCGGAGGCGAGGAGCAGGCGAATTCGGACCTGCGATTGAAGGAAACCGATCCTTGGCCGCGCGCCGAAATGATGGAGAGGGAGCGTGAGAATTTCGGCTTCTACTTCTCCGATCACCCCGTCCAGGCGTGGCGACAGGTCGCCTCTGCCAATGGCGCGCGCAGCTATGCCTCGCTGATGGGCGGTGGCGCGCCCGCCGGGGGAAGGGCGCCTGCCGTAATGGCCGCCATGGTGGAAAAGGCGCATAAGAACACAACAAGGCGCGGCAAGCCGTTCGTTCGCGTCGAATTTTCGGACGCATCCGGCCAGTTCAGCGCCGCCTGCTTCGAGGAATCCATGGTCGACAGCTTCGTCAAATGGGCGGAAGACCAGACCTGCATCTTGCTTCAGGTCGAGCTCGACAGCCCGAGCCCCGACGAACCGCCCCGGATTACCGTGCGCGGGGGAACGCCGCTGGAGGCGGTGTCCCAGAACGCGCGGATGACGCTGACGCTCGACATTCTCGATGCAGGGGCGCTGGCGATGCTCCAGGCCGAGCTGGGCAGCGCGAAGGGCACGGGGGAGGTCGTCGCGACCCTGCGCACAGGCACCGCGATCGAACCGACGCTGTGCCTTGGCCGTAGCTTCGCCCTGGACGGCGAGCTTGCCGAACGCTTGGCAAGCGCGCCCGGTCTTGCCAAGGTGCAATTAACGACAAGACGCAGCGGAGGGCATTTGCGCCTCGTTGCGTGATAAACGCAAGGAGAGGCGAAAAATGTCGACGGGATTGGGAGCCATGCAGGATTGGTCCATGCGCGTGACGCATGTGATCGACCACGCCGCGCGTGAGGCGGGTACGCGGGAAATCGTCACGCATTGGGCCGATGGCAGCGAGACGCGGACCGACTGGGCCGGAATTCGCCGTGACGCGCTGAAAATGGCGCAGGCGCTCCAGGCGCTCGGCCTGAAACCCGGCGACAAGGTCGCAAGCCTCGCGATGAACCATTCGCGCCATCTGGTCAGCTGGTACGGCGTCGCCGGGATGGGCGGCGTTCTGCACACCGTCAATCCGCGTCTGTTCGAGGACCAGCTCGAGTATATCGTCAACCACGCGGACGACCGCGTGCTGCTCTACGATGCCATGTTCCAGCCGATCGTGGACAAGATGCGTGATCGCTGGCCGCAGGTGGAGCACTATATCTGCTTCGATCCTCCCGCCGGATCCCATGCGCGCGATTTCGAGAGCTGGATCGCGGAACAGGACGGCGATTTCGAATGGGTCGATGGCAGCGAACGCGATCCATGCATGATCTGCTACACCAGCGGCACCACCGGCAATCCAAAAGGCGTGCAGTACGAGCACCGCTCGACCATCATGCATGCCATGGCCGGCCTGCAGCCCTCGGCGTTCAATTTCAGCGGCTCCAGCGTGATGCTGCCCGTCGTTCCGATGTTCCACGCAGCTAGCTGGGGCCTGCCCTATGCCGGCGCGATGGCGGGGATCAAATTCGTGTTCAGCGCGGTAAACGATCCGGCGGTCCTGCACGATCTGATGCTGCGCGAAGGCGTGACCGACAGCGCGGGCGTGCCGACAGTATGGCTCGCGCATTTCCGGTATTGCGACAAGGAAGGGCTTGACCTGCCGCCGCTGAAAGCCGCCACGATCGGCGGATCTGCCGCGCCGAAATTCATGATCGAGCGCCTGATGAAGAACGGCACCCGCGTCCAGCACGCCTGGGGCATGACCGAGACGAGCCCGATCGGCACGGTCGGCGGGCCGACGGCGAATTGGGAGGAGCTCAGCTTCGAGGAAAAGGTTCTCAAGACCATGAAGCAGGGGCGCCCGATCTTCGGCGTGGAACTGCGCACGGTGGATCTCGACGACTTCACGAAGGTTCTGCCCCGCGATGGCGAAACGTCGGGGGCCTTGCAGATCCGCGGTCCGTGGGTCGTCCAGCGCTATTTCAAGGCGGAAGAGCCCGCGGTGACGGCCGATGGCTGGTTCGACACCGGCGATGTCGGCATCCTGCACCCCGACGGGACGCTCCAGTTGACCGATCGCACCAAGGACGTCATCAAATCCGGCGGCGAATGGATCAGTTCGGTGGAACTGGAAAACGCGGCGGTGGGCCATCCTGCCGTGGCCGAAGCGGCCTGTGTCGGAATGCCGCATCCCAAATGGGACGAACGACCCGTGCTGTTCGTGGTCCGCAAGGAGGGCATCGATTGTTCGGGCGAGGAGGTGGTGAATTTCCTGTCCGACAAGGTCGCGAAATGGTGGCTGCCCGATGCGGTCGAATTCGTCGACGATATCCCGCACACCGCGACCGGCAAGATCAGCAAGAAGGATCTGCGCGATCGCTTCGCCGATTACCGGCTGGATGCCTGACAGGAAATCGTGATGACAGAGACCTATATCGATCCAAGCCGCGAGAATTTCGAGGCCTTCAAGACCCTGCCGCGCGATACGCCGATCCACATGCTCAACCTGCTCCAGTATCGCGAGCAGGCGGAGTATCCGGAGGGCCATGAGAATGCAGGGAAGGGCTGGTCGGGACGCCGCGCCTACGAGGAATACGGCAAGACCAGCGGACCGATCTTTCGCCGGGTCGGCGGCCGCATCGTCTGGCGCGGAGTTTACGAAACGGTGGTGACGGGGCCGGAGGCGATGCGTTGGCACGATGGTTTTATCGCGTCCTATCCAAATGCATCCGCTTTCTTCGAGACGATCAAGGACGCCGACTATCAGGCGGCAGTGATCAACCGGACGGCGGCCTTGCAGGACAGCCGCCTCGTGCGTTTCGGGCCGGGCGAGGAGGGCGAGGGCTTCTGAGGGTTCACAAAAGCCGCATCTGACCACCCACTTCGGGTGGGCGGAACTGGGTACAGTCGAGCTCGAACTTGCCCTTGCCGATGCCGGCACGCTTGCAGGCTACGCGAAACCGTGCCCGGAACAGGTCGGCCCATACGCCGGTCGGGTTGAGGCGACTGAAGAAGCCCGGATCGTTATCCCGTCCGTCTCGTATCGAGCGGACGATGCTCATGACCTTGTCGCCACGTTCGGGGAAGTGGACCGAGAGCCATTCGCGAAACAGCGGCGCGACTTCGTGGGGGAGGCGCAGCGGTATCCAGCCCGCGCTCGCGACTTTCAGGGCAGCCGCCCGCTCGACGATTTCTTCCATGAACTGGTCGGTGATGGCCGGAATTACCGGCGCGATCGAGCAGTGGGTGGGAATGCCTGCCTCTGCCAGTTTACCTAGTGCAGCCAATCGCTTGAGCGGAGATCCTGCGCGCGGTTCGAGTTTCCCCGACAATTTCGGATCAAGGCTCGTCACGGATATTCCGACCGCGACCAATCGGTGTCGCGCCAGTTCTTCTATCAGGTCCAGATCTGCGAGAACTCGATTCGACTTGGTCGTGATCGTGACCGGATGGCGCGCTTCGAGGCAGACCTTCAACACCTCCCGCGTAATCCGGTAGCGGCCTTCGATCGGCTGGTAGGGATCCGTATTGGTCCCCATCGCGATCGGTTTCGGACTGTAACGCGGCTTGGCAAGTGTCTCGCGTAAGAGATTGGCAGCATTGGGTTTGGCGAACAGCTTGGTTTCGAAGTCCAGTCCCGGCGAGAGATCCTGATAGGCATGGGTCGGGCGCGCGAAACAATAGACGCAGCCATGCTCGCATCCTCGATAGGCGTTGATGGAGCGATCGAAAAAGATGTCGGGCGAGCGATTGAAGCTCAGGATTGTTTTCGAGCGCTCCTCGATCACTTCGGTCCGGAGTCTTACCGGCGGCCCGTCCAGTGCCTCCATATGATCGCGCCAATCGCCATCGGCCTCGCGCGTTGCGAGACCGAAGCGGGTCGGCACGTCAGCGGATTGCGCGCCACGTCCGGCGACGGCGGGATCGATTCGGCGTTCCATATGGGGCGGAACATAAATGGAACGAAACGCATTTGCGAGACCCGAATGTACGGCCTTCGCGCTGTCAGCGTTCCCGCAATCTCGGCATCAATTCGACGAAATTGCAGGGACGATGACGGCTATCGAGTTGAGAGGCGAGGATTTTGTCCCAGCCATCCTTCACCGCGCCGTTCGATCCGGGCAGGGCGAAGATATAGGTGCCCGTGGCCACCACCGCACAGGCGCGGCTCTGGACGGTGCTGGTGCCGATCATCTCGTAGCTGATCCATCGAAACAACTCGCCGAAACCGGGAATGTCCTTCTCCTTCACGCGATCGAGCGCTTCGGGGGTCACGTCGCGGCCGGTGAGACCCGTACCGCCGGTGGTGATGACGCAATCGATGGTTTCGTCGTCGATCCAGGCTTCCAGAAGGTCCACGAGCGCCTCAACGTCGTCCCGCAGGATTTCGCGGGTCGCCAGTTCATGGCCCGCCCGCGAAATCCGTTCGGCGAGGATATCGCCAGATGTGTCTTCCGCCAGGCCGCGCGTGTCCGAAACCGTCAGGAGAGCGATGCGGATCGGTTTGAAAGTGCGGCTTTCGTCGATGGGCATTTTAGCGCTCGCTCGGAAATTGGGGCCATTGGTTCTGGGCCAGCGCGACGCGGCTCGGCGTGGGCGCATCGGCCTGGCGCAGATACATCCAGTAATTGCGCATCACGATATTCACGTAGGACCGCGTCTCCCAATAGGGGATCGATTCCATCCACGTCAGCGGATCCCCCTGGTCGCGCACTTCGCTGTTCCAGCGGGCGACCGGAGTGGGCCCGGCGTTGTAGGCCGCCATGACCTTGGGGAGATGTCCGCTAGAGTATCCCGACTGGGCGAGAGCCTCCAAGGCCCTCTGCCCAAAGGCTAAATTTATTGAAGCTTCCTTGAGGTTCGCATCTGCCGAGAGGTTGATCGACGCGGCATATTCGCGCGCGGCGATGGGGCGGATTTGCATTAGGCCGATCGCATTGGCTCCGCTCACTACCGTCTCGCGAAAATTCGATTCCTGCAAGGCGTGGGCGAAGGCGAGCGCCGGGTCGACTGTCCATCCCCCGCGCGGAGTCTGGTCCGTTACCGGCCAGCGCAGGCTCGGCGGCGGGGCAGTCTTGGCGGGCGCATTGTAGGCCATGAAATTCTGGGCGCCCGGCAATCCGAGTGCGCGGGCAAGCCGTGTAAGGGCCTGAAATTCGTCCGGATCACCGTAGCGCGCCTGATAGACCAGCGCATCGGATGCGGCCTCGCGCCGGTTCAGTTCGTTGAGCATGACGGCCTGCCGTGCCGCCGGTTCGTCCGATAGAAGCTGCCAGTCCTGCGCGGTCAGGTCCGGGCGGGTGTGATCGCCGGGCAGGGTCTGGCCCAACTGCTCGCGCGCCAGCATACCGTAGAGCGTTTCGGTAAAGCGCGCTGCGCCGCGCAATTGCTCGTCCGCCTGCTCGGGTTCGCGGCAACGCACCAGCGCGCGATGCGCCCAGTAATGCGCCGCTGCGGTCAGTTCTGGATCGGTGGATTGCGCCGCCGAATTCTGGAACCCTTGCGCAGAGGAGCTGCAATCGTCCAGCCTCCACGCGGCAAGGCCGACGACCCATTCCCCTTCCGCGACCCAGGGCCCGCTGCCTTCGGACACCGTGCGTGCCAGCGCCAACGCCTCGGGATCGCGATTCTCGATGTAGTAGCTCCACGATACCCGCTGGCGCCATTCCGCGCGGGCATAGGGCGACAGAGTGGCGTCGATCCCGTCGAGCAACAGGCGCGCACCGTCGGGATCGTCATTGCTGATATGCTGGAGAATGGCACTGGAGATATCGGACGGCATCGTGCCATCCTCGATGCCCCGAGGGCGATTGCGCCGCGTGATGCCCGGCTGGCCCCGCATGCTGCGCGCGGCGGGAAGGCTGGGTGTATCCGTGGCTCCGCGCGCCATTGCGAGGCGCGCGATGCCTTCGGCTTGCGGGAGATCGCGATAGCGGCCCAGCCAGTCCTGCAGGCGTTCGAGCGGAATGCGCGGGCTTTCGGGGTGAAGATAATATTCGGCCAGCGCCGCCCCGTGGAGCGGCCCTTCGCTCCGCTCGCCGAGCAGGATCTCTACGCGGTCCCAATTGCGCGCATCCACCGCTTCGAAAAAGGAGGCGTAGTAGAACCGGTCTTGCTGCGTCAGTAGAGTGGGAAGGGCGCCGCTCTTGCCTTGCGTGAAATAAGCGATGCTTTCGGGATTGGCCTGCGCGGGCGAAGTCACTGCCAGCGCCGAGAAGGCGGCGGCGCAGAGGAGTAGGGGGCGGGTCATGCGGTCCATTCGAGCCATTGGGTCCAGAAATGTTTGCGGTGGCCGGGCATGCGCGCCAGCCGATCGAGCCGCGGGGCGATCATCAACGGAACTTCGCCGCCGGGCAGGGAAAGCATAGGGGCAGGCGTGTCGCCCTGCGACAGCAGCGGCATCAGTCCGCGCCCGAAAGCAAGCACACGCTGCGGTTTTGCAAGGCCGACATGATGCCGGGTCACATCCGCCAGCCCGCGCTGGGCGAGCTCGGCCCAATCGGGCAGCGGGAGTGTGCGCGGCAGGGCGCTCGCGAAATACACGGCGCTCTCGTCCAGTCCCGCCGCGCGCAGGAAGGAGCCGACAAGCGCTCCGAGCCGTCCGCTCAACAGGCTTTCGCGATCTTCTTCCTCCGGCTGAGGGATCAGGACCATGAGCGAAGCGCCGCTTGTCCCGCGCGGCGGCACGCGCATGGACAGCGCGCCTTCCGCTAGGCTCGGCTCGGTCAACCAGAAGCTCTCGAACGCGGCAAGATCACTTGGCCAGTTGTCACGCGCGCCGCCGATCGCGGGTTTTTCCGCCCCGTCGAGCGCGCGTTGCAGCGGCGTGACCCGTCGCGGAACGTCCACCTTCGGCGGCGGGGGCGCCGGTTCGGCGGCCTCTTCGGGAATCTCGAGCCAGCCTTCGGCATCGTCCGCAAAGCTGCAGTCGACACCCGCTTCGCGCCACCAATCGAGCACGCCTGCAAGATCGTGCTGAGATAGCGCACCGGCATTTTGAGGGGTATCGAGCTTCGTCATCCGTCCGTCGGGGGTCTTGACCTCATACGCCCCAGCAATCAAGGCAATCCCAAACGATATTGCGACGAAAAGAGAGAGATATGAGCGAACGCGAATCGATGCCCTGCGATGTCGTCATTATCGGCGGCGGCGTGGCGGGAATGGCAGCGGCGATCCGGCTGAAGCAGCTCAATGAAGAGCTTGAGGTCGTGGTGCTCGAAAAGGGCAGCGAGATCGGGGCGCATATCCTGTCCGGTGCCGTGGTCGATCCGCGCGCGCTCGATGAATTGCTGCCCGAATGGCGCGAAATGGACTGCCCGCTCGCCGAAACGCCCGTCACCGACAATCAGCATTGGGTTATGAGCGCGTCGAAGAAGTGGGAAATGCCGCATCTGCTGATGCCGCCTTTCCTGACGAACACGGGCAATTACACCTGCTCGCTCGGTAATCTGACCCGCTGGATGGCGGAGCAGGCCGAAGGTCTCGGTGTGATGGTGTTCCCGGGCTTCCCGGCGAGCGAGGTTATGTTCGACGAAAACGGTGCGGTTTCGGGCGTGATCACGCAGGACATGGGAGTCGCCGCCGATGGATCGCACAAGCCCGATTACCAGCCGGGCATGGAAATCCACGCCAAGTACACGCTGTTCGCCGAAGGCGCGCGTGGCAATCTCACCAAGAAGATGAAGGCGAAATTCGATCTGGAGGCCGATTGCCAGCCGCAGATCTATGGGCTTGGAATCAAAGAGTTGTGGGACATTGCTCCCGAAAAGCATGAACCTGGCCGCGTGATCCACACGCAGGGCTGGCCTTTGTCGGAAAGCGAGAGCTGGGGCGGGGGCTTCCTCTACCACCAGGCCAACGGCCAGGTCGCCTTGGGCTTCGTCACGGCGCTCGATTACAAAAACCCGTATGTCCGCCCCTATCAGGAATTCCAGCGCTGGAAGCACCATCCGGCGATCGCCGAGATCCTCGAAGGCGGCAAGCGCGTGGCCTATGGCGCGCGGGCGATCAACGAAGGCGGCTGGCAGTCAGTGCCCAAGCTCGCCTTCCCGGGCGGGGCGCTGATCGGCTGCGCCGCGGGCTTCGTCAATGTGCCCCGGATCAAGGGCAGCCACACTGCGATGAAGAGCGGTATGCTCGCCGCCGAAAGCATCGCAAATGCGATCGCCGCCGGCCAGGAGAAAACCGAACTCACTGATTACGATAGCAATTTGCGCGAAAGCTGGATCGCAGTCGAGCTTAAGAAAGTGAAGAACGCGCAGCCCGCCGTTTCGAAATATGGTGCCGATATCGGTACCGTGCTGGCGGGCATCGATATGTGGATGCGTACGCTCAAGATCGGCCTGCCGATCACCATGAAGCACGAGCCCGATTACGAGCATCTGCAGCGCGCGGACCTGTTCAAGCCGATCGAATATCCCAAGCCCGACGGTGTGTTGAGTTTCGACAGGCTGACCAATGTGGCCTTCAGCTTCACCAACCACGCCGAGGACCAGCGCAATCACCTGCAGGTGCAGGATATGGAATTGCAGCGCGAGAGCGAGCTGGGCGTCTATGGCGGCCCGTCAACTCGCTACTGCCCGGCCGGAGTTTACGAATGGGTGACCGAGGATGAGGGCGAGCCCAAATTCGTGATCAATTCGCAGAACTGCGTCCACTGCAAGACCTGCGACATTAAGGATCCGAACCAGAACATCGAATGGACCACGCCCGAAGGCGGCGGCGGTCCTAATTATCCGAATATGTGACGCCTCACTCCGACCCGCGACGGGGGAAGGCGCCCATGCGCGAAACCGCTTACGCCAAGATCAACCTCGCGCTGCATGTCCGCACGCGGCGCGAGGATGGCTATCATGAGCTCGAAACACTGTTCGCTTTCGTCGAGGCGGGCGACATTCTGACTGCTCGGCCCGCCGGGCGCGACGAGATCGCCGTAGTTGGAGAGTTCGCAAACGGTCTCGACAATCCGTTCGAAAACCTTGTCGCCAAAGCGCTTTCCGTATTGCCGCGCTCGGATGGGCTGGCGATGACGCTCGAAAAGAACCTTCCCGTCGCCGCTGGTTTGGGAGGCGGCTCCGCCGATGCGGGAGCGGTCTTCCGGATCGTGCGCGATCGCCATGGCTTGCCCGATGACTGGTCCGCCCGCGCAGCTAGATTGGGTGCGGACGTTCCAGCCTGTGTCGAAAGCCGCACCTGTATCGGGCGTGGGACGGGGACCGAGCTCGAACCGCTGGACGACACCAGCCTCGAAGGGCTTTACTGCCTGCTCGTCAATCCGCGCGTGCCCCTGTCGACCGGCCCGGTGTTTCGCGCCTGGGGCGGCGAGGATCGCGGTCCGCTGCCTTCCGGCACGGCGCGAGACATCGCTCTGGCGGGGCGCAACGACCTCCAAGCGCCCGCAATATCTCTGTGTCCTGCGATCGCCGGTGTTTGCACCGCGCTGGATGAAACCAACCCGCTCCTGCAACGTATGTCCGGTTCCGGCGCGACCTGCTTCGCGCTTTATGAAAGCGCCCAGGCGTGCGAAGAGGCAGCCGCGCAAATCGCCGAGGCCCATCCTGGGTGGTGGCGCATGCAAGGCGCGTTGAGATGGTAATGTGATGCTGATCGAAGACAGACCCTATCGCCAGGTGGGCGAGGCCGGACCGGCCGAATTGATGTGCGTCGCGGATCACGCGTCGAATTTCGTGCCGGACGGTATCGAGCTCGGGATCGATACCAAACTGCTCGATGAGCATATCGCGGTCGATATCGGTGTGAACGGCGTCGCGGATCGGTTGGCGCGGCGGCACCGCATTCCGGCGCATATAGCGACGGTCAGCCGGCTGGTCTGCGATCTCCACCGCAAGGAGGACGAGCCGGCAGTCGTCCCTTCCGAAAGCGACGGGCATCTGATCCCTGGCAATATTGGCGCCAATATCGACCGGCGGCTCGATCTTTATCACCGCCCCTATCACGAGGCGCTCGGCGAGATGATCGACCGGGTTCGCCCGAAACTTCTCTTGGCGGTCCACAGCTTCACGCCCGAACTTGCCACCAGCTCGCAGGAGCGACCCTGGGAGATCGGCCTGCTCTACAATCAGGACGATCGCGCCGCGCGCCACGCTATCCGACTGTTCGGGCAGCAGGGGCTGACGGTCGGCAATAACGAACCCTATTCGGGCAAGCAGCTTAACGCCACGATGGACCGGCATGCCGAAGCGCGCGGGATACCCTACCTCACCCTGGAGATCCGGCAGGATCAGATCGTTACCGAGGCAGGTCAGGCGCGCTGGGCGACGATGATCGCCGATGTGGCGGGCCGGGTGCTGCTCGCGCTTGAGAGTGCATAAGGAAAGCTAGGGCCGCGGCCCCTTGCCACAAGCCGTTCTCCCGGCGAAAGCTTGAACCTCGCACGGATGAAACCCGGTCTATCCCGGATGACGGAGAGTGACATGCCGCAATTCGACAAATCCCGGCTCCCCAGCCGCCACGTCTCGGTCGGCCCCGAGCGCGCGCCGCATCGCTCCTATTACTACGCGATGGGCCTCAGCGAGGAAGAGATCGCGCGGCCCTTCGTTGGCGTGGTGAGCGCGGGCAACGATTCCGCGCCGTGCAACACCACGCTCGATGCGCAGGCCGATGTCTGCCGTCGCGGCGTGGAAGAGGGCGGCGGTATGCCGCGCCGCTTTAACACGATAACCGTGACCGACGGTATCGCGATGGGCCATCAGGGCATGAAGAGCTCGCTCGTCAGCCGCGAAGTGATCGCCGACAGCGTGGAATTGTCGGTACGAGGCCATTGTTACGACGCGCTGGTCGGCTTCGCCGGATGCGACAAGAGCCTGCCCGGCATGATGATGGCGATGCTGCGGCTGAACGTGCCGAGCATCTTCGTCTATGGCGGGTCGATCCTTCCGGGAACCTATGCCGGGCGAGACGTCACGGTGGTCGATGTGTTCGAAGCGGTGGGACAGCATGCCGCCGGCAATTGTCCGCTGAAGGATTTGACTGCGCTCGAAAAGGTCGCCTGCCCGGGCCACGGCGCGTGCGGTGGACAGTTCACGGCGAATACCATGGCGTGCGTCGGGGAAGCGATCGGACTGTCCCTTCCGAACAGCAACATGACGCCTGCTCCTTACAGATCGCGTGAGGAAATTGCGGTTGCTGCGGGCCGTCAGGTGATGGCGCTTGTCGAACGCAATTTGCGCCCGCGCGATGTCTGCACGCGCGCCGCATTCGAAAATGCCGCGCGCGTCGTCGCGGCAACCGGGGGATCCACCAACGCAGCGCTTCACTTGCCCGCAATGGCGCATGAGGCGGGTATCGCATTCGATCTTCACGATGTGGCAGAGATATTCAAATCAACGCCTTACATCGCAGACTTGAAGCCGGGTGGTAAATATGTCGCCAAAGACATGCACGAGGCCGGCGGCGTTTATATGGCGATGAAGACGCTGCTCGATGGCGGCTTCCTCGATCCCGAGCCTCTGACGGTGACCGGCAAGACGCTGGGCGAAAACATCGAAGAGGTTACCTGGAATCCCGATCAAAAGGTCTTCTACGACGTCTCCAACCCACTCACTCCCACCGGCGGTGTCGTCGGCCTGAAGGGCTCGCTCGCGCCCGATGGAGCGATCGTGAAGGTCGCTGGGATGGCCCGCCTGCAATTTACCGGCCCGGCCCGCGTCTTCGAATGCGAGGAGGAAGCATTTGCCGCAGTCGAGGCGCGCGACATCGCCGAAGGCAGCGTGATCGTGATCCGTTACGAAGGGCCCAAGGGCGGTCCGGGCATGCGCGAGATGCTCGCCACCACGGCTGCGCTGTACGGCCAGGGCATGGGCGAGAAGGTCGCGCTGATCACCGATGGACGGTTCAGCGGCGCGACGAGGGGCTTCTGTATCGGCCATGTCGGGCCCGAAGCGGCCGAGGGCGGCCCGATCGCGCTGGTAGAAGATGGCGATACCATCGCAATCGACGCCGAAGCGGGGACGATCGACCTTCTGGTCGACAAGGCCGTGCTGGACGAACGCCGT
Source organism: Erythrobacter sp. HI0063 (assembly GCF_001635685.1). GTDB lineage: Bacteria > Pseudomonadota > Alphaproteobacteria > Sphingomonadales > Sphingomonadaceae > Qipengyuania. Next base: position 24,063 of record NZ_LWFF01000193.1, read on the forward strand.
CTGGCGTGGCAGCCGCGCGAGCATGATTATCAGTCCGGAGCCTTGTGGCGGTACGCCCAGAATGTCGGCCCTGCGCACGAAGGCGCCGTCACCCATCCCGGTGCGGCGCGCGAAACGCATATGTTTGCCGATATCTAGCCTGCTCTTGCTGGCGGCCTGTTCCGGCGGGCCAGTACAGGAACAGGCGGAAGAGGGCGCGGTTCGCGTGGACTGCGCGGTGACACCCGGCAGCGACTTCGCGCCGGACTGCCTCGTCGAGCTGGACGGCGACACGCTTGTGATCCGCCATCCCGACGGGAGTTTCCGGCGTCTGGTCCGCGATGGCGATGGCTTCGCGTCGGCTGACGGGGCTGCCGAGCCTGTCATGGGAGGCGCAGACGACAGGATCGAATTCACTGTCGATAGCGCGCGCTACCGCTGGCAGAAGGGGCAGCTCGATGGGCGATAATGCAGTTCTCTCGGTCGAACGGATGCGCGCGATCGAGCAGGCGGCGATGCGGGATGGCGTCGACGAATGGGAGCTCATGCAGCGCGCGGGCAGGGGTGCTGCCGATTGGGTCGCTCGCATGGCTGCGGGACGATCCGTTGCAGTCTTGTGTGGTCCTGGCAACAATGGCGGCGATGGCTATGTTATCGCAGAGGAATTGCGACTGCGAGGTCATGACGTCACGGTTGTTGCGCCTGTCGAGCCGAAGGGGGCGACGGCCCGGAAGGCGCGGACGAATTTCGCTGGATCGACCGCGGAATCGGGCGATCTGGATCGATCCGTGATAGTCGATTGTCTGTTCGGATACGGGCTGGACCGCCCTGTCGAAGGAGCGTTCGCGGCGCTTCTCGAGGCGCTGTGCCGCAGCGACGCCTACAAGATCGCCATCGATGTTCCCAGCGCGGTCGCCAGCGACAGCGGAGAAGCGATGGGGCCGGTGCCGCAATACGATCTGACGCTGGCCCTCGGCGCCTGGAAGCGCGCGCATTTTCTGATGCCGGCTACGGCGAAAATGGGTGCGAAGCGTCTTGTGCCGATCGGATTGGAGATCGCGACGGCGATATCCTCGGCTTCCAAGCGCCCGAATCTCGCTGCGCCGCAGCCCGACAGCCACAAATACCGCCGCGGGCTTCTGGCTGTGGTGGCCGGGGCGATGCCGGGCGCGCCGCTGCTTGCCGCGAAGGCGGCGATGCGAGCCGGGGCCGGTTACACCAAGCTGCTGAGCGAGCACTCACACCCCGACGCGCCAGCCGAGCTGGTGATCGAGGGCGATGCTTTCGATCAGGCCTTGGCGGATGACCGGATCGATACCGTTCTCATCGGACCGGGGCTAGGGCGCGAAGAAGCCGCGTCGCGAAAGCTGACAGCGGTTCTGAACGCGGGCAAACCGAGTGTCCTCGATGCCGATGCGCTGTATCTCTTGACGCCCGATCGACTTGACCCGCAGACGAACCCTACCTTGATCCTGACGCCCCATGAGGGGGAATTATCCAGTCTTTGCAGCAGCTTCGACATCTCAGTCGATAATAAGCTCGATAGAGCTTCAACTCTTGCTGAGGTCACAAGCGCGTTTGTTTTGGCCAAGGGGCCGGACACCGTGCTCGCCTCCCCCGATGGGCGGACAGTCTTTTTCCCGCGCGGCTCGAGCTGGCTTTCGACGGCGGGGACCGGGGATGTGCTGGCAGGTCTGATCGCCAGTCGGTTGGCGCATCACGGTGATGGAATGCGGGCCGCGCAGGAGGGCGTCTGGTTGCATCATGAAGCGGCGCGCCTCGCCGGACCGGGCTTCACGGCAGGCGATCTGGCCGAGACGGTGCATCTGGCCTTGGCGGCGCTTTCGTGACCGGTTCGCCGATTATCCGCATCGCTGCCAAAGGCGATGGCGTCGCAGAAGATGGGCGTCATGTCTCTGGCGCCGTTCCTGGCGACACGATGTTGCCGGATGGTACTCTGGAACCCGGTCCACACCGCGCGACGCCGCCCTGCCGCCATTTCGCGCGCTGCGGGGGCTGCCAGTTGCAGCATGCGGACGATGCCGCGCTGCTCCAATTCGTCACCGATCGTGTGACGTCTGCCGCCGCTTCGCAGGACATTTCGGTCTGCGAGGTTCTGGAGACGCATCTCTCGCCGCCGCAGAGCCGCCGCCGTGCGACGCTCCACGGATTGAAGGCAGGGGGGAAATTCCTGCTCGGATTTCGGGAGGGAGGATCGCATCGCATCGTCGATATTGCCGAGTGCCCGATCCTGCGACTCGAACTGTTCGCGCTCGTGCCTCGCTTGCGGACTATGCTTGCGCGGATCGCGAGCAAGGCGCCGGTCGATGTCGCGCTGACGCTGACGGACCAGGGCGTGGATTGTACGCTGAGCGGTGTGACGCTCGACGGATTGGGGCCGACCGAGGCCTTGCTCGACTTCGCGCGGGATCACGGGCTGGCGCGGCTTTCGCTCGATCAGGGGTATGGAGGCGAGACCTTGTGGGAGCCTGAGCCGGTCACCGTGACGCTGGGCGGCGTCGCGGTCGGTTTTCCGGAACAGAGCTTTCTCCAGCCGACAGAGGATGGAGAAGCCGTTCTGGCGGCGGATGCGCGCGCTTTTACGGATGGAGCCGGTACAATCGCCGATCTGTTTTCGGGCCTCGGCACGTTCGCCTTTGCGCTATCGGGAGCGGCGAAGGTCCTGGCAGTCGAAGCGGCGCGGGATGCGCATCTGGCTTGCAAGAGCGCTGCAAACGCGCAGCGACTGCCGGTCCACGCCCTGCATCGCGATCTTTTCCGCAATCCGCTGCAGCCGGAGGAGATTTCCCGGTTCGACGCCATTCTTCTCGATCCTCCCCGCGCCGGTGCCCGCGAGCAGATCGCGGCCGTCGCGAACAGCGAGGCGAAGCGGGTGGTTTACATCAGCTGTAATCCCGCCAGCTGGGCGCGGGATGCCAAGACGCTGATCGACGCGGGATTTCGCCTTGAGAAATTGCGGCCTGTCGGTCAGTTCCGCTGGTCGACCCATGTCGAGCTGACCAGCCTGTTTGCGCGTTGATCTAAACGTCAACCAAGGTCGAGATTTGGGTGTTCTTACACTGTAAAATATACGGAAATCAGCGCGGCTGAGCCAACGCTTCCAACAGCCGCTCTTCTAGCCAGGCGCGGGCATGCGGCTCGACATAAGCGTGCCCGGCGCGCGGACAGCGTGCGATGCGGGTATCGGCGGTGTCCCAATTCTCGATGAAGACCTGCGCGGTCCGGTCGGCTTCTGCGAGGAGGATGCGGACTGGCCCTTCGAAACTGGAGAGACCGCTGCGCATGTCCCCGGCGAGCGTGCTGGGTGCCGCTTTCGGCCCGGCGGCCCGGGCGATACCGCGCAAAAGCTTGCGGTAATCGACCCCGCCGGACAGCAGGCGAGCGATTTCGCGCGGGTTCTTGAGTTTGGCGAGATAGCGCGCGCGGATCGCGCTGGCGGGCGGAGTCGCGTCGGATTCGCCATCTTCTTCCGCGTCCTCGATCGTCCAAGGGTTGGACAGGACCAGCGCATCGCAGCCCCCGCCGCCTGCCAGCATCAGCGCGCTCGCCGCGTCGCAATTGCCGAAACCGACCACGCGCGTGATGTGCGGTGCCGCGTCGCGAAATGCGGTGAGGGCGGCGGCGATATCCGCCCCCTCGTCGCGAAAGCCGCGGTTCGTGCCTTCGCTATCGCCGATCCCGCGGCGATCGAACCGGAAGACCGGATATCCTCTTCCGGCAAGCGACGCCGCGAACGCGGCCTGACCCGAAAACGCGCCGCTGCGAATCTCGTTGCCGCCCGTCACGAGCAGGAGGCCGGTCTCGCTTACGGCGTCGTCGAGCGTGGCGGCCAGCCGGTCGCCTTCGCACAGAAAATTGAGGTGGCGGCGCGTCATGCTGCCAGCTCCTTCGCGAGCATCGCAGCCAGAGCGTCCGCCCGATCGCTGTCTTCACTGGGTTCGGCGCGCAGCCACAGAGGCGACCCGCCCAAAGCGGCCTGGTCGATGGTTTGCAGACGAGGATCGGCAGGTATCTCGGCCTGTTCGAGCTCCGAGATCATGGCGGGCGACAAATGCCATCCGGCAAGCTCCAGCCCTTCGCTGCGCCCCGTTTCCAGCAAGGTTTCGACCTTTTCCTCGCGGCCCGCTTCGCGTGCGGCTATCGTGCGCGCTCGCAACAGCGCGCGCAGGATCTGGCGGCCTTTCGACGGCGCGTAGAGAAAGCCCGGCAATGCGGGTGGCACCATCAGCGCACCGCCGCGAATGGCGAGGATATGCGTCGCCTGGAAGCGATCCGCCGCTTCGGCGGCAGCGGCCCGCCAGTCTGTCAGCGATTGGTTTTCGAGTGGCGCCGGGCTTTCGTTGCAGCCGGGCAGATCGGGCAGCACGCTGTCGATCCCCGTCCGATAGAGCCGTCGCATCACCTCGACGATCTGTCGCCGCAGCTTGTTATGTTCGTCGAACAGCGGGGGCAGGATCAGCAGGCGCGCCGTGCGCCCCATGTCGAAGGTGAGCGCCAATTCCCGGCTGTGCTCGCCTGCGCCATCCGGCGCGTTCCAGCTGGCGTACACGCGCGCCGGGCTCAGCTCTCGATGGCTTTCGCCTCGGCGAAGGCGAGGAGGCCGCCATAGGTTTCGAGCATTTCCCCGTCGACGTCGTCGTCCTCGATCACGATGTCGAGGCGATCTTCCATCTCGGTGAGAAGACCCGCAACCGCCATGGAATCGAGTTCGGGCAAGTGGCCGAACAGGCCCGTTTCGGCATCGAAGCGCTCCACCCGGTCCTGGTCGAGGCCGAGCACGTCGCGCAGGATTGCGCGCAGGGTGGCATCCACTTCGCTGCGGCTCGGACCGGTCGCATCGGTCTGCAGCGCGTCGGTCTGGACAGCTTGGGTCCGGCTTGCGGTCATGGCGAAATCATCCCCTGGTAATACGCGGCATCGCGCTTAACCGTGCGTTCGGCGCGAAGCAAGCCGACCCGCAAGTGTGTTGGTCAGCAGGCCCCAACCCTTCTCCACCGCCTTGGCGGCAAGAAGTGCGGCCCCGCGCGGCTGACGCCAGTCGATGCAGGTGAGGGCGTAGCGCGGACGTTCGGTATCCATCCAGTCGCGTTTGTAACTATCGCTGCCCGTGCCGAAATCGACCAGATCGACACCATCGCGATCGATGACATGTTCGAACAGGGCCGCGCTCAGCGTGGTTCCTGCGGACAGGTGCCTGTGTTCGGAATCGTAGGCGAGCTTGTGAATATAGGCGGTGCCGCCCTCCACGCTCCAGAACTGCGCGGCCACCGGCTCGCCCTGATGGCGCGCGATCCCCATCCTGAGCCGGCCCGCCGCCCCTTCGGCCCGCGCGAACGCTTCCAGAAGCGCGGCGTCCCGTTCCTCGCTCTTCCAGCTGCGCGCATAGATGGCGCGATAGGCTTCCCAGTCTTCGGGTACGAATTCGGTTGCGATCGAGACTTCGACTTTCCCGGCCTTGCGCTTCAGAGTCGAGCGCATTTGGCCCGACCGATCTGCCCAATAATCGGTGAAGCTGCGCCCCTTCACATCGAGCACATGATTGGTGTCGCAGACCGAAAGATGTGCGATCCAACCGGCTTTTCTAAAAGCGCGCGCAAGCCGATCGGCGCTGCCATCTTCGCCCGGCAGACATTCCAGCGCCACCCAATGCGTGCGGGTCTTGAGATCGCGGGCGATATTGGTCAGCAAAGCGTCACCCAAGGGGCCGTCGGGCGCGAGCGGACGCCAAGTGAAGGCGAAGAAATGATGCAGGCTTTCGAGCCTTCGTCCCGTCCGGCTGAGCGGCAAGGCGGCTATGCCGATATCCCCTTCCGTCATCGCGAAAAGGGGGGCGCTACCGTCTTCGAAGCAGTCTTCCAGCAATCGATACCATTCGGTCCGATCGAACGGCCCGACTGCGAACCGATCCATGGCCTGGGAGTGGGGGACTTGCAGTTTGCTAACACTCTCGTGATAGCAGACGCTGGCATGGGGCGCCGCCGAAGCGGTTTCTTCCCATGACGCCACCGAAGAATGCATTGCCGTCAAACCGTCCTCCAGGAGCACTCATGCCGATCGCGCCAGACCCGGTTCCGTATCCGCTCGACCATCTGGTCGAGCGCGGCGAAGACGAAGCACCGGCGCTCATACTGCGTGACCGGCGGTTTAGCTATCGAGAGTTAAGAGCGCGTATAGCATCCCTTGCCGGGTGGCTGACGGAGCAATTGCCGCAAGGCGCTCGGGTGGCGAGCTGGGCGGCAAAGGGAGAAACCACCTGCCTGCTTCCGCTGGCGGCGGCGCGCGCCGGGTTGGTGCATGTGCCGATCAATCCGCTGCTGAAGCGGGCACAGGTCGCGCATATCCTGGCCGATAGCGGTGCCGGAATGCTGATCGGAACCCGCGCGCGGCTTGCCACGCTGGAGCCGGGTGATGCGCCGGGCGACTGCCGCTTGCTGGACGAGGAGGAATGCTGGCACGAGGCCGATGCGCTGAGCGCCGATCTCGGCCCATCCTCGCGCGATCCGCTCGATCTGGCCGCGATCCTCTATACCAGCGGTTCGACCGGCAAGCCCAAAGGCGTGATGCTGAGCCATGCGAATATGTGGCTGGGTGCGGTCAGCGTGGCGAATTACCTCGGCATGGAAGCGGACGATATCACGCTCGCGGTCTTGCCACTGAGTTTCGATTACGGCCAGAACCAATTGTTTTCCAGTTGGATTGTCGGCGCAGCCGTGGTGCCGCTCGATTACCTTTTCCCGCGCGATGTCGCCAAAGCCTGCGCCCGGCACGGCGTCACGACGCTGGCTGCCGTGCCGCCATTATGGGTTCAATTGACCGAGATCGAATGGCCGGGCGGATCGGCGGACACGCTGCGGCGATTGACCAATAGCGGCGGCGCGCTGACCCGCGAACTGGTCGGCGATCTCAGAAAGCGGTTCCCGCAGGCGCGGCTGTTCCCGATGTACGGGCTGACCGAAGCGTTCCGCTCGACCTATCTCGATCCGAATCTCGTGGACAGCCATCCCACGTCGATGGGCCGCGCGATTCCCTTTGCCGAAATTCTCGTCGTGACCGACGAAGGCGCGCTGGCCGCGCCGCAGGAGGAGGGCGAGCTTGTCCATTGCGGGCCGCTGGTGGCGCAAGGCTATTGGCAGGACGAGGCGCGCACTGCCGAGCGCTTCAGACCGGCACCCAAGGACAGCGAATATGGCGGCATGGCGGTCTATTCGGGCGACCGTGTGCGCCGGGATGCGGACGGATTGCTGTATTTCGTCGGGCGCCGCGATGCGATGATCAAGAGCGCGGGCAATCGCATCAGCCCGCAGGAGCTGGAAGACGCCGCGCGCGCCACCGATCTCGTCAGCGAAGCGGTGGCTCTGGGCGTGCCCGACGAACGGCTGGGTCAGGCGGTCCATCTGGTGGTGCGGGGCGATGCGGGGCGCGACGCCGACCTCAAAGCGGCGCTGGCGAAGGAGCTTCCGAATTTCATGCAACCGCAGAGGATCCACTGGCGCGAGACGCTGCCGGTGAACCCGAACGGAAAGCTCGATAGAACTTTAATTTCACAACAGATAATGGCGGAGATCCGCGCATGAGCGAGACGGGAAAACCGGTCGGACCCATCCCGGCGGGGTACGAGACGCGCGATGGCGAATTGGCCGTGGACGGTGAAACGGCCTCGCAACTGGTCGAGCGGGCGGGGCGAACGCCGCTCTTCGTCTATTCGAGCGCGATGATGTCGCGCCGCGTCGCCGATCTGCGCGCGGCCATGCCCGAGCGGCTGAAAATCAATTACGCCATCAAGGCCAACAGCTTCGCGCCCGTGCTGGCACATATGGCCGGTCTGGTCGACGGGCTCGACATCGCGTCGGGCGGCGAGCTGGACATGGTGCGAGAGGCCGGGATCGACTGCGCGCGCGTCAGCTTCGCCGGGCCGGGCAAGCGCGACAGCGAGCTGGAAAAAGCCATTCTGCATGGCGCGACGCTCAATCTGGAAAGCGAGGGCGAGGCGGAGCGCGCGCTCGCCATTGCCGAGCGGACGGGCAAGACGCCGCGCCTCGCGGTTCGGGTCAATCCCGATTTCGAGCTCAAGGGATCGGGCATGAAGATGGGCGGCGGGGCCAAGCCGTTCGGCGTCGATGCCGAGCGCGTGCCTGCGCTTGCGCGCCATATCGTCGACGCAGGGGCTGAATGGAGGGGCCTGCATATCTTCACCGGCAGCCAGGCGCTCGACGCCGAAGCGGTCGTGGACGCGCAGGCCAATGTCCTCGATCTGGCGCATCGGATCGTTGAAAAGGCTGGTGTTTCCCTACCCAAACTCAACATGGGTGGAGGTTTAGGGATCCCCTATTTCCCCGGCGATGCGCCGATCGATACGGCCCGTATCGGCGCCGCGCTGGAGGAGCGCTTTGCAGCTCTGCCCGATGCGATGGCTGATACGGACTTCTTCATCGAACTCGGTCGCTATCTGGTCGGAGAGGCCGGGGTCTATTTGACCCGGATCGTCGATCGCAAGACGAGCCATGGGGAGACCTATCTGGTGACCGACGGAGGCCTTCATCACCAGCTCGCCGCCTCGGGCAATTTCGGCACGGTCGTGCGGCGCAATTACCCGGTCGCGATCGCCACGCGCTTCGCCGAGGAGAAGGCCGAAATCGCCAATGTCGTCGGCTGCCTGTGCACGCCGCTCGACCGGTTGGCGGACAAGGCCCACCTGCCGCATGCCGTGCCGGGCGACATCGTCGCAGTGTTCTGCGCCGGAGCTTATGGCGCCAGCGCTTCGCCCAGCGCGTTTCTGGGACAGGGACCGGCTGCCGAAATCATGCTCTAAGTGCCTGTCCCGATCTGGGACGATGGGTTCACAACCGCCGCAATCGCGCGCATTCTCGGGTGTGGATAACCGTCTGTTCACCTTTCTACTGCATTAAGCGCGGTGGAAATCGACAGCGGTGGCGGCGTGTTTTGAGCGCGCGTGCCATCGCTCACGCTATTGTCAGGACTTACCTTTATGCGTTTCAATCGCTTGTCTGCCGTGATCGCGACATGCTGTGCGGCGATGCTGAGCCTTTCGGGCTGCGCTTCGTCGAGCGCGGGCGGCGAGCTTCCGCCCGCCACCTTCGTCGCCTTGCAGGAGGGGCCGGGCGAGGATTACGTGATCGGTCCACTCGACAATCTCACGATCCACGTCTGGCGCAATCCGGAGCTGGGCGCGGAGAAGATCCAGGTGCGGCCCGACGGGCGCATCACCATCCCGCTGGTCAAGGATATGCCCGCCGTCGGCAAGACGCCTTCCATGCTGGAAGAGGACATCCGCCTCCAGCTCAGCCAGTATATCGAGGATCCGCTGGTCAGCGTGATCGTCAACGAATTTGCAGGCACGTTCAGCCAGCAGGTCCGCATCGTCGGCGCCACGGAAAAGCCTGCCTCGCTTCCCTATCGCGCGAATATGACCGTGCTCGACGCGATGATCGCGGTGGGCGGGCTCAACGAATATGCGGCGGGCAATCGCGCCAAGCTGATCCGGTTCGACAAGCAAACGGGTCGCCAGCGCGAATACGATCTGCGCCTGACCGACCTGCTGCGGCGCGGCGACAGCGATGCGAACGTCATGCTCAATCCGGGCGATGTGATCATCATCCCCGAATCGGTCTTCTGAGGATCCGTCCGCGATGAACGAAGTCTTCGAGGAATTGCGCGCAGCGTTGCATCAGGTGTGGAACCGCCGCTGGCTGGCGCTGGCGGTGGCCTGGGGCGTCTGCGTCCTCGGCTGGTTTGTCGTCGCTATGATCCCCAACAGCTATATGAGCCAGGCGCGGCTTTACGTGCAGCTCGACGATGTGCTGTCCGAACAGCTCGATATCTCGGGCGACGGCAGGCAGGAGATGACCCGTGTGCGCCAGACGCTGGCGAGCAAGGTCAATCTTGAAAAGGTCATTCGCGGAACGCGGCTGGGCGAAGATATCGCGACCGACGGCGAAATGCAGGGCGCGATCGACGATCTGACCAAGGCCGTGACGATCAAGAGCGAGCAGGACAATCTGGTCGAGATCGCCGCGACCATCGGCAAGAGCGATCTTAGCGATGCGGAAAACGCCGGGTATCCGGAATTTCTGGTTGATAAAATGCCAAAGATGTAAAGAAGAAAATCTTTCTCAGCGGATTATCTGATTGATCCTCTTCAGCCTACTCTACTGCCAATTTTCTGTTTCCACCTTCGCCTGAGTCTTCATAGCGATGCTGACTAGGGAGGACAGCGAGAGCTGGGCAAGCGTCAAAGCGGTTCTGGTTCATGCGCAATCCGAACACCTGCACAACATTCCTCTTGTAAGAAACCGATCAAATTCTCTAGGTGCCCATACTCGGGTATACAGACAATCGTG
>NZ_LWFF01000194.1 GCF_001635685.1 Erythrobacter sp. HI0063
TCCGGGATATGAGGAGAAATACTATTTCCGCCCCGGTAACGACGGCTTCAAGGTGTGGAATATCGCTTGTGAAGGTGGGACGGCGCGCATCGGCGTCGGCGTGTGCTGGGACCAATGGTATCCCGAATGTGCGCGGGCGATGGCGCTGAAGGGGGCTGAAGTCCTGCTTTACCCCACCGCGATCGGGTCCGAACCCTATGACGCCGATCTCGACACCAGCCGCATGTGGCGGCGCGCGATGGTGGGCCATGCGGTGTCGAACTGCATGCCCGTCGCCGCCGCCAACCGCATCGGCCACGAAGGCCCGGCGG
>NZ_LWFF01000195.1 GCF_001635685.1 Erythrobacter sp. HI0063
TACCATGGAAGAAGCCTGGCACCGGCATAAGCACTTGCAAGCGATGACAAACTACTGGTGTCATTGCAGGTTGAGAGGACAGTCAATTGTGATGGTGCTGTCAGTTCCATTTCGGCAACTCGATCGATGGCATCAAGCAAAGCGTAAAAAACGCCTCGGTCGATCCCAACCCAATGGCCGTCTAACATCTGCCAGACTAGGAACTTCCGAGGTTTGAAAGGGTAGAAGGAATAACCGAATTCATCGAAAAGGGTCC
>NZ_LWFF01000196.1 GCF_001635685.1 Erythrobacter sp. HI0063
TCGACGTCTCCAGAGGGAAAATGCAAAAAGCATTTTTGGCGAGAAGTCAGTCGATGAGGACCTCAATTCAAGCTTGTGGTTCGATGCTGTCCGGACAGACGAACAAAGTAAGATCGATCTCTTCGTGATAGTGACAAACGATGGAGATCATGCCCCCCATGCCGCGAGATTGCGTGCTGCGGGAAAGCGTGTCTCAATATTCAGCTATGTGGAGAAGCCGGCTCGGGCATTGCTTGATGCAGTCGGTAAGAACAACGTTCTAGACTTGCTGGCTTGCTCGCGCGGATTTGATTTCTCAGATATCTGGCT
>NZ_LWFF01000197.1 GCF_001635685.1 Erythrobacter sp. HI0063
CCACTCTTTGAGCAGGCTGTTGCACTTTTCGGCAAAGGCGAATGGCCGCTTTCTGGGTTGGGCAGCGATAGTCGGAATGGCTTGAACTGGGCGCAAAGCTGACCATCGGAATCAGTGTGGCGAGCGGCAAGTCGCCAACGGAAGCATACTTCAGACCTCAAAAAAGAGGAGTAAGTCAGGACAGACGGCAATGCGCCGCATGATCATACCGATTCGCGCAGACCAGACGCGGTGTCAGAGGTCTCAAGCGAACGGTGATACAATGGAT
>NZ_LWFF01000198.1 GCF_001635685.1 Erythrobacter sp. HI0063
CCCAGCGGTCGGCCCTGCTTGTGCATTTCCGCATAGACGGGAAAGGCCACGTCGTTGAGCGGGGGCAGGAAACGCCCGGTCACGATCAGGGTGAGGAACAGGGCTTCGGAGTAGAGGCCCAGATCGTAGGGCTCGAAGACGCGACCTGCGATGAAGATGTCGCTCTGGCTCTGGACGATCCACAACAGCTGGACCACCGTCATCGCACCGCCATAGCTCACCATCGCACCCGCGCCGCGGAAATCGAACACTGGCCAGACCAGCAGGCGCGAGGTCGCG
>NZ_LWFF01000199.1 GCF_001635685.1 Erythrobacter sp. HI0063
CCAGCTATTTCCAGCGCGATCCGCACTTCGGAGACGATAATTTCCGCGCCGTCACCGGGCTGGCCTGCCCCGTCACCGGATCGGATTACATGAAGCGGTTGATCGATTACTGCATCGCCGCAGGTTTTCTGGCCGAGCCGGACGCTCAACGCACGTCGGGATAATGCTTCGCCATCCGGTCCCGCAGGCCGAAAGCCCATAGCATGCCGACCTTGAAATAAATCCAGTTCGCCTTCCACGGCCCCCATTCCGCGATCCGCCGGTCCGATGTCTCGATCCAGCGGGGCACCAGCTTCACGCGACCCAGTGTCGCGAAGCGA
>NZ_LWFF01000200.1 GCF_001635685.1 Erythrobacter sp. HI0063
CTCGTCACCACCGACTGGCACATGCGCCGCGCATTTCGGAGGCCGCGCGGCGCGCTGCCCGAGGATGTGACGATCGTGGAGGATGCGGTGCCGTCCGATCCCGATTTCCGTCAGCTATTCCTCGAATACAACAAGCTGCTGCTAGCGACGGTATCGCAGGGGATACCGGCATGATCGTGCTGCGGAATATCGCGTTCTACCTCGTCTTCTACCTCGGTTCGATCGTGGTGACATCGGCGGCGCTGCTGTCGATCCCGTTCGGGTGGGAGGTGTTCCGTCGCCGCGTCAGCAATTGGAGCGGGTTGCAGCGCTGGTGCGTGGTCAATCTGCTGGGTGTCGAGCTGAAGATCGAAGGCGCACCGCTGGACGAGCCGGTGCTGTATGCGGTGAAG
>NZ_LWFF01000201.1 GCF_001635685.1 Erythrobacter sp. HI0063
ACGACCAGAGGCATGAGCCTCGTCATCGCTTGAAATCTCGAAGGTGTGAGGTGGGGGTTTCTGTTGCTAGCTACCCCCGGAGCCCCGGAATCCGCTTCTGTTGCCCGGTGGGTCCAACCGCGCTTTAGCTTTGTAAGATCAGGCCGCTAGGCCGTCAGATTACGCAGCGAGAGCGAGTGCTTCGTTATCGTTGGCACTTGTGTGTTGCGAACAGTTTTACGGGTTACTCAGCCCGGGCGAAAATACCGTCTTTCAGCACACGTCGATCCTAGTTCGGCCCCGTCATAAACCCCGAAAATACGCGGTTTGTGGTGGAGCCGCCGGGTACTGCCCCCGG
>NZ_LWFF01000202.1 GCF_001635685.1 Erythrobacter sp. HI0063
TCACCTGGGTTTCCACCCTTATGGTGGTGCGCCTGCTCGAACCGAGCGATTACGGTCTTTTCGCGATGAGCCAGGTGGTGCTGGCCGCCCTCGCCTTCATGAACGGGTGGGGCTTTGCCAATTCGCTGGTGCAGGAAGCGGAAATCGATCGCCGGAAGGTCGGACAGGTCTTCGCGCTCCTCCTGCTTCTCAACGGAACGCTTGCGGTGGCGCAGTTCCTGATCGCCCCCCTCGCGGCAGACTATTATGGCGAGCCGATCGTGGCCGACATGCTCCGCGTCCAGGCGGTCCTGTTCCTGACC
>NZ_LWFF01000203.1 GCF_001635685.1 Erythrobacter sp. HI0063
GATCGCCTGGCCCATCCTCTCCTTCGCGCTGCTGATGATGTCGCGGCGCATAAGGCAATGCGCCTTGGTGATGGGCGTTGCCGCCGTTTCGGCACCCTTCCTCCTGCTCCAGAACGGTACGGTATGACCATCGCACTATCCAAACAGACCGTTCGCAAGGCGATCTCGGCGCATTCGGCGCTGGGCCTGATCTGCTGCGCACTGCTCTATCTGATCTGCGCCACCGGCACCGCGATCGTCCTGTACGAAGAGTGGCAAAGGCTCGAACAGCACGACGCGCCTGAAATGACCGCCATCGCACCTGCCAGCGTTC
>NZ_LWFF01000204.1 GCF_001635685.1 Erythrobacter sp. HI0063
GCCGGAGCCTGAAGAGCGGGACGCCGAAGCGCCCCGCTGAAGATCAGCCGCGCGGGGCGCCGCCGCCACCGCCACCACCGCTCCGGCGGCGCCGGTTGCGGTTGCCGCCGGACTGGCCGGACCCTTGGCCCTGACCGCCCGAACCTTGGGGCCGGCCCTTGCGTGCCGGATGCTTGGCCTTGCGCTGCTTGGCGGCATCGCCAGTGGGCGTGACGCGCGGGCGCGCCATGCGCTGCTGCTTTGGCGCAGGCTTGGTCGGGCCGACACCTTCGACCACGGCACGGAAATTGTCGGGCAGTGGCAGACGCTCGAATTCGGCATCGGTCGTCTTGCGGATATCCTTGAGATAACTCCGCTCGTCCTCGGCACAGAAAGCGATGGCAATCCCGTCCGCCCCGGCGCGCGCGGTGCGCCCGATGCGGTGGACATATTGTTCGGGCACGTTGGGCAACTCGTAATTGATCACGTGGCTGACGCCGGGAATGTCGATCCCTCGCGCGGCCACGTCGGTCGCGATCAGCACCGGCGTCTTGGCGCGCTTGAACTCGTCGAGCGCGCGTTCGCGCTGCGGCTGGCTCTTATTGCCGTGGATCGCATTCGCCTGGATGCCAGTCTGCGCCAGCTTCTTCACCACGCGGTCGCAGCCATGCTTGGTGCGCGCGAAGATCAGAACGCGCTCGATCTTGCCGGGCACCTGATGGCGGCCCGACAGGATCAGTTCGAGCAGGCTCTGCTTCTCGTCCTGCTGGACCATGAAGAGATATTGCTCGATCCTTTCGGCGGTGGTGCTTTCGGGCGTCACGCTGACCTGGACCGGATCCTTGCAATAGGCGCCGACCAGTTCCTTGATCTGTTTCGGCATGGTGGCGCTGAAGAACAGCGTCTGGCGCTCTTTCGGCGCGAGCTGGTGGATCTTGCGCAGCGCATGGATGAAGCCGAGGTCCAGCATCTGGTCCGCTTCGTCCAGCACCAGCACTTCGACGCCGTTCAGATTGAACGCCTTCTGGTCGATCAGGTCGAGCAGGCGGCCCGGCGTCGCGACGAGAATGTCGGTGCCGCGATGCAGCTTGTTGCGGTCCTTGTTGACCGAAGTGCCGCCGACGATGGAATGGACCTTGAGGCCCGCCAGCGCGCCGTAATCCTTGGCGCTCTGGGCGATCTGCCCGGCCAGTTCGCGCGTCGGGGCGAGCACCAGCATGCGGCAGGATTTGAACGGAGTCTGCTTGTCCGCATCGCGCAGCCGGTCGATGCTGGGCAGCATGAAGGCGGCGGTCTTGCCCGTGCCGGTCTGCGCGATGCCGAGCAGGTCGCGGCCTGAAAGGACGGGCGGGATCGCCTGCGCCTGGATCGGCGTCGGCGTGGAATAGCCCTTGAGGTCGAGGGCCTGGAGAACCGGCTGTGAGAGGCCGAGATCGGAAAACTGTGTCATGAAAACTCGCATGAAATGCGGCGCGCGCGCGAAAATGGGCGCACGGTCGCGGGGTTTGGAAACCACCCGCGTGAAAAGGGGAGTCTGGGAAATTGCCGAGGCGCGGCCGGGGCGATGGATGTCTCTCACATCGCCGCTTCACGCTGGCTAGCGCGCTTCGGTGACCGTGAAGTGGGCGCGCCCGCGCCTAAAGTCAAGCACGGCTCAACTGCGCCCGCGCCATTCCGCGTTGCGCGCGGGCTCTTCCACCGCCAATCGCCGCGCAGTCACGAGGGTCTGATGGACGAACAGGACGATCATGATCGTGCCCGCAGACGCGGTAAAAATATCGAAGCCGGAAATCCGCCCGAACCAGCCCTGCCCTTCGCTGCCGAACGTCATCATCGCCAGCGTGAAGCCGATCAACAGGAAGCGCAGCTCGGTTGGCCCGGCGGCAAGGTAGGACAGTTTCATCTCGCTCAGCACTCGAACGCGCAGGAAGGCGTGGATCGAGAGTAGGAGATAGCCCGCCAGCGCGACCAGCGCCGACTCCAGTTCGACGTAAGGCGACAGGCCGATCCCCGCGAGCACCAGCAGCGTCGCCAGTCCGTCGCAGCTATGGTCGAGGAAATAGCCGTAGCGCGGGCGTTCGATCTTGCGGAAGCGCGCCAGGCTCCCATCCGTGGAATCGCCGAACCATTGCACCGCATAGCCCGCGATGGCGAGGAACAGCCAATTTTCGCCCAGATTGCTGAGCAGATAGCCCGCGAAGACGAGCACCGCCCCCACCATGCCGAGGAAGGTCATCATGTCGGGCGTAACCCAGCCCGGCAGGCGGGCGCAGATCGCGTTCAGCAGCTTCCTCTCGCTGCGCGCCAGCACGTTTTCCTGAATCCGAACGGGCGGCGGCGCGGCGGGTGCCTGCTCGCCGGTATTGGAGCCGCTGTTTCCTTCGTCGGGTCCTTGAGTCACTCGGCCATGCCCACCTGGGCTGCCGCGATGCGCTGCAAGGCTTCGGCCACCTTGCCTTCGATCCCGAGTTCGTGAGCGGCGCGCTCGCTCCCGCCGAATTGACGCACATCGTAGCCGGTCACTTGCGCGAACACCGTCAGCGCTTCGAGATATGACCCTTCCGCGCTGGCATGGTAGTGATCGTAGCTCCACAGATCGATCGTGTCGTAATCCCGCCCGTCATAGGGGTTGGGATCGGCGATTCCCGCTGCCATCGCGGCATTCCACGCTTCGCCCACGGGTATCACCGCATCGATATCCTCGCTCGCCGCGTCGACCGCGTCCAGTTCGCGCCTGAGGTCGAGCGCCATGGTCTCCACCGGCTTTCCATACCAGTGGCCGTTCGGCTTGTAGGTCTGGTCGGCGCGGCTCCAGGTCGACATCAGATAAACGCGCACGTCGGGCTTCGCGGCAGTAAACAAAGCGGCGAGCGCGGGGGCATCGCGGCGCGTGTCGGTGGCATCGAGCGGACGTTCGGGATTCAGCGTCGAATATTGCTGCATCACCACCACGTCCCAGCCCTGATCGATCGCCTCGCGCTTTTCGTTGAGGTGGAAATCGAGCGTCGTGCCGCCGCGCAATTCGTGGTGGACCGACCATTCCATGCCCGCCTGCTCGGCGAATTTGGCGAACAGAGCGGGGATGCCGCCGACGCGATCTTCGGGCTTTTCGGCGTTCAGATCCTCGACGCTGTCGGGGCGATATCGCAGCACCGCACTGTTCGCGCCCTGCGTGAAGCTGTTGCCGATGAACAGGATGCGGTCGGGCCCATGGGCCGCGAGCGGCGCGGCGAGCGCCCCCGTGACGAAAGCCGCGACAGACAGGGCCAAACGGGCGGCGCGGTTCATTGTGCCATCCCTGCCGCGTCAAGCAGGGCTTCGGTGCTGGCGTCGAAACTTTCCCCGCCGCGCTCGATTGCCTTGGCCATGCTCTTGCCCAGCTCCACGCCGAACTGGTCGAACGGATTGATCCCCATCAACACGGCATTGGCGAAGGTGCGGTGTTCGTGGAACGCGATCAGCGCGCCTAGGCTCGCCGCGTCGAGATCGTCGGCCAGCATGGTGGCGCTCGGCCGGTCGCCGGGGAAATGGCGCGCGGGATTGTCGCCCGGATCGCCTTTCATCAAGGCGGCCCCTTGCGCGAAGCAATTCATCAGCAGGATTCGGTGATGCGCCGGGTCGAGCGCATCGCCCGGCGCGATGCTGGCGATGAAATCGACCGGGATCAGATGCGTGCCCTGATGCAGCAATTGGAACACCGCATGCTGCGCATCGGTGCCCACGCCGCCCCAGGTGATCGGCGCAGTCGGCTCGTTCACCGGTTGCATGTCGGTTGTGACCCGCTTGCCGTTCGATTCCATTTCGAGCTGCTGGAGATAGTCGGGAAACAGGCCGAACCGCTCGTCATAGGCAAAGACGGCGCGGGTCTGGCAGCCCCGGACGCGGGCGTAATACCGATCGGCGAAAGCGGCGAGGAGCGGGAGATTGGCCCGCCCTTCCTGTTCGGCGAAATGCCGGTCGACCGCCTGCGCACCTGCCAGCATCGCTTCGAAATCGTCCCATCCCACCGCGATCGCGACCGGAAAGCCGATCGAGGACCACAGCGAATAGCGCCCGCCGACGCTTTCCATGAAGGGCAGCACCCGCGTCTCGTCGACACCCCATTCGACTGCCTTTTCCGGGCTCGCCGTCAGTGCGACCACTCTGCCCGAAGGATCGGCGACGCCATTATCCTTGAGCCACGTGAGCGCGCTCTGCGCATTGGTCATGGTCTCGATGGTGGTGAAGGTCTTGCTGGCCACCGCGATCATGGTCGTCGCCGGATCGCAGGCTTCGAACGCCGCTTCCAGCGCCACGCCGTCGATATTCGAGACGACATGGACGTCCACCAGCGGGAAGTCGCGGGCCAGTGCGTCGATGGCGAGCGCGGGGCCCAGCGCGCTACCGCCGATGCCGATATGGATCAGGTGCTTCACCTCGCCCAGAGCACCCTGGTGGATCGCTTCGACCAGCATTCGCATCCGGTCGTGGAGCGCCGCGGCCTCCTCCACATCCGCATCCGCCCCGGTCCCGCGTTCCGCAGTGTGGGTTACGGCGCGGTTTTCGGTGACGTTGATCCGCTCGCCCGCCAGCAGCGCCGCCCGCCGCCCGGCGAAATCGCAAGCCTTGGCGAGATCTTCGAATGCATCGAGAAGCGCGCTGTCGAGATGCGTCTTCGACCAGTCGAACAGGATGCCGCCCGCCGATTCCTCTTTGCCCCAGCCGATCCGGCCCGACAGCATGGCGACTCGCTCCGCCCCGGCCGGTTCGTCCGCGCCCTCTCCCCCGTCGCGCTTGCTACTGAAAAGCTCGCCCAGCGTGGGGCGCGGCAGCGCTTCGATACGCGTCCAGATATCGACAGCGGCGGCATGGTCGGGTGCGGCGGACATATGCGAAAATCCTTTCGTGGCGATCCGCCTGCGCCTAGGGATCGCTGCGATGATCGACAAGCCCGAAGCCTGGCCGGAATGACAACGAGTGCCAAGCTCGAACCGTCGGATGCCCGGCGCGACGGGGACCGGGCGGACGGCCGATCCGAGAAGGACGAGAGCTGGGGCAGTTTTCTCGCCTTCGTGCTCAAGCTGGTGCTGGCCGTCATCCTCTTCCGAACGCTCTTGTTCGCGCCCTTCACCATCCCTAGCGAAAGCATGCTGCCGCTGCTGCGGAACGGGGATTACATCGTGGCGGCGAAATGGCCCTATGGCTATTCGCGCCTGTCGCTGCCCTTCGATGCGCCCGTCCTGAAAGGTCGGATCTTTGCGCGCCTGCCAGAACGCGGCGATGTCGTGATTTTCAAGCATCCCTATGACGAGGTCGATTACATCAAGCGGGTGATCGGCCTGCCCGGCGATATTGTGGAATTGCGCGGCGGGCGTCTGCTGCTGAACGGCGCGCCCGTGCCGCAGGACGGGGCGGCGCCGCTCGCAATTCCGCTGTCCGCGAACACGGGCTGCCATCCCGCCGCGCGCGAACGGACGACGCAGGAAGGCCCGGTCTGCGACTATCCCAGCGCGATCGAAACCTTACCCAACGGTCGCTCCTATCGCGTGCTCGACCTGGGCTATGGGCCGGCGGACGATTTCGGTCTCATCGCAATTCCCGATGGCCGTCTGTTCGTAATGGGCGACAACCGCGACAATTCGCAGGATAGCCGCTATGCCGCGCAACCCGGCGGCGGAGTCGGTCTGGTGCCTGCGGATCGGCTCGTGGGACGCGCGAGCATGATCCTTTTTTCCACCGATGGCAGCGCCGAATGGGTCAAACCCTGGACCTGGTTCACCGCCGCGCGGTGGGACCGCATCGGACAAACCCTATGAGGCCACGATTATGAGCGAATTGACGCCCGAAGCGAGGCAGTGGCTGGAAGCGACCGGCTATACGGTCACCGATCAGGCCCTGTGGCTGGCCGCGCTCACCCATGGCAGCATGGGGGAAAAGCGCGATTACGAACGGCTGGAATTTCTGGGCGACCGGGTGCTGGGCCTCGCCATTGCGGACTGGCTGTTCGAACGCAGCGAAGCGCCGGAAGGCAAGCTGTCGCAGCGCCTGAACGCTCTCGTCAGCCGCGCCATGTGCGCCGAAATCGCGCGCGGCATCGGCCTTGCGCCGCATGTCCGCATCTCGAAACAGGCCATGGCCGATGGCGGGCGGGACAGCGACAATATTCTGGGCGACGTCATGGAATCGCTGCTGGGCGCGCATTTCATCGAACACGGCTTTGCCGCCACGCGCGATCTCGTGCACCAATTGTGGCGGCCTGCGCTGGAAAGCGGCGCAGGCAAGGCCAAGCATCCCAAAAGCGCGCTGCAGGAATGGGCAGCGGGCAATCAACGCAAACCGCCCGAATACGAAGTCGTCGACCGGTCGGGCCCCGATCACGCGGCGAAATTCACCGTCCGGGTCAAGGTCCACAAGGTCGGCGAGGCGCAAGGCACCGCCGGCAGCAAGGGCGAGGCGGAGAAGGCGGCGGCAAAGACTTTCATGGAGAAATACGGGTGAGCGACAATCAGATCAAAGGCGGCCAGACCAAATGCGGCGTCGTCGCCGTGATCGGCGCGCCGAATGCGGGCAAGTCCACGCTGGTGAACCAGCTGGTCGGCCAGAAAGTGGCGATCACCAGCGCCAAGGCACAGACCACGCGCGCCCGCATGATGGGCATCGCGCTGCACCCCGATACCGATCCCGACACGCAGATGATCCTCGTCGACACGCCCGGCATCTTCGCTCCCAAAAGGCGCCTCGACCGCGCAATGGTGAGCGCGGCCTGGGAAGGCGCGGAAGCGGCGGACGCGGTGCTGCTGATGGTCGATCCGATCAAGCAGCGCAGGCACGAACTGGAACCGCTGATCGAACAGATTGCCGGTCGGCCCGAACGCAAGATCCTGGTTCTGAACAAGGTGGACCGGGCGAAGAAAGAGCCGCTGCTCGCCCTGGCGCAGGAGCTGGGCGAAAAGGCCGACTTTACCGAAATCTACTTCGTGTCCGCCCTGACGGGCGATGGCGTCGCGGAGATGAAAGCCGCCCTCGCCGCGCTGATGCCGGAAGCGCCGTGGATGTATCCCGAAGACCAGGTCAGCGATGCGAGCGAGCGCTTGCTGGCCTGCGAGATCACGCGCGAACAGCTCTACAAGCAGCTGCATGAGGAACTGCCCTATGACAGCGCAGTGCGGCCCGAGAAATATGTCGAGCGCCAGGACGGCAGCGTCGAAATCCACCAGCAGATCGTCGTTATGCGCGACAACCAGCGCGCCATAGTCCTCGGCAAGGGCGGCAGCCGCATCAAGGAAATCGGACAGGCCGCGCGCGAGGAATTAAGCGAGCTGCTGGGCCGCAAGGTCCATCTCTTCCTGCACGTGAAGACCGATGAGCGCTGGAGCGAGGACAAGGAGATGTTCGAGGAGATGGGGCTGGACTGGGTGCGGTGAAGGATTTTCCTTCACTACTCGAACGGTCACTGCGCTTGTGACGTAAACCTCGCGCTCAGGTTAGTGACATACGGCACCGCCTGTCCGCTCTGAGAGGTCATCACGCCGAAATTACCATCCTCGATCCGGGAACAGACAATTTTTTTCAGCACCTCGGCAATTTCAGGCGAGCCGTCGCATTCGGCGACGTTACCCTGATCGTCGACCGCCACGACAAGAGAAAGGTTGTACGGGCCATCGGAACCCTCAGGAAATTTGTTCAAAACAATTTCGACATCGGGAGACGTTGTAGCGTTTCTGACTTCCCTCTCGTTCTTTTGACCGTGACTGACGATTTTCAACATGGTTATCAGACGTCCGAAGGTCGGCTCGTCCTCATGATTTTTTGCCGGAACCAATTTTACCTGCTCGTAACTCGCGCAGACTTCATCGACCTTGTTTATCTCTCCGGCGAAAAGCGAGGAGGAGCACTTGTAGATCTTCCCGCTAGGATCGACCCACAGATCCACGGTGACGGCAAAGGCCGAAACGCGATCAGCGCTGGCCGATAATGGTCCTGAGGTGAGCATGTTGAGCGATCTTCGGTCAAATGAAGGCGCCGTAGTCTCTGCCAAAGATGGTGATGCAACGAATCCGAGCACACCCATCATGAGAAGAAGCATTTTTCTCCTTGGCATTTTGCGCCGCATAGCAGTGACTCCTCCCTTTCGGGGTTTTTCCGAATTCGAATCCTCAAGATTTTTAAATCGCGATTTTGAGACTGTCTACAGCGACCTTGCTCATCAGATTTGAGCGTCACCTCATTAAGAGAACCGACAAACTGCTTACCGCTTCTTCAAAATTTCGATCTTGTTCTTCTTCGCGAAATCCTTGGTCGACTCCTCGCTCCGCCCGATTGCCTTGGCGATTTCCTTGAGGCCCTTGCCCTTGCCGGCCAGCATGCGCAGCTGGCCTGCCTCTTCGGCTTTCCAGGGCTGTTTGTGGCGTTCGAAAAACTCCTTCGCCATCACTCGGCCTCCGTCTTCTTAGGCGCCGCCTTCTTCTTTGCAGCGGGTTTCTTAGTAGGGGCTTTCTTCGCCGGAGCCTTCTTCGCAGCGGCTTTCTTCGCCGGGGCCTTCTTCTTTGCGGGGGCCTTGCGCTTTTTCTTCGCCGGGCCCTTGGCCGCTCGCGCGTCGATAAGTTCGATCGCCTGCGATTCGGTCACGTCCTCGGGCTTCATGTCCTTGGGGATCGTCGCATTTGTCGTCCCGTCGGTGACATAGGGACCGTAGCGGCCCGGCATCACCTTCATTTCGCCGCCGCTGGTCGGATGTTCGCCCAACGTCTTGATCGGTTCCGCCTTGGCGCGTCCGCCGCCGCGATTGGCCGACTGGGCGAGGATATCGACCGCTCGGTTCATGCCGACTTCGAACACTTCGCGCGTGTTCGACAGCTTGCCGTATTTGCCATCGTGCCTGAGATACGGCCCGTAACGCCCTATCGCGGCTTCGATATCCTTGCCGGTTTCGGGATGCTGGCCGACGATGCGCGGCAGGTTCAGCAGCTTGATCGCCCATTCGAGATCGAAATCGTCGAGATCCTTGGGAATGCTCGCGCGCTTGGCTTCCTTGCCCTCGCCGAGCTGGACATACGGCCCGAAGCGTCCACTCTTGCGCTCGACCGGCAGGCCGGTCTCCGGATCCTCACCCATCACGCCGTCATCGGCAGGATCCTCGCCATCCGCGCCCGGCTGGGCGAAGCGGCGCGTGTATTTGCAGTCGGGATAATTGGCGCAGGCGACGAACGCGCCATAGCGCCCGCCGCGAAGCGCCAAGCGCCCGCCATCGCGCCCCTCCTGTTCGCATAACGGGCAGAAGCGCGGATCCTTGCCATCGGCGCGTTCGGGGAAGAGGAAGTCGGAAAGATATTCGTCCAGCACCTCGGTGACTTCGGACGGCTTCTTCTCCATCACCTCTTCGGTTTTGGGCTTGAAGTCTTTCCAGAAGGCTTCGAGCAATGTCTTCCAGGCCTCGTTCCCGGCACTCACCTCGTCGAGCTCGTCCTCCATCCCGGCGGTGAATTCGTAGGCGACGTAGGTCGGGAAGAACCGCTCGAGAAATGCCGTCAGCAATCGGCCCGATTCCTCTGCGAAGAAACGGTTTTTCTCCATCCGGACATAGGCGCGATCGCGCAGGGTCTGGATGGTGCTGGCATAGGTGGAGGGCCGTCCGATGCCGAGTTCTTCCAGGCGTTTCACCAGCGAGGCTTCGGAAAAGCGCGGCGGCGGCTGGGTGAAATGCTGGTTCGCCTCGACCGCGCTCTTGCTCGGCGCATCGCCCTTGCGAAGGACGGGGAGCAGGCCCTCGTCCTCGTCGTCGGTATCGTCCCTACCTTCTTGATAAACTGCGAAATATCCGGGGAATTTGACCACCTGGCCGGTCGCGCGCAGCTCGTGCTGGCCGGTCGCATCGCGCAGCGTCACGGTGGTGCGCTCCAAAAGCGCGGTCGCCATCTGGCTCGCCATGGCGCGCTTGAAGATCAGGTCGTAAAGCTTGGCCTCGTCGCCCGATCCGGCGCGGTCCTTGCGGAAATCGGTCGGCCGGATCGCTTCGTGCGCTTCCTGAGCATTCTTCGCCTTGGTGCTGTAAAAACGCGGTTTTTCCGGACGGTAATCGTCGCTGAACCGCTCCACGATGGCATCGCGCGCAGCCATGATGGCGCTCATGTCCATCTGCACGCCGTCGGTCCGCATATAGGTGATCGCGCCCGCCTCGTAGAGCGACTGGGCCAGTCGCATCGTGTGGCTGGCGGAGAAGCCGAGCTTGCGGGCTGCTTCCTGCTGCAGGGTGGATGTTGTGAAGGGAGGCGCGGGATTGCGCTTCAGCGGCTTGGTCTCGACCTCTTCGACCGTGAAGCGCCCTTCCTCGACCGCCTTCCTGGCGGCCATCGCGCTGCCCTCTTCGCCGAGCGTCAGCTTCTCGAGCTTCTTGCCGTCATACCGGACCAGCCGGGCATCGAAGGCGGTGCCGTCATGCTGGAGCTTGGCGAGCACGCTCCAATATTCGTCGGGCCGGAAGGCTTCGATCTCGCGCTCGCGCTCGCACACCAGGCGCAGGGCGACCGACTGGACGCGGCCCGCGCTCTTGGCGCCCGGCAGGCGCCGCCAGAGGACGGGCGAGAGCGTGAAGCCGTAAAGATAATCGAGCGCGCGGCGCGCCAGATAGGCGTCGATCAAGGGCTGGTCGAGCTCGCGCGGGGATTTCATCGCCTCTGTCACCGCGCCTTTGGTGATCGCGTTGAAAGTCACGCGGTCGACCTTGGTCGGCAGGGCCTTGCGGTTCCTCAGCAGCTCGCGGACATGCCAGCTGATCGCCTCCCCCTCGCGATCGGGGTCGGTGGCGAGGACGAGGCGATCGGCCTTCTTGGCGGCGTCCGCGATTTCCTTGAAGCGGCTCTGCTTGTCGCGATAGAGTTCCCAGTCCATCGCGAAATCCTCGTCAGGTCGCACGCTGCCATCCTTGGGCGGCAGATCGCGGACATGGCCGTAACTGGCGAGAACCTTGAAGTCCTTGCCGAGATATTTCTCGATGGTTTTGGCTTTCGCCGGTGATTCAACGATGACGAGTTGCATGGATGTGAGAGCCGTCCCTTAGGTGTGCCTATACGTGCACGTGTGCGTATACGCGCGAAAATGGGGATCGGGTGAGAGCGGCGTCAAGCGGGATAGTTATCCAGCGAGAAAAGATGGCGCGGCGCTTACCTGAGCGAGACCCGCCCTGCGGCGTGCCGCTCCAGCCTTCCGGCGATTTCCAGTTCCAGCAGCGCCAATTGCACCGCCGCCGCGCCTGCGCCCGACTGGCGGATCAGCTCGTCCACCGAAACGGGTGCGGTCGTGAGCAGGGCGGCGATGTCAGCCGGTTCCGCTTCCGCCAGCTCTTCGGGTGCGTGATCGAACGTGCCCACCGGCTCGCGGAAGGTCGATCGCGGGCTTCCGTCGAAGCCGCTCAGCAGTTCCACGACATCCTCGGGCGAATTGACCAGCACCGCGCCTTCGCGGATCAGATGGTTGCAGCCGTGGCTGCGCGGCTCCAGCGGGCTGCCGGGGATCGCCATGACCTCGCGCCCCGCCTCGCCCGCCAGCCGCGCGGTGATGAGGCTGCCGGATTTCACTGCCGCTTCGACGACGAGCGTCCCCGAGGCGAGCCCGGCGATGATGCGGTTGCGGCTGGGGAAATGGCTGCCGCGCGGTTCGGTGCCGGGTGGCTGTTCGGCGATCAGCAGACCTTCGCTCGCGATCCGGTCCTGCAAGTCCCGATGCTGCGGCGGATAGGCGATATCGATCCCGCTGGCGATCACGCCGATGGTCTGTGGAAACGCGCCTTCATGCGCCGCGCCGTCGATCCCGCGTGCCAAACCCGAAACCACCGTGAAGCCCGCTTCCGCCAACCCTTGCGAGAAATCGCGCGCCAGCTTCACCGCCGCCGCACTGGCATTGCGCGCGCCGACCACGGCGACGCAGGGCCGCGCGGCCAGAGCGAGATCGCCGCGAAAGGTCAGGATCGGCGGCGCTCCGTCGATTTCGCGCAGCGGAGCGGGGTAATCCGGCCGATCGTGAAACAAGTATTTCGCGCCCGCCCGGCGCACCGCCTCGACCTCGCGCTCCACCTTTTCGCGTGGCACCGCGCTGTAGGAACCGCCGCCGCTTCTGCCGATCGTCGGCAGGGCTTCCAGCGCCGTCTCGGCATCGCCGTATCGCGCCAGCAATTGAGCGTAGCTGACCGGGCCGATGCGCGGGGACCGCAGCAGGCGAATGCGCGCAAACGCCTCGGCCTGGGTCAATGTCACGTCTTGCCGCCCACCTTCGGCTCTTCACCCTTCAACAGCCGGGCGATATTGGCGCGGTGGAGATAGATCACCAGCACGGCGATCGCGTCAAGCACCGGGAAGAATTGCGGATAGCCGAACAGCGGCGCCGCCGCCGCAGCCGCCACCACCGCGCATAGTCCGGCGAGCGAGGAGATGCGGAACGCGGCCAGTACGCCCAGCCAAACCGCTGCGTAGACCAGCCCGATGGGCCAGGCGAGGCCGAAGCTGACACCCGCATTGGTCGCCACGCCCTTGCCCCCCTTGAAGCCGAGCCAGACGGGATAGCAATGGCCGATCACCGCCGCACCGGCGGCGAACGCCATCGCCACCTCGCCCCAGATCGCGCCCGCCAGCGCGACCGGCACGAATCCCTTCGCCAGATCGAGCAGCAAAGTCGCCGCCGCCACTTTCTTGTTGCCGGTGCGCAGCACGTTGGTGGCGCCGATATTGCCACTGCCCTGCTGGCGCACATCGCCGAGCCCGGCAGCTTTCGTCAGCAGCAGGCCGAAGGGTATCGATCCGATAAGATAGCCGAGCAGCGCGGCGAGAATATTGTCCACCTGGAACTCCGTTCGTCCCCACCTCGTGACCGCGAAGGCGGTTGTCGGGGGACCGCTTTTTTGTCTAGCGCAGGGTCTACGGTGAAGGACGGTCCTTCGGCAAGCAGAGGACGAACGGTTTTGGAAGAAAGCGCAGGCCCCGCCCCCATCCTGCTGTTCGATTCGGGCGTCGGCGGACTGACCGTGCTCGCCGAACTGCGCGCGCTGATGCCGCAGGCGCCGGTGATCTATGCCGCCGATATCGCAGGCCTGCCCTACGGCGCGAAGACCGAAGCGGAGATCGCCGCGCGCGTCTCCGGCCTGCTGGGCCGCATGGCCGAACGCTTCCAACCGCGCCTCATCTGCATCGCCTGCAACACCGCCAGCACGATTGCGCTCGGCATGGTGCGCGATGTGCTGGAAACGCCGATCGTAGGCACCGTGCCTGCGATCAAGCCCGCCGCCGCCATGACGAAAACCGGCACGATCGGCCTGCTGGGCACCGAAGCGACCGTGCGCCAGCGCTATGTCGACGACCTCGAGCGCGAATTCGCCAAGGGCAAGACGCTGCTGCGATACGGCGCAAACGATCTGGTTGCGCTGGGCGAGGCCAAATTGCGCGGCGACACGGTCAGCGTCGATGCGGTGGCGGACGCAGCCAAGGGGCTGGTGCTTCAGGAAAACGGCCAGGATCTCGACACGGTCGTGCTGGCCTGCACCCATTTCCCCCTGCTCGAGCCCGAGCTGCGCGAGGCGTTTGGGCCCGAAGTGCGGTTCATCCACGGGGCGGACGGTATCGCGCGGCGGATCGCCAGCCTGGTCGAGGGCCAGGCGTTCGAGCGCGCAAAGCCGGATTTCGCCGTCACGACCGGACCGGCGGATGATTTCGACCGCCTGGCCCCTGCGTTCGCACGGCACGGGATCGAGCATCTGGTGCAGTTCTAGCGGCGCAAGCGCCCGCAGGCCCTTGCGAATCGTTCGCAAAGATCGCGGTGGCGAAAGCGCGCTTTAAGGATTAGATGGCGAGCCTATGACGGCCGCTCGAAAGGCGGCGTGGATAGCGGTGTTACGCGTGAATTACGGACACATCTTCGACCAGGCGATCGATCGGCTCCATTCCGAGGGCCGCTATCGCGTCTTCATCGACATCATGCGCAACAAGGGCGCGTTCCCCAATGCGCGCTGCTTCCACGGGCATAACGGCCCCAAGCCGATCACCGTGTGGTGTTCCAACGATTACCTCGCCATGGGCCAGCATCCCAAGGTGATCGAAGCCATGGAAGAAGCGCTGCACGATGTCGGCGCTGGTTCGGGCGGCACGCGCAATATCGGCGGCAACACGCATCTGCACGTCGCGCTCGAACGGGAACTGGCCGATCTCCACGGCAAGGAAGGCGCGCTGCTGTTCACCAGCGGCTACGTCTCGAACGATGCCACCTTGTCCACGCTCGCCAAGCTGCTGCCGGGCTGCGTGATCTTCTCCGACGAGCTGAACCATGCCAGCATGATCGCCGGCATCCGCAATTCGGGCTGCGAGAAGCGGGTGTTCCGCCACAACGATCTCGATCACCTCGAACAGCTTCTCGCTGCCGAAGACGCGGACGTGCCCAAGCTGATCGCCTTCGAAAGCGTCTATTCGATGGATGGCGATGTCGCGCCGATCCACGAAATTTGCGACCTTGCCGAAAAATACAATGCGCTGACCTATATCGACGAGGTCCACGCGGTCGGAATGTACGGTCCGCGCGGCGGCGGCATTTCGGAGCGTGACGAAGCGGCGCACCGCATCGACATCATCGAAGGCACGCTGGGCAAGGCGTTCGGCGTGATGGGCGGCTATATCGCAGCCGACACCCGCGTGATCGACTGCATCCGCAGCTATGCGCCGGGCTTCATCTTCACTACCTCGCTGTCTCCTGTGCTGGTCGCTGGCGTGCTGGCGGCGGTGAGGCATCTGAAAAGTTCGAGCGAGGAACGCGATGCGCAGCAGGCCAATGCGGCCATGCTGAAGGCGATCCTGCGCGAACGTGGCCTGCCGGTGATGGATTCGACCACCCATATCGTCCCGCTGATGGTGGGCGATCCGGTGCGCGCGAAGAAGATCAGCGACATCCTGCTCGCCGAGTACGGCGTCTACGTGCAGCCGATCAATTTCCCCACCGTGCCGCGCGGGACGGAGCGCCTGCGCTTCACCCCCGGCCCGGCCCATACGGTCGAAATGATGCACGAACTGGGCGATGCGCTGGTCGAGATTTGGGACCGCATGGAGCTGGAACTGCGCCAGGCGGCGTGACAGCCCCTGCCTTTCGCCAACCTAGCGGCGGCAGACGATGACAGCACCGTCCTCTTCCGCCTCGCGCTGGCGCGATAACGCTCCGCTCTATGCGATCGGGGCGCTTCTGATCGCAGTGTTCGCGGCTCTGGCCATCTGGAGAGCGGGTTCGCCCGCACCGCCCGCTGAAGTTGAGCGCCCGGTCGCAGCGTCTCCAAGTACCGGCACCCCGCTTCCGCTCGACGCCCTGCCCGCCGATGCCGACGATGCGGCAGTGGTCTGGTCGCGGCTCGGGCCGGAGGAAGCGCGGGCGCGCAATGCGTCCGTGCCGCTGGCGGCGGGCGGTGTCGGCACGGCCCGTCCCTTCGCCTTCACCGGCAACGGTGTCGATCGCGAACGCGCGACCGGATGCCTTGCGCTGGCGGCTTTGGCCGAAGCGGGCCAAGGGAGCGGGGACCAAGGCGAGGCGGACCAGCGCGCCGTCATGCAGGTGGTGCTCAACCGCGTACGCCACCCCGCCTTCGCGAACACCGTCTGCGGCGTCGTCTTCGAAGGATCGGAGCGCGCGACCGGGTGCCAGTTCAGCTTCACCTGCGACGGATCGCTCGCGCGGACCTATCCCGCCGCCGCGATGCAGTCCGCCCGCCGCCGCGCCATCGAAGCGCTGGGGGGTTATGTCCACGCGCCCGTCGGCAATGCGACCCACTACCACGCCGATTACGTCTGGCCGTGGTGGAGCCCCCGCCTCGACAAGGTCGCCGTCGAAGGCCCGCACATCTTCTATCGCTGGCGCGGCTTCTGGGGCACGCCCCAGGCGCTGAGCGCGCGCTATCGCGGGAGCGAACCCGACCCGCTCGGCCTCGAAGCCACAGCCGAAGCGGTCGAGCGCCTCGCCCTCCCCACCCGCAGTTTCGCCGAGGACGGCGCGGCGATGCGCACCATCACCGCAGGCGCGCAGGATACCCCCCGTGTGATCGAACGCCGCGATGACCGGCCGCTCCCCAGCTCCGGCGATCCGCGAGTCCATTTCGTGCTGGTCGCCCGCTCGGACGATCCCGCTGCCCTCATCGAACGCGCCCGCGCCCTGTGCCCCGGCGAAAGATTCTGTCAGGTCTATGGCTGGACCGAGAGCGAGGCCATTCCCGATGCGCTCCCGCTGTCGGATCGGGCGCGCCGAAATCTGCGTTTCAGCTTCCTGCCTGCCCGATCCCGCAATGGAGAAGCGATCTTTTTCGATTGTCAGCTTTTCCCCACTCCATCGCAGGGTCGTTGCATGCCGCGTGCACGGCCATGATGGCGCGCGAGTGCCGTAAGGGATTTGGCGGCGCGGCCAGCGGCGGCTAGAGAACGGCCATGAGCGGAAACCCGAACCAGACCTACGCCGACATCGTCACCTCCCGCCGATCGATCCGCGGCTATCTCGACAAGCCCGTGCCGCGCGATCTGATCGAGGAGATCCTGGCGCTCGCCATGCGCTCACCCACCTCGATGAACACGCAGCCGTGGCATTTCCACGTCATCACCGGCGAACCGCTCGACCGGATCCGCAAGGGCAATACCGAGCGCATCCTTGCGGGCGAGCCCGACAGCCGGGAGTTCCGCCGGGGAGAGCCCTTCGCAGGCGTCCATCGCGAGCGGCAGATCGGCGTAGCCAAGCAATTGTTCGGCGCGATGGGGATCGAGCGTGACGACAAGGATGCGCGGCAGGACTGGGTGCTGCGCGGCTTTCGCCAGTTCGATGCGCCGGTCTGCGTGATCGTGACCTACGACCGCGAGCTGAGCGGCAGCGACGACACCGCCTTCGATTGCGGCGCGGTCACCACCGCGCTCGTCAACGCGGCCTGGTCGCGCGGGCTCGGCTGCGTCATCAATTCGCAAGGCATCATGCAAAGCCCGGTCGTGCGCGAACATGCAGGCATACCGGACGATCAGGTGATCATGAAAGCGGTCGCCATGGGCTGGCCGGACGAGGATTTCCCCGCCAACGCTGTGGTCAGCGAACGTAAACCCGTGGACGAGGCGGCACGCTTCGTGGGCTTCGAAGAAGGATAAGGCGCGATGGCCGAAACGATCGAACAATTGGCGGATGGGTTCTGGCGCATTGCCGGTGAAATGAAGATCGGCGGTGTGGTCGATTTCGGCACCCACGCGTCGCTGGTGCGGCTCGCCAACGGCAATTTCGTGTTCCTCGACAGCTATACGCTGCCGCCCGACCTGCATCGCGAGGTCATGGGATTGACGAAGGGCGCGACGATCGAAGCGATCCTCAATCTCCATCCCTTTCACACGCTCCATTGCGAATGGATGCACGCGGCGTTTCCGGGCGCGGCGCTCTATGGCACGGCGCGGCATCTCGAACGGTTTCCCGAACTGCCCTGGCAAGAGACGCTGTGCGAGGACGCGGCCTTGGCGGAGCGGTACGGAGCCGATTTCGCCTTCTCTACGCCCGAAGGCGTGCCGCTCGTGTGCTCGGACGAGAGCGTCCATTTCTCGTCGGTCCTCGCCCTCCACCGCGCGAGCGGGACGCTGCATGTCGACGACACGCTGGTCTATCTCGACAAGGGCCCTCCGCTTTCCCTGCTGCCGATGAACCGGCGGCTCGGCTTCCATCCGACACTCGAGAAGGCGCTTTACCCCGAGGCCGGGGCTGCCGACCAATTCCGCGAATGGGCGATCGCGCTGGGAATCGATTGGGCCGAAACGCGCCGCATCGCCGCTGCGCACAATGCCGTGCTGGAGTTGGACAGCGGGGAATTTCCCGACCTGATCGGAGCGGCGCTGGGGCGGGTCAAGCCGGTGCTCGACGCGCATCGCCGCACCTACGGATAGGGCTTAGCGCTTGGTCCACGCCTCGTCGGTTCGGTCCATCGTCAGTTCGCCGCGCCACGGTACGCACAGTTCCCGCGCCGCTTTGGGCGAGGCATCGGTCCAATGCGCCCAGTCATCCCTCGCCAGCAGCACCGGCATGCGATCATGGCATTCGGCGGCCAGTCCGGCGGCGTCGGTCATGATCATGGAATAGACGTCGCCCCATTCGTCGCTCGATCGCCAGAGACCCGCCACTGCGATGATCTCCGCATCGGGTCGCGCGAACCATGTGCGGGTCTTGCCGCCCTTCGGCCCCTCCGCTTCCGCCCAGGCGGTGAGCGGGATCAGGCAGCGCCGTTCTTCGAAGCTGTAGCGCCAGAAGAAGCTGTCGAGCTTGTCGGTGCGCGTGTTGTTGACCGGGCGGGGTTTCAGCGTCTGACCGGCCTTGCCCTTCAACTGCAGGGGGAAGCCCCAATTCATCGAGCGAACGCGGCCCTCGGCGACGACAGGCCCCGGATAGCCGGGATAGACCTCGCTGCCGAAATTCGCGCCGCCGACAGCGTCCACGGCATCGAACCAAAGCGCGACCTCGTCGACATTCCTGGTCATGCGATAAAGATTGCACATGACCCGACCCTGCCGCGCGGCGCGCTCTACCGCAAGCTCACCACGTTATCGCTCGCCACGCGCGTGCGGCTGCCGTCGTAAAGGCTGGCCATGGGCTCGTCCTCGACCACCACGTGCCGCGTCGCGCCGAAGCCGTTGAAATCGGTCTTCATCGCCGCGCCATAGGCGCCGAGCATGCCGATCTCGATATAATCGCCCGCCTGGATGTCGGACGGCAGCGGGAACGGGCCCTGCATGTAATCCGCATCGTCGCAGGTCGGGCCGTAGAAGGCGAAGTCCATTTCGGGCTTGATGAGATCGTCTTCCAGCGCGCGGACCGGGAATTTCCACGCCACATGCGCGGCATCGAACAGCGCGCCATAGGCACCGTCGTTGATGTACAATTCCTCGCCCCGGCGCTTTTCGACGCGCACGATCAGGCTGCTGTATTCCGCACACAGCGCACGACCGGGCTCGCACCACAATTCGGCGTTGTAGGCGATGGGGAGCGCATAGAAGTGCTGGTGGATCAACGCGAAATAGTCTTCAAGCGGGGGCGGTTCGAGCCCCGGATAGACGCTCGGAAACCCGCCGCCGACATCGATCATGTCGATCACGACCGAAGCCTCGGCAATCGCGGCGCGCGTGCGGTCGAGCGCCTGCACATACGCGAAGGGCGTCATCGCCTGGCTGCCGACATGGAAGCATACGCCCAGCCAGTCCGCATATTGCCGCGCCTCGCGCAGCAGGGTCGGCGCCTCGGTCAGGTCGCAGCCGAATTTCGATGCGAGGCTCAATTCGGAATATTCGCTGGAGACGCGCAGACGGATGCAGAGGCGCAGGTCGCGCGCCGCCGTGCCGTCTTCCGTGCGGGTCGCCGCGACGATCTTCGCCAGCTCTTCGGAGGAATCGAGGCTGAACGTGCGGACGCCGTGTACGAAATACGCTTCGCGGATTGCACCGGGGGCCTTGATCGGGTGCATGAAGCACAGCACCGCATCGGGCAGCAGACCGCGGACCAGCCGCACTTCGGCGATCGAGGCGACGTCGTAATGCGTCACGCCATTGTCCCACAATACGCGAATGAGATCGGGCGAGGGATTCGCCTTCACCGCATAGAGCGACTTGCCGGGAAACTTTTCGACGAAGAACCGCGCCGCCCGCGCCGCTGCATGCGGCCGGTTGAGAATGACGGGCTCGTCCGGCGAAAAGGCGCGAACTACAGACCGGGCGTCAGGAAAATGCGGCAATTCAAGGGACCCCCAAAACGGTTAGGTTTCAGACAAGGCTGCCTTGCGGTTCGAGTCCCCTTGGGGCAGCGGAGCGGCGCTTCTAGGGACTGCGCCATGAACTGCAAGTGAAATCCGCGAAGCGGCAACTCGCAGGAGTGCAGGGATTCAACGCTGTCAGGAAAGACGGTTCCGAAATTCCTCGTAACCGAATTCGCGCACCAGTTCGAGCTGGTCGCTTTCGCTGTCCCACAGCCAGATGGACGGAAGCGGCACCCCGTTGAACGTGTTGGTCTTCACCATCGAATAATGTGCCTGGTCGAGGAAGGCGACCCGCTGGCCCGGCTGGTTGGGAACGGGCAGCGAATAATCGCCGATCACGTCCCCTGCGAGGCAGGACGGGCCGCCAAGCCTGACGGGCGCCTCGCCCGGCTGTTCGCCCAGCATCGCGGGGCGGTACGGCGCTTCGATCACGTCGGGCATGTGGCAGGTGGCCGACACGTCGAGAATCGCGAAGGGCACTTCGTTCGTGCCGTTATCGAGAATGGTGCCGACGAGAATGCCCGCATCGAGCGCCACGGCCTCGCCCGGTTCGAGATAGATCTCGGCGCCCGAATCCTCCTTCGCATCCTTCAGGAATTCGACCAATTCGTCGCGCTGGTAATCGGCGCGGGTGATGTGATGGCCGCCGCCCATATTGATCCATTTCAACTGGCCGAACCACGGCTCGATCGCGTCGAACACCTTGTCCCAGGTCCGATGCAGCGGCTCGAAATCCTGCTCGCAAAGATTGTGGAAATGGATCCCGTCGATCCCCTCCATCATTTCGGGCGTCAATTGGTCGATCGGGAAACCGAGGCGGCTGCCCGGGCTAGACGGGTCGTAGCGCGGTACCTCCCCGGTGGGGACCTGCGGGTTGATGCGCAGGCCGACATCGAAATCCTGCCCCGCCGCACGTGCATTTTCGAGGATCAGCGTGGCGCGCTCGATCTGCTGCGGGGAATTGAAGATGACGTGATCGGACAGGCGGATGACCTCGTCGAGGTCTTCGGGCTTGTAAGCCGCGCAATAGGTGCTGATCTCGCCATCGTAGAATTCGGACGCCAGCCGCGCTTCGTAAAGGCCGGAGGTGCAGACCCCGTCGAGATATTCCCCGACGATCGGCGCGGCGGAAAACATGCTGAACGCCTTCAGGGCGGACAGCATCTTGATATCCGCCGCGTCGCGAATGTCCGCCAGCACCTGACAATTCGCGCGCAGCTTCGCGGCGTCGACGACGAAAGCGGGGCTGTCGACGCGGTTCAGATCGAATTGGGCGAAAGCCCCCGGATCGCCGGCTCTGGTTTCCATCAGTCTTTGTACCCCCACACCCCGAACATCAGATCGGCGAGATAAATCCCCTCAATCGATTGCTCTTTCTCAAGCTGTTCGAGCAATTCTTCGTATTCCTGGCGGGATAACAGCGATGCTGCGTCGATCCGCGATTTCGACATTCGCAACATATCCGCAAGCGGATACGGATTGTCGGGAGTATGGGTCAACACTGCGGTGCGCGCATTGCGCCGGGTCAAACCCGCCTCGTCGAACATTTCGAAAAGCTTAGGCCCCAGCCGGGTCTGCGCTCCTTCATGTTCCAGCATGGCTTGAGCAAGGTCTCTGCCACGATCAAAGGCAGGATGATTGTGGTTGCCGGAATAACGAAACGCGAAGTCGTGTTCGTGTGCGATAAAAACGCCGCCGGGCTTCAGGTGCTCGGATAACGCTTTCACCGCCTCCAGCGGATTTGGGAGGTACATCAGCACTCGCCGCCCGAACATTGCATCATATCTACCAAGGTCTTCAGGCAAAGCAGTAAGATCTATCTGGCGGAACTTCACATTTGCAACGCCCCTCGCCTCGGCCTCGGCTCTCGCATTTTCGATCGATTCGGGGCCGCTATCGACGCCCGTCACCGAACCTTCGGAGCCGACGATCTTTGCCAGTTCGAAGGTGACAGCCCCCGAACCACAACCGAAATCGAGAACGGCTGCGCCTTTTTTTATCCCGATGGATCGAAGAATCCGACGCGTGAAATCACCGCCGATGTCCACCGACTAGAAATCCACCGGCCCGTCGAGCTCCTTGACCTGCCAGGGCAGACCGTGATCGTTGAGCATGTCCATGAAGGGATCGGGGTCCATCTGCTCCATGTTGAAGACGCCATCGCCTTCCCATGTGCCCTGCACCATCATGGCCGAGCCGATCATGGCAGGCACGCCGGTGGTGTAGCTGACCGCCTGATTGCCGGTTTCCTCGTAAGCCTTTTCGTGGCTGCAGATATTGTTGATGTAGAAGGTCTTCTCGCCCGAACCGTCCAGCGCCTCGCCGGTGGCGATGACGCCGATATTGGTGTTGCCCTTGGTCGTCTCGCCCAGCGTTTCGGGCTTGGGCAGCACGGCGGCGAGGAACTGGAGCGGGATGATCTCCTTGCCCTGATACTTGACCGGATCGATCCGCGTCATGCCGACATTCTGCAGCACGGTCAGATGCTTGATATATTCATCGCCGAACGTCATCCAGAAGCGCGCGCGCTCCAATTCCGGATTGAACTTGGCGAGGCTTTCAAGCTCCTCGTGATACATCATGTACATGTTCTTCTTGCCGACCGCCTCGAAGTCGAACTCGACCTTCTTAGCCATGGCGGGCGTCTCGACGAATTCGCCGTTTTCCCAGTGGCGGGCAGGCGCGGTCACTTCGCGGATATTGATCTCGGGATTGAAATTGGTGGCGAAGGCCTGGCCGTGATCGCCGCCATTGCAGTCCAGAATGTCGAGCTGGCGGATGCTCTTCAGCTTATGCTTCTTGAGCCACATGGTGAAGACGCTGGTGACCCCCGGATCAAAGCCCGACCCGAGCAAGGCCATCAGCCCCGCTTCCTTGAAACGGTCGTGATAGGCCCACTGCCAGTGATATTCGAACTTGGCCTCGTCCTTGGGCTCGTAATTCGCCGTATCGAGATAATCGACGCCCGCCTCGAGGCAAGCATCCATGATCGGCAGGTCCTGATAAGGAAGCGCCAGATTGACGACGAGGCTGGGTTCGATCTTGCGGATCAGATTGACCATCGCCGGGACTTCTTCGGCGTCGATCTCATAGGTCGCGACATCGACGCCGGTGCGCTCTTTCACGCTCTTTGCAATGCTGTCGCATTTCGATTTCGTGCGGCTTGCAAGGTGGATGTCCGAAAAGATGGCCTTGTTCATCGCCATCTTGTGGACGCACACGCTGCTGACGCCGCCCGCGCCGATTACCAGGACTTTCGACATTTTGCGCTTCTCCGTATTCGAATCTTGCCGGCTCCCTAGCGAAATGCGCTAGGTGCGCCAAATGATCCAAAGCGAAGATTTGCCCGTCGCCCCCGTTTCCGAGCAGATGCCGACCCGTGTCGGCGTGCTGGCCGCCGCACGCTCGATCGCCGAAATCCTTCCGCCGACACCCTTGCTCCCCGTCGAAATCGGCGGTGTTCGCTGCCATGTGAAGGCGGAGAGCCTGCAACCGATCGGCGCTTTCAAGATCCGCGGCGGATGGTGGCGGCTCGCCAACCTTTCCGACGAGGAGCGCGCGCGCGGCGTGGTCGCGGTGTCGAGCGGCAATCACGCGCAGGGCGTCGCCTGGGCGGCGCGACGGTTGGGGATCAAGGCCACGATCGTGATGCCACGCAACGCGCCCCAGGTGAAACTGGACGCGACGCGCGCTTTGGGCGCCGAGATCGTGCTGTACGAGCGCCCCGGCGAGGACCGTGACGAGGTTGCAGCCCTATTGGTCGAGGAAAGCGGCGCGACGCTGGTCCATGCTTTCGGGGATCCGTGGGTGATCGAAGGCCAAGGCAGCGCGGGCGTGGAAATCGCATCTCAGCTCGGCCAGACGCCCGATCGCATCCTCGTATGCTGCGGCGGCGGCGGCCTTGCGGCGGGGCTGTCGCTCGCCTGCCCCGACAGCGCGATCCATGTCGTGGAGCCGGAAGGCTGGGACATGGTCGGAAAAGCACTGGAAACAGGCGAGATCGTGCGCGTCGGCGACAATCCGCCCTCCACCATCTGCGACGCACTCCAGCCCGATGCTACCAAGCCGATCAATCTCGCGGTCCTGAAGGATCGCGCCGAACCAAGCGTAACGGTGACCGATGCCGAAATCCGCGCAGCGCAGCGGTTCGCCTTTTCCAATCTCAATCTTGTCGTCGAACCCGGCGGCGCGGCGGCGCTGGCAGCGGCGCTCGCGGGGAAAGTGCCGCCGAGCGAAAACTCGGTAATCATGGTCACCGGCGGCAATTGCGACCCGGCGCGGTTCGCCGAAACTCTCACCAGCGATTGACAGCCCTTCGCGCGGCCCTAGTTTCGCGCGCAACAGGGAGAAAATTCAATGCAGGCTCAAATGCTCGCACCCGCCGCCGTGCTGGTCGCCTGGTCGCTGGTCATGCTGTTCTGGATGGCGTTCACGCGTCTGCCGGCGATGTCCAAGGGCGGAGGATTGAAAAACGCCAAGCCCGGCGGGCGTGGCCAGGATCTCGAAGGCGTGATTCCGGACAGGATCAATTGGAAGGCGCATAATTACGCCCATCTGATGGAACAGCCGACGGTCTTCTACGCCGCCGTGGTCATCATCGCGATCATGGGCCCCGGTGCGCTCGATCCGGTGTTCGCCTGGATTTATGTCGCGATCAGGATCGTGCACTCGATCTGGCAGGCGACCGTCAATATCGTCTCGGTGCGCTTCCTGCTGTTCCTGCTCTCGACGCTGGCGCTTATCTGCCTCGCCTGGCGCGCGGTGGCGCTGACGCTGTTCGCGGACCCAACGCTGCTCTAGCGCTACTCCGCCGCTTCCACCTCTTCCACATGACCGTCGAGCTCGATTTCGAGCCCGGCCAGGAAGCGTTCGGCGTCGAGCGCCGCCATGCAGCCCGTGCCCGCCGCAGTGACGGCCTGGCGATAGGTGTGGTCCATCACATCTCCGCAGGCGAAGACGCCGGGGATTTCAGTGCGCGGCGTACCAGGTTCGACAACGACATAGCCGCCATCGTCGAGCGGCAGCTTGCCCTTCACCAGCTCGGTGGCAGGTGCATGGCCGATCGCGACGAAGGCACCATCCACCTTCAGGTCGCTGCTCGACCCGTCGACCGTGTCGCGCAGTGCCAGATGCGTGAGCCCGCCCGCCAGCGGATCGCCTTCGAATCGCTCGACCGCCTTGTTCCAGAGAACGGTGATCTTGGGATGCTTCAGCAGCCGGTCCTGCAGGATCTTCTCGGCGCGCAATTCCTCGCGGCGGTGGATCAGCGTCACGTCGTCGGAATGATTGGTGAGGTAGAGCGCTTCCTCGACAGCGGTGTTGCCGCCGCCGATCACGGCCACCTTCTTGCCGCGATAGAAGAACCCGTCGCAGGTCGCGCAGGCCGACACGCCCTTGCCGCCCAGTTCCTGTTCGCCCGGAACGCCGAGCCATTTCGCCTGCGCGCCCGTAGCGATCACCAGCGCATCGCCGATATATTCGTCCCCGCTGTCGCCGATTGCGCGAAAAGGGCTGCCGTTTTCGAGATCGATCTCGACGATCGTGTCCCACAGCATCCGCGTGCCGACATGTTCGGCCTGCGCCTTCATCTCTTCCATCAGCCAGGGGCCCTGCACCACGTCGCGAAAGCCGGGATAATTCTCGACATCGGTGGTGATCGTCAGCTGTCCACCGGGCTGGAGGCCCTGGACCACGATCGGCTCCATCATAGCCCGCGCGCCATAGATCGCGGCGGAATAACCCGCCGGGCCGGAACCGATGATGAGGAGCTTGGTGCGATGGGTAGCCATGAAAAATCTCTTACGAAGGTCTGTCGAAGTGTCTGGGCCGCTATATGGGAAGCGGGGCCGCTCTTGTCACGTCAGGTAGCGCTCGCGAAGCGCTTCGCGCAATGCATCGTCCACACCTATCTCGGCTTCGAGCCAGGCGTCGAGCGATCCGTATGACTCGTTCACGATCGCATGGAAGCGGTCGAGATAGTCGCCATGCACTTCCAGAAGCGCACGAATGCCCTCCTCGTCCAGCGTACGCCCAAGGCGCGCCTCGATCCCCGGCACGGACTGGCGGCGCAGCACATCGATGGTCGGCGCGTCGTTGGTGCGCAGGAATTCGGCGCGCTGGTCCGCCTCGCTAACGCCGAGAATGTGCAGGACGAGCGTCGCCGCGATGCCGGTGCGGTCCTTGCCCGCAAAACAGTGGACCAGGCTCGCCCCGTCGCGCTCCACCAGCGCGCGCAGATACCGCGCAAACATGGTCTGCATCGCCGGATTGACGGGCATGCGGGTATAAACCGCCAGCATGCGCTCGCGCGCGAATTCGGCAGTGGTGGTCTCGGGCGTGATGTCCATATGCGGCGGGCTGGAACTGGTCTCGCCTTCGTAGAACAGGACGTCGCCGTCCCACCCCTCGACCCGACGGCAGGGATTGCGCGCGCGTTCGCCCTCCCCCCGCAAATCGATCACGGTGCGGATGTCGAGCGCATCGATGGCGGCGAGATCGGCGTCGCTCGCCTCGACATGCTGACCGGAACGGTAGAGCAGGCCGGTGCGGACCTGTCTGCCGTCTGCTCCGAGCCAGCCGCCGAAATCGCGGAAATTGTGGATGCCTTCGGTGATGAGAAAGGGATCGGGATTCTGCATGGGTAGCGCGTGGCAGGTCGAAGCCGCGCGGACAAGCGCAGCGCGCCTATTCGCCCTCGCCGCGATCCTCTTCGTCCGGAACCAGGATCAGCGTGTTGTCCTCCACCCGCCAACTGGCGAGGCGCGACAAGACGTTCATTCCCAGCACATTGGTGCGGCCCAGATTGGGCGCGATCACCACGTCGATCCCGCGCGCCTCGACATTACCGAAGCTTAGGGATTCGGCGCTGGAGATGGAGGCGTTGATCGGGCCATTGGCAGTGGTGATCCGTACGGGAATGCCGCCCCGGCGCGCTTCCAGCCCCGCCGCGGCGGCGACGTCCTGCGACACGGCGGTCACTGTCGCGCCGGTATCGACGAGGAAGTTCGCGGGCACGCCGTTCAATTCGGCTTCCAGCCAGAAATGTCCGTCAGGCGAGAGCGGCACGCGCGTCTCCCCGCCCGCGACCACCTGTTGGGGCAGGCCGAGTTCGGGCACGGCGATGTCGAGGCGCGGATCCATGCGGGAAAGCTGCAGGACGACCGTCACCAGCACTCCCACCAGGGCGAAAGTCGACGCAGTGCGGACCAGACGCCCGCCCGGAACGCGATTGCGCACCAGCATCGAACCGATCCACCCGCCGACCATCGCGGCGAGCGCGATCATCAGCAGCTCGAAACGCGGGATGGCGCGCACGATCTCGGCAATGGCATCGAAAGCGGCGGAGAAATCCATGCCCGTTTCTTAGCCCTTTTCGCCTGCCAGAACTCTGAACGAAGACCGCGTTATAATGGAGCGATCAGGGCGCGTTGCGGGGCTCGGTCGCTTCGGCGAGAATCAGCGAGAAGCGCTTCTTGCTGTCGCGCCAGCGCTTGCGCGGCGACCAGCCGGCTGCCTGCAACAGGAGATGCGAGCTGCGCCGGGTGAATTTGTGGCTGTTCTCGGTGTGAATGCTCTCACCCTCGGCCATCTGAAACGACCGACCGGAAACTTCGAACGCGATGTCGCGCGTGGCGACAAGGTGCATCTCGACCCGAGCCATTCGGTCGTTCCAGCGCGCCTCGTGGCGCATGGCGTCGAGCGGGATCGTACCGCCGAGTTCGCGATTGATCCGGCGCGCAAGATTGTAGTTGAATTCCGCCGTCACGCCGCCCGCATCGTCATAGGCGGCTTCGAGCACGTCCGGATCCTTCACCAGATCCATCCCGATCAGCAGCATGGGCTGTACCCCGTGATCGGCCTGCAAGGTCGCCCGCATCGATCGCAGCAGATCGACCGCAGTGCGCGGGACCATGTTGCCGATGGTCGATCCGGGGAAAAAGCCGAGCTTGGGCAGGCTATGCACCGCGCGCGGAAGATCGACCTCGCGCATGAAATCGGCTTCTATCGGATACACCGGCAGACCCGGAAACTTGGCCGAGAGATCGTCCGCCGCCTGGCGCAGGAAATCGCCCGAGATATCGAGCGGGACGTAAGCCGCCGGGTTGATCGCGTTGAGCAGTAGCGGCGTCTTGACCGAGCTGCCCGATCCGAATTCCACCACAGCCCGATCCTTGCCGATCGCTTCGGCGAATTCCGCGCCGCGCCGGGTCAGGATCTCGGTTTCGGCGCGGGTCGGGTAATATTCGGGGATTTGGGTGATATCCTCGAACAATTGCGAGCCGGCTTCGTCGTAGAGCCAGCGGGCGGGTATCGCCTTCTGGTCGTAGCCCAGCCCGTCCAGCACGTCCGCGCGGAAAGCCCGGTCGACTCCCTGTTCGTCCAGATCGACGAGCGCGATGCCCCCTTCGCTTGCCATCAGATATCCTTTGCGAGCCTTAGGCCGGTGAATTGCCAGCGTTGATGCGGGTAGAAGAAATTGCGGTAGGAACTGCGCGAATGCCCCCGCGCGGTCGCGCAGCTCGCCCCCTTGAGGACGAACTGACCGCTCATGAACTTGCCGTTATATTCGCCCACCGCGCCTTCGGCAGGCTGGAAACGTGGATAGGGCAGATAGCCCGATCGCGTGAATTGCCAGCAATCGCCGAACAGATTGGTGCCGCCAACGGGAAGCGGCGGCGCGGCGCAATCCAGCTGATTGCCACCTGCTGGATCGTGCGAGGCCGTTTCGCCTTCCTGACCACGCGCAACCGCTTCCCATTCGAACTCGGTCGGCAGGCGATGGCCCGCCCAGCTCGCATAGGCATCGGCTTCGTAATAGCTGATATGCGTGACAGGCGCGTTCGGGTCGCGCTCTTGCCAGCCGGAATGGGTGAAGTGGCGATCCCCTTTCCAATATGACGGCGCGCGAACGCCGTTTTCGTTGACCCAGCCCCACCCGTCCGACAGCCAGAGCGCGGCGGTCTCGTATCCGCCATCGGCGATGAAATCCGCCCATTCGCCGTTCGTTACGAGCCGATCGGCCAGAGCGAAGGGTTCGAGCAGAACGCGGTGGACCGGGCCTTCATTGTCGAAGGCAAATCCGCCCGTCTGATGGCCGATCTTGGCGATTCCGCCGGGATGGCTGTGCCAGCCCAGATCGGATGCACCCGTTTCCGGCCCTGCACCATCGCTCGGCCACATCGCCGGGCCCAGCGGGTTCTGGAACAGGGCGTGCTTGATATCGGTCAGCAGCAATTCCTGGTGCTGCTGTTCGTGCGCGATGCCGAGGCGGATCAGCGGCTCGTGCTCGGGGTTTTCCAGCAGAACGTCCATCGCCTGCGTGACATGCGCGCGATAGGCGAGGATCTCGTCCAGCGTCGGGCGCGAAAGCATTCCGCGGGAAAAGCGCGCGATCCGCTCGCCTTCGGCCTCGTAATAGCTGTTGTGGATGAAGGGCCAGCGTTCGTCGAACAGAGTGTAGCCGGGCGCATGTTCGCGCAGCAGAAAGGTTTCCCAGAACCAGGTCGTGTGCGCCAGATGCCATTTGGCGGGCGAGGCATCTTCCATCGACTGGATCGTCGCGTCCGCATCGCTCAGCGGCTCGACCAAAGCCTCGCTCAGCGCGCGTGTGCTGGCGAAAGCACTGGCCAATTCAGGCGCGCTATCAGGCGCATGGGCGCCCCGGATATCCGGTTGGGAACGGGTCTGGATATGGGCCATGCTCGTGCCCCCTTCGCATATCTGCGCCCGCGGGATTCGCACGGGCCGCCGCCTACATGGCGAACGGAACCCGAACGCGAAAGGGAAAGCACGGATTTTCTTCGCGAACCTTAACCTGTGTTAAGCGGCGGCGCGGCGCTCCGCCTCCTCCTCGTTCAACATCTCCGCAAGCAGGAAGGCGAGTTCGAGCGATTGCGCCGCATTCAGGCGCGGATCGCAATGGGTGTGATAGCGATCGCCCAGCG
Source organism: Erythrobacter sp. HI0063 (assembly GCF_001635685.1). Lineage (GTDB taxonomy): Bacteria > Pseudomonadota > Alphaproteobacteria > Sphingomonadales > Sphingomonadaceae > Qipengyuania. The sequence goes on from NZ_LWFF01000204.1 coordinate 29,668, forward strand.
CATCGTCGGTAATGGCGACCGCGCCGCCGACGCATTCGGTCACGTCCTGACCGGTCATCTCGACATGGATGCCGCCGGGATGCGTCCCTTCCGCGCGGTGGACCGCGAAGAAATCCCTCGCTTCGCGCAGGATGCGGTCGAAGGGCCGGGTTTTGTAGCCGCTCTCCGACTTGACGACGTTGCCGTGCATCGGATCGCAGCTCCACACCACCGGGTGCCCTTCCCGCTTGGCGGCACGCACCAGCGGGGGAAGGCCCGCTTCGACCTTCTCGTGCCCGAAGCGCGCGATCAAAGTGATCCGCCCCGCCTCGCGATTGGGGTTCAGTGTGTCGAGCAGGCGGAGCATCGCATCGGGCTCAAGGCTCGGCCCGCATTTCATTCCGAGCGGATTGCCGATCCCACGCGCGAATTCGATATGCGCGCTGCCATCGAAGCGCGTGCGATCGCCGATCCAGACCATATGCGCGCTGGTATCGTACCAGTCGCCGGTCAGGCTGTCGCGCCGCGTCAGTGCCTGCTCGTAAGGGAGCAGCAGCGCCTCGTGGCTGGTGTAGAAGCTGGTGCGCTGCAATTGCGGCATGGTTTCGGGGTCGATCCCACACGCTTCCATGAAGTCGAGCGCTTCGCCGATGCGGTCGGCCACGTCCTTGAACTTGTCCGCCCACGGGCTGCGGCCCATGAAATCGAGCGTCCACTGGTGGACCTGCCGCAGATTGGCGTAGCCACCGCCTGCGAAGGCGCGCAGCAGATTCAACGTGGCGGCGGCCTGCGAACAGGCGCGCACCATGCGCTGGGGATCGGGCGCGCGACTGGCGGCGTCGAATTCGATGCCGTTGATATTGTCACCGAAATAGCTCGCCAGCGTGATACCGTCCTGCGTTTCGGTCTGCGCGCTGCGCGGCTTGGCGAACTGGCCCGCCATCCGGCCGACCTTCACCACCGGGCGCTTGCTGGCAAAGGTCAGGACGACCGCCATCTGCAACAGCACGCGGAAGGTATCGCGAATATTGTTGGGGTGGAATTCGGCGAAGCTTTCGGCGCAATCGCCGCCCTGCAACAGGAACGCCCGCCCTGCCGCGACCTCGGCCAAGTCCGCCTTGAGCGCGCGCGCTTCTCCGGCGAACACGAGCGGCGGGTGCGAGGCCAGCGCCTCTTCCGCTGCTGCCAGCGCGGCGGCATCCTCGTACACGGGCAGATGCCGCGCTTCGGCCTGCTTCCAGCTATCGGGGCTCCACGCCTCTGTCATCGTATCGTCCCTCACATCAGGTTTGGCCTATTACGCAAGACCAGTGCACCCCGTGGCGCAAACAGGTTTTGCTTGGCCAGCCCAAAAGCCCGATTGCCGTGATCGGTTATCGGCCCTTCGGACGCGAGGCGAGCGCCTGTCCCTCGGGGATCACCGCCAACCGCCAGCCTTCGCGCCCACCGAAATATTTCTGCGCCAGCGCCTGCATCGCCTGGGGGGTGGTGCGCGAATAATCGTTCAGGAGCGAGCGCAGTAGCGCGATCCGCCTTGGATCCTGCGTGCTGCCTTCGAGCTGGAACAGCCAGAACAGATTTCCCGTCGAAGCGCGCGAGATATACTGACGCAGCGGCTCGGTAACGCGCTCGAGTTCGTCCGCGCTCGGCGGTGTCGTCGAAAGATCGCGCGCGATCCGGTCTGCCTCTTCGAAAAAGATCGGCACGTCCTTGGGCTGCAATTGCGCGAGCGCGCTGATCCGTCCGCCCCCGTCGATGTCGTTCGGCCATTCGCTGCGCACATTGGGCGCATAGCTGGCACCGGCACGCTCGCGCATCGCATCGAGCAATCGGTTGTTGAACACTTGGACGAGGATTTCGAGCTGGCGCGATTCCCGCAGGTCCGTCACGCCGCCCCCGCTCGGCCAGGCGATCACCGCCGCCGCCTGATTGGCATCGCCGCGATGATACAGCACTTCGGTCTCGCCCGCTTCGGGAAAACCGGGAATGCGCGCAGTGACGTCCGGCGACAGCGCACTGCGCGGTTCCAGCGCGCCGAAGCTCTTCGCCAAAGCCTCGACCGCCGCGTCGCGTTCGAAATCGCCGAAGACCAGCACTTCGATCGGACCCTGCGCAAGGATAGGCTCCCAGAACGCGCGGAAACCTTCCGGCGTCGCCGCTTCCAAAGCCGCCAGATCGGGCGTCGCATAGCGCGGATCGCCATCGCGGATCAGACTGTCGAGATCGCGACCCAGAACGCCTGCCGGGCTGGTCGCATAGCTTTCGTAAGCCAGCCGCGCCGCCGCCTTGGCGCGCAGGACCGGGTTCGGATCCCAGCGCGGCACCGCCAGCTTCGCGGCAAACAGGTAAAGCTGATCCGCAAGATCCTCCGCACGGGTCTGCGCGAAGAAGGTGAAGCCGCCCTCGTCGATACCGAAATCGAAGCCCATCTTGCGGCCCGTCGAGATGCGATCGAGTTCGTCCTGGCCGAGTTCGCCGACACCCGAACCGACAAGCGCCATCTGGCCGAGCCTGGCATAGACCGCATCCTCCGGCCCAACGGCGCGATATCCGCCGCCGAAGCGAACCTTTACCGCCACGCGGCCCGGTTCCGCGTCGTTCGACCACAGGATCGTCTTGACCCCGTTCGCAAAGTCGACCCGCTCGATATCGAGCACGCCGATCGGCTGCGCGGAAGCGACCTCGCCCGGCTCGCCGATGGCAGGCTGATCGGCGAAGGAGATCTCGCTTGCCGTGACGCGGGCGCTCGCATCCGGCTCGACCGGCGCGGACAATGCGGCGCGCAACGCGGCGGCGTCCGCCTCGCCGGTGGCAGGCGTGGTATAGGAAGCGCGGATCACTGCGCCATCGAACAAGGCGCGAGTGTGATCGAGGATCTGTTCGGGCGTAATCGTATCCTTCATGCCGCGGAACACCGTCAGCACGGTTTCGGGCGCGGCGACCGCTTCGCGAATGTCGACGGCCTGAACGATATCGTCGGCAAGTCTGCCACCGGCGAGCACGGCACGTTCTTCCACCGAGCTGACGAAGACCTGCTCGAATTCGGCGATTTCGCGCGCCAGCTCTTCCTCGCTCGGCGGGGTGGCGAGGGCATCGGCGATGACCGCGCGTACATCGGTCAGCGCGCCGCGCCAATCCTCACCGATCGGCGCGAAACTGACGAAGGTCGCATCGGTCGAACGGCTGACATCGTCCTGCTGAACCTGGGCGTAAAGATAGCTGCCTCCGCCTCGTGCTCGCGCTTCGAGCCGCCGATTGATGAGCTGTTGCGCCAGCGAATCGCGCAGCAGGCCCTGATTATAGGCAATCGTGTCCTGCACCGGACGCCAGGGCCGCAGGACCGCATACGTGAAGGACCGCGGCAGATCGGATTCGACCGTTACCGAGGTCTCGCCCACCGGATTGGCCGGATCGGCTCCTACGGGCGCGACCGGATCGCCGAAATCGGGAGCAGCCACGGCCTTGCCGCTGCCCTTCCATTCGCCGAACCACTTCTCGATTTCGGCGGCGAGGATCTGCGGATCCATGTCGCCCACCGCCACAATCACGGTGTTCTCGGGCCGATACCAGCGCTTGTAGAAGTTAGACACGCTGCGACCGCGCGCCGCGCTCAAGGTTTCCAGCGTTCCGATCGGGCTGCGCGTGGCAAGGCGTTGTCCGGCGAACAGTGTCTTGCGCGTCGCATCGCCGCTGCGCTGCGCTGCGCCGCCCCGCTCCCGCATTTCGGCGAGCACGATCGGCACTTCGGCGCGCACATTCGCATCGCTCAGGACAGGCGCGCGCACCATGCCCGACAGCAGTTTCATGCTCTCGTCGAGCTTCGCCGCATCGATATTGGGGAGGTCGAGCTTGTAGACGGTGTGGGTCGGCGTGGTTTCGGCATTGGTATCGCTGCCGAAGGTCGCGCCAAGCCGCTGCCATGTCGGGATCGCCTGGGCCGGCCCCAGATATTTGCTTTCGCGGAACAGCATGTGTTCGAGCAGATGGGCATAGCCCCGCTCCTTGTCGCTTTCATGAAGCGAACCGGCATCGATACGAACGCGAATCGAGACCTGATCGGGCGGCACGCCGTTGCGGCGCACCGCGTAGCGCAGGCCGTTCTTCATCTTGCCGAACAGCCATTCGGGATCGCGCGGCACATCGCTGCCCTCGTAGATCCACGGCGTCTCGTCTCCGGTCTGAAGCGCAATCGGATCGTGAAGCGCGACCGCACCGCTCGCAGGCGCAGTTGCCACGGCGGATGGCTGCGCCGCCGCATGCGGAACGGCGAGAGCGGAAAGAGGGGCGAGAAAGGCGAGGCGCCGGAATGCGCGCGCGATGAATGTCATGTTGCCTCTATAGGGATTGCGGCGCTGAAGCGCGAGTGAATGCCCGATAATTCCGATAGAGCGCGCGCGAATTGTCCCTTGCCAGCCAGCTCCGCCTTGTAGGCGCTCCGCCTCCTGCCTATCTCGACAGCCATGTTCATAGAGACCGAAACCACGCCCAATCCCGCCAGCCTCAAATTCCTTCCCGGTCGCCCGGTGATGGATAACGGCACGCGCGAATTCTCCGATCCCGAAGCCGCCGAAGCGAGCCCGCTGGCCCAGGCAATCTTCGATACCGGCGACGTGGTGAACGTGTTTTTCGGCAGCGATTTTATCACCGTCACCGCCGCACCCGGCGTCGACTGGACGGACCTGAAGCCGATGGTCCTGTCGATCCTGCTCGACCATTTCGTCAGCGAAGCGCCGTTGTTCGTGGCAGCGCCCGGCACGGCCGGGGGCTTCTCGGTCCCTCCCGAAGAGGAGGCGATGCTGGTCGAGGACGATCCCGTTAATGCCGACATCGTGGCCCAGATCAACGAACTTCTCGAAACCCGTGTCCGCCCTGCGGTCGCCGGCGATGGCGGAGACATTCGCTATCGCGGATTCAAGGACGGGATCGTCTATCTGACCATGCAGGGCGCCTGTGCCGGCTGCCCGTCTTCCACAGCGACGCTCAAGCACGGGATCGAGGGGCTCTTGAAGCACTACGTTCCCGAGGTCGAAGAAGTTCGCGCCGCCTGAGCGCACCATCCTCCAGTTACGAGGTTCATCCATGCCCAAGCAGTTTCACGATACGCATTTGTCCGACGATGCGCTCGACCAGATTTTTCGCGAAGCGCGCAGCTATAATGGCTGGCTCGACAAGGACGTCTCGGACGAACAGCTTCACGCGATTTATGAATTGATGAAGATGGGGCCGACCTCTGCCAATATGCAGCCCGCGCGGATCGTCTGGGTCAAGTCGGACGAAGCGAAGGCGAAGCTTGTCGAATGCGTGTCCGACGGCAACAAGGACAAGGTGAAGGCTGCGCCCGTCACCGCGCTGGTCGGCTACGATATCGACTTTCACGAGGAACTGCCCTGGCTGTTTCCGCACACCGACGCCAAGAGCTGGTTCGAAGGTGACGAGGAAGGGCGCAAGGAAGGCGCCTTCCGCAATTCCGCGCTGCAGGGGGCCTATCTGATTATCGCCGCCCGCGCACTCGGCCTCGATACCGGCCCGATGTCCGGCTTCGATGTCGAGGCAGTCGAAAAGGCGTTCTTCGCCGACGATCCGAAGCATAAGGTCAATTTCATCTGCTCGATCGGCTATGGCGATGCGGAGAGCATTTTCGAGCGCAGTCCGCGCCCGGATTTCGACAAATTCACGCGTATAGCCTGACCGGTCTCGCGACGGTGCCTTGAAGCCTGCCCCCGGCTGAGGCATCGCGCATTCGATGCAAACCGATAAGCGATTACTGGCGATCGAATGCGCGACCGAAGCGTGTTCGGTCGCCCTTTTCGAAGATGATGGCATGCAACTGCTCGATCATCGCCACGAAACGATCGGGCGCGGCCATGCCGAGCGCCTGATACCGCTGATTGCCGAATTGCCGGATCGGGGCCGCGCGGCGCGCATTCTCGTCTCGCTCGGCCCCGGCAGCTTTACCGGAACCCGGATCGGCCTCGCCGCCGCGCGCTCGCTTGCGATCGCCTGGGGTGCCGAAGTGTTCGGATATCCGACGCTGGCACTGATCGCTGCGATGGCCAGGAGCTTTGACGAAAAGCGCGATATTCTCGTCGCGATGACCGGCGGGCATGGGGAGATCTTCGTCCAGCCCTTCGCCGCCAGCGGAGAGCCGATCGAGAGCCATTCTTCGCTGGCTCCCGAAGCTGCAGCGGCCCGGTTCGACATCGATCTGGTCGCGGGAGCGAAAGCATCCATGCTGGTCGAACAGCGCGGCTTCGGCGAAGCGCACGACATCCTTCCCGATGCGCGGTACGCAAACGCGCTGCCGCAAGCACTGTTCACCGACAGGCTCGCCCCGATCTACGGCAGAGCACCCGACGCGAAACTCCCGCAAGGGAAGCTTCGCTCGTGACCACGCTCGATCAGATCATGGCAGTCATGGACGAAGCGTTCGAGCCGCATTGGGGCGAAGCCTGGACTCGCTCACAAGTCGCCAATTCTCTCGCCATGCCGCACACCTATGCGCTGATTATCGACAGCACAGGCAGCCTCACCCTTACGGCGGGCGTACGGGAGCCTGCGGGTTTCGCGCTTATTCGCCGTGCGCCGGGAGAGGAGGAATTGCTGCTTATCGGAGTGCGCCCCCGGTTTCGCCAGCACGGTCTTGGCCGAAAGCTTCTCGAAGCCTTTTTCAGCCAGGCCCGCCAGTCCGGTGCCGATCGCGTGTTTCTGGAAATGCGGGCGAACAATCCGGCGCGCGGTCTCTATGCAGCACTCGGCTTCGAACAGATCGGACGCCGTCCCGATTATTACCGACTGGGCGACGGATCGCGCATCGATGCGATAACTTTCGGCAAAAGCGTCTGATTTTGGGACTTTAATCGTTCCTTTAGGTAAAAGGCTACAGTTTTTGTGTCGAAACCGGTTGTTCGACTGGACATTCACTATATCGAGGGTCTAGGGGCCCAAAAAAAGGAGAAAATCCATGGAAGATTTCCAGACCGACATGTCGGAAACGCTCATCACTCTCACGTCGGACATCGTTGCGGCACATGTTGCCAACAACAATGTCGAAGTCGCCGACGTCCCTACGCTGATCGAAACCGTCTATTCCGCTCTTTCGGGCCTCGGCGGCGAAAAGCAGCAGGAAGAAGAACGCCCTGAGCCGGCGGTGTCCGTCCGCGCTTCGGTCAAGCCCGATTACATCGTCTGCCTAGAAGACGGTAAGAAGCTGAAGATGCTCAAGCGCTATCTTCGCACCAATTACGACATGTCGCCGGAAGAATACCGCCAGCGCTGGGATCTTCCGTCCGACTATCCGATGGTCGCTCCGAACTACGCTGAAAAGCGCCGCGAACTCGCCAAGCAGATCGGTCTCGGCCGCAAGCCCGGCCAAAAGCGCGGCCGCAAGAAGAAAGTCGACTGATCATACAGGTCTTCGACTTGAGCCAAACGCCCCGCCCCCCTATGGGTTCGGGGCGTTTTGTTTAGCCGGAGCCAGTCTTGCCGCATCGGATCGATCTCGAACAGCTTTGCGCCGACAAAGGTCTGCGCATCACCGAACAGCGCCGCGTCATCGCGCGCGTCCTGTCCGACGCGGATGACCATCCCGATGTCGAGATGGTGCATGAACGCGCGAACAAGATCGATCCGGGCATTTCGATCGCCACCGTCTATCGCACGGTGCGCTTGTTCGAAGAGGCCGGCATTCTCGACCGGCACGATTTCGGTGACGGCCGCTCGCGCTACGAAGCTGCGCCCGAAGCGCATCACGACCATCTGATCGATGTCGAGACGGGCAAAGTGGTCGAATTCGTCGATCCCGAACTCGAAGCCCTACAGAAACAGATCGCGGAAAAGCTGGGATACCGCCTCGTCGATCACCGTATGGAGCTTTACGGCGTTCGTCTGGAACGCGACGAGAAGTGAGCGAGGCGCCGGTGGATAAACCGGCTTTGAGCGATCGGGCCCGCCGCCGGGCGGAGAAATACGGGCGCAAGCGCATGGCCGCGATGCGTGGCGAAACGGTGCCCCTGACCGTACCCGGTTGGATCCGCTTCACGATACGGGCGATCGGCATTCTCGCTTTGCTGATCGTATTCGTACCGCTCCATTATCTCTATCGCATCTTCGCATACGGATCGCCCTTCCCCATGCTGTTCCTGCGCTACACCGCGCGCGTGGTGGGTGCGAAGGTCCATCGGATCGGCACTCCGTTGCGGCGCGACGTGTTCTTCGTTTCCAATCACCTGTCATGGATCGACATTCTGGCGCTAGCCGGAGCGAGTGGGACTGCCTTCGTCGCCAAGCAGGAATTGTCCGAAGTGCCCGTGATCGGCTGGCTATGCAGTCTCAACCGCACCGTGTTTGTGAAGCGCGAAAACCGGATGGGCGTGGCCGAGCAGATCAACGCATTGAAGGAAGCGCTGCAGGACAATTGGTCGGTCACGGTCTTTCCCGAAGGCACGGTGACCGACGGCCAGTCTATCCTTCCCTTCAAATCCAGCATGTTGAGCGTGCTCGAACCGCCGCCTTCCGGCGTCCTGGTCCAGCCGGTGGTGATGGATTACGGCGCGGTCGCCGAAGAAATCAGCTGGATCGGCGAGGAAAGCGGCCTCCACAATGCGATGCGCGTGATGGCGCGGCCCGGAACGTTCCGACTGGATATCCACTTCCTAGACCCGTTCAGCCCCGAAGACCATCGCGGCAGAAAGGCCATCGCCGCCCAGGCGCGCACGCAGATCGTCGAGCGCCTGGAGGAGGTGCTCGGCAAACCCCTGCGCGATTACCAGCATACGGTCGAGGCGATCCGGTATCGCCCTCCCGCCTCCACAGAAAAGACTTAAAGCTCGGCCCTGACCAGCCAGTCGTGGAAGATGCGCACCGGTCGTTCTTCCAGCGCCGTGGGCTTGCAGACGAACCAATAGCTATACGGGCTTTCGACATCGACGCCGAAGAGGTTTGTCAGCCGATCGTCGGCCGCGCGGCGCATGTGATCGTCATGCATGATTGCGATGCCGAGGCCCTGCTTGGCCGCCTCGAGCATCAGCTGACCCGAATCGTAATGGTCGATCGCCGCCGGTTCGAGATCGTGCATTGCCAGCGCCGCCTTCCACGCTTCGAAACTGGCGGGCAATTCGTTGTGGATGAGGAAAGTCTGCGCTTCCAGCCTTGCCCGATCGGGTTCGTCGCCCACTGCCGCGGCGATATCGCGACTGGCGATCGCGTGGACGCGATTATGGTCGAGCCGCACCGCATGAAGCCCGCTCGCCGGGCCGCGCGACAGGATGATCCCGGCATCGAGCGTATCGCCGACCCGGTCCTCGATATGCGGACCGGTATCGATGTCGATATGCAGGAGGGGATGCGAACGACGCAATTCCGCAAGGCGCGGAAACAGACGCTGGCTGCCGAACAGCGGGAGGACGCCGAGACGCAGGCGAAGAAGCGACAGGTTTTCGGACTGGCTTTCCACCGCGCGCGCAAGCGATTCAAGATGCGGATTGACCGCTTCGTAGAATGCCTGCCCCTCGTCGGTCAGCTGCATCGACTGGCGGGCGCGCGTGAACAGCTTCTTGCCCACAAAGCTTTCGAGATTCCCGATCCGGCGCGACAGGGCCGAGGGGCTTAGGCCCAATTCATCCGCAGCGGCACGTGCGGACCCCATGCGCACCGTGCGCACGAAAGCTTCCAATGCGCGCAAGGGTGGAAGACGACGAACGGCCATGGGGCCTACTCGTATTCACCGCCCCACTTGCTGTCGAGCGGGAATTGCAGATTTCGCAACCTTTAATCTTCTTCCAGGCTTTCTTGCGGCGCATGCAACCGCAAGCGTGTGACGTGGGTTTCGTCGCCCTCGGTCACTTCGATGCGCCAGCCGCTGGGATGATCGACGATCGTGCCCACCGGCGGCACCTGTTCTGCCAAAACGAAAGCCAGGCCGCCCAGCGTATCGACCGCTTCCTCGACTTCGGCGAGGCGTGCATCGATCAGCTCGGCGACATCGTCCAGTTCGGCACGCGCGTCGCATTCCCAGATCCCGTCGCCCATCGGACGGATCATTTCGAGCGGCGCATCGTCATGCTCGTCCTCGATTTCGCCGACGATCTCCTCGACCAGATCCTCGATCGTGATAATCCCGTCCGTGCCGGAAAACTCGTCCAGCACGATGGCGAGGTGCATCCGTTGCGAGCGCATATCCGCCAGCACGTCGAGCGCGTTGCGGGTCTGGGGCACGTAAAGGGGCTGCCGCATCAGCGCGGTCCAGTCGCTGGGCGGCGGATCGGCCTTGGCGAGATAGGGGAACACGTCCTTGATGTGAATCATCCCGATCACATCGTCCAACTGGTCGCGATAGACCGGCATGCGCGAATGGCCGTTATCCGCGAAGATCGCGATCATCTCGTCCCAGCTGGCATCGGCGCGGATCGCCACGATCTCACCCCGCGGCACGGCAACGTCATCCGCGTCGTGCTCGCTGAAATGGAGGAGATTGCGCAGCATCTGCCGCTCGACCGGGCTGAGATCGCCCTTGGCCTTCTCCTCGGGCGAATCCTCGTCCACGCTCTGGTCGTGGCCGTGTTCGTGTTCGTCGATAGCCTCTTCGAGCTGCGCGCGCAGCGAGCGCCCGCCCTCTCCGGCTCCGAACATGCGTTTGAAAGCGGACACCAGTCCGCCGTTACTTTCCGCGTCTCCCGCGGCGGTGTCAGGATCGGGCATGGCCCTCTTGCGTGCTCCTTAAGCTAGTCGCGGTCCCCATATGGGTCGGCGATGTCCAGTTTGGCAAGCGCCGCAATTTCCAATCGTTCCATCGCTTCGGCCTGATCGTCGCTTTCGACATGATCGTGACCCGCCAGATGCAGCAGACCATGGACGATTAAGTGGGCGGTATGCCGGGCGAGCGGGATGCCTTTTTCCTCCGCCTCGCGCGCGCAGGTCTCGTAAGCGAGAGCGAGATCGCCCAGCATTTCCGGAGCGCCTTCCTCAGCCAGACCGGTCAGCGCATCGCGCGACAGCATGGGGAAGGACAAAACGTTCGTCGGCTTGTCCTTCGCCCGCCATTCCTTGTTCAGCGCCCACACTTCCTCGTCCAGCGTGAACAGGACGCTAGCCGTCAGGCGCGGATTGGCGAGCGCGGGTTCGACCGATTCGGCGGCGGAATACGCACGCTCGGCAAGGTCCGCCCAATCCGCTTCGTCCGCAGGCCAGCCGTCGACCTCGATATCGAGATCCATCAGGCGGCAGGCCCCTCATAGGCCTCGACGATCCGCCCCACGATCGGGTGGCGCACGACATCGGCCGCCGTGAACCGGATCGTGCCGAAACCATCGACGCCTTCGAGCTTGTCGACCGCATCGGCCAGCCCGCTCATCCGGTCGCCGCCGGGAATGTCGACCTGGCGCGGATCGCCGCAGATGACCATTCGGCTGTTCTGCCCGAAGCGCGTCAGGAACATCTTCATCTGCTCGCGCGTGGTGTTCTGCGCCTCGTCCAGGATCACAAAGGCATCGGCCAGCGTGCGTCCGCGCATAAAGGCGATCGGCGCGATCTCGATCTCTCCGGAAGCGAGCCGCCGCTCGACCTGTTCGGGCGGCATGCAATCGTAGAGCGCATCGTAGAGTGGGCGCAGATAGGGATCGACCTTGTCCTTCATATCGCCCGGCAGGAAGCCGAGCTTCTCGCCCGCCTCGACCGCCGGGCGCGACAGGATCAGGCGCTGGACGCTTCCGGTGATGAGCTGCGCGACGGCCTGCGCCACGGCGAGATAGGTCTTACCCGTCCCCGCCGGGCCGAGAGCGAAGATGATATCGTCGCGCACCAGGCTGCGCATATAAGTCGCCTGCGTGGCGGAGCGCGGCACGATCGTCTTGCGCCGGGTGCGGATCATGATCGGCGGCATACCCGCCCGCTCGCCCGGCTCGCCCTCGACGATCCCGTCGAGGGTCGGCTCGTCCGACATGGCGATGATCGATTCGATCAGACCCGCATCGAGATCCTGACCGATGGCGAGCTTGTCATACATCGCTCTCAATACATCGCGCGCCCGGGCGACGCTATCTTCCGGCCCTTCGAGATGCAGCTCGTTCCCCCGCGCCGAGATGAATACGCCGAGGCGGTTTTCCACCTGCACCAGATTGGCGTCGAACTGTCCGAACAGGGCACCCAGAAGGCTCTGATTATCGAAGCTCAGATCGAGCTGGGCCCGTCGTACCTCGCGCTGAGGGACGGGAGGCTTGCTGAAGCCGATGCGCTGATCACGCTCCGGCCGGTTTGCGGGTTTTCGAGCCATGCGCTCCTTTCGTGTTCCGAAAGGGAATTTAGGAGCCTTCGCGCCGAGAGCAAGCGTCCTGCGTTGCTATTTCAGTGGATTACCGCGCCAGGCGCAGCGCGGCGAAAACATGGAAATCGCCGCTCCCGTCGCTATCGCCCAGAACTGCCTGGCCGGCTGCGGCCAAGGTCAGTCCGGGGCGAAATCCCACGCCAGACCAGGTCCGAACAGATAAAGCTTCTGTCCGCCAAGACCTTCGCCCTGCGCGTAGAATTCTCCACCTAGCGACAGACTCGGTATTATCCGCTTGCTGACGACGGCGCCGATAAAGGGCAAATCGCCCCCATCTTCGTCGCTCGAGAAGGAATAGCCTCCCCCACCATAAAGCGACCAGTCTCCGATATCGGTCCCGATCCAGATCGGCAGGTCGAAGCCCGTCTTGCTCCTTCCCTCGCTCGCCATCCCCACGGCCAGGGTCGGCGCGATGGCGAGCGACACTTGGCCGGGTTCTCCCGCGATCAACCCGATCTTGGCCTGTATCGTCGTATCGCCGATGGCGAAGCGATCGGTTTCCAGCTGCGGCCCAAAATTCGCCACCGGCACAGTAACGCCGAGTTGAAAATTATCCGCGATCCCGACGCTCACATCGATCCCGGCTTCGCCTTCGAAATCCATGCTGGTGATGGTGCCGTCCGAATAGGCGAGGATCTCGTACTCGCCAGCCGCCAACGTCCCCGGATCGTCAGTGGTGTAGGGAATATCCGCCAGCGCCGGCGCGGCCAGCGCCGCCAGCCCCAGGGGCGAGGTTCTGACAATGGCCCGCATGAAGCGCGGCAATCCCGACAGAGCGATGCGCTCGCTCCTGCCGAAGTGAGGCAAAGAAATTTTGTTGAATTCCATAAACGTCGCAGCCCCGAACACGCGGCGAGGATACCGCGTAACATGTGCTCGGTCGGCCCTGCGCACGTCACAAGGTGAGCGTACGATTCGACGGATGGCGAGCCGATCCCGACTACGACGAAATGGTGAAAATCCGCTTGCCGTGTTGGCGCCGTCGGAAAGTTCGCTTCCAACTGTTCCGATTGCCCCGAACCATCGATGCCGAGGCAATCTTCAATTCGCAAAATTAGGCCATTGATGGAGCAGCGTCGTCTGCCGCGAAGTCGGAGCATCATCATTTGATTGGTTTTCGCTTTACACGAGGCTCTCTAAATGTTTGCAATGAATGAATTGCTTGCGAAAGACTCGGAATGAAAAAAGCATTGTCCGCCCTCATCCTTAGCTCGGCATGCATCTTCACTTCTGCAGCAGCGCAATCGCAGTCGGTGGACGGAGCAGGAGAACAATCCTCGGCAGTCGAACCGAAATCCAATAATGACGATACGATTGTCGTTACCGGTGAATCCGACCGTGAACGCGTAAAAGAACTTGGCAAGGTCATCACCCGCCCGGCACGCGCGAACAAGGCGATCGCTCGATTCCACAATCCCATCTGTTTAAAAGTTTCGGGATTACCCGTTGAAATGGCGGAACTCGTTGCCACCCGCATAAAGGATAACATCTCCTCCATTCCCGCACTCCGGATGGGGGGCGAGGGATGCAAGCCGAACGCCTTCGTCGGCGTTCTCAATAACGTGAACGAAGTCTTCGACAGCCTTCTCAAGGAGGAAAAATGGCTGTTTACCGGTTTGTTCATATATCAGAAAAAGCGGATTTCGAAGGGCTCGGAAGCGGTACGAGCATGGCATGTCTTCGGCGAGCGCAATATCGACGGTACGGAAATTCCCGGGAAGCAACGCGGCGCCAGCGACGCGCAATCGATCGCCAGTTCCGCCAACAGAGTTCATTACACCGGGCGTTCCAACAGAACTCCGGTCGAGATCGCGGGAGCCGTGGTTTTGGTGGAGACGGCCGCTCTGCAAGGCAAGACTTTCCGACAGCTCGCCGATTACGCGACGATCCGCATCCTTGCTTCGGTCACCGACGAAATCGACGGTTCGCGGCCAAGTCTGCCTACAATCCTCACGCTGTTCGACCCTTCATCTGCGTACCAGCCGCCAGAGCTGAGCGGGTTCGATCGGGCCTATCTCGATGCGCTATACGAACTTCCCATCAACAGTCGCGATGCTCAAGTTATTGCCGCTGCAGGCAGGCGATATCGCGCGGCCGATCGAGTGGAAGAATAATCCGCGAAACTCTTTGCAGAAATGTCCCGGAACTTTCGGATATTGAATCGCGCGAGCACAGATAAACGCATTTACGTTCGTCGAGCAAGGATCGCGCTACGTCGTATTCTTCCTTGTTTTGAACAATTTGTCTGCAATAGGTCTCGCCATGAGACAAACGATCCAAGCCCTCGCCCTCGGCGCCGCCCTGATGTTCGCCCCCGCTGCCGTTCACGCGCAAGCGGAGGTCGAGCAGACCCAAGACGCCGTCGCCGATCCTGAAAACACCATCATCGTTACGGGCGAGAGCGATCGCGAAGTGGTCGAGGAACTCGGAAAGATCATCACCCGGCCCTCGCGCGCGGGCAAGCCGATCGCTCGCTTCGATGACGCGGTCTGCGTAAAGGTATCGGGATTGCCGGACGATATGGCCGAACTGGTCGCGCAACGTATCCGCGACAACGTATCCTCCATCCGCGGCGTGTCGCTCGGCGAAGAAGGTTGCAAGCCGAATGCGTTTGTCGGGGTTCTCAACAACGTCACCCAGGCCGTCGATAATCTGCGTACCGATGAGCCGTGGCTGTTCGAAGGCCTGTTAAGCTATCAGCTTGACCGGATCTACGACGGATCGGAAGCCGTGCGCGCTTGGCATGTTTTCGACGAACGCAATATGGACGGGTCGCAGATTCCGGGCAAACAACGCGGGACCAGCGGCGAGGATTCGATCGCAAGCACTATCAACATGATCGAAAATGCAAGCCGGTTCGGCAGGACGCGCGTCAATCTGACCGGCGCCGTGGTGCTGGTCGAAACGGGCGCGCTCAGGGAAAAGACTTTCCGCCAGCTCGCCGATTACGCCACGATCCGCATTCTCGCTTCGGTCAGTGACGAGATCGACACGGCGCGTTCCAGCCTTCCGACGATGCTGACGCTGTTCGGTCCGCGTTCGCCCTATCAACCGACCGAGTTGAGCGAGTTCGATCGCGCCTATCTCGAATCGCTTTACGACTTGCCTGCCAATAGCCGTGACGGGCAGGTCATTGCGGCAGCCGTTACTCGGTATCGCACCAATCTCGGCATGGAAGACTGAGACGATCGATCTTCGTGTTTGACTGACGATCCTTGATTCGTGCGCTTGAATAAGTCATTCTTCCCAAAATACTTGGGGAGGAATATTCGATGCGCCGGTCCCGCTTCATTTACCTGGTTTCGATCATTCTTTTTGGGACAGCCCCTCTCGCGGCGCAGGACACCTCGCCCGAGGACGAGATCATCGTCATCGGCCAAAGCGAGGCCGAAGCGGTCAGGGATCTCGCCGAAAATATCACTCGCAAGTCTCGCATCGACAAACCGATTTCGCGTTTCCAAGGTCCGGTTTGCGTCAAGGTGAGCGGCATGCCCATGGACATGGCTGCCATGGTCGAAGAACGCATCAGGGAGAATGTCGAGCGAGTGGGCGCAAAAGTTGGGAAGCCGGATTGCGCGATCAATGCGCTGGTGGCTTTCGTCAACGACGCGCCGGATCTCCTGACCCATCTTCGCGCCGAAGAACCTTGGCTTTTCAACGATATGCTCGAGCACGAATTCGCGCTTCTGGCTGACGAAAAAGACGGCGTGCGCGCCTGGCATACGCGGATGCTGCGCGACAAGGATGGGCGCGAAATACCAATACAGAAGATCAAACTGCCGCGTTACGGACGTGACGTCTTCATGCGCAATCTGAGAAGCTATGATTCGAGTCGGCGCCTCATTCCGATCAGCATGGAGCTCACAGGCGCAGTAGTCCTCTTCGATCTCGCTCGGATCGAAAACAAGACTTTCCGGCAACTTGCCGATTACGCTACTTTGCGCATCCTGGCGCTGAGCGGCAGCGAGAATGTGAGCGCTGAAAGCCAGTCCATCCCTTCGATCACGACCCTGTTCGATGATCCAGGCTCGACACCTTCTGCGCTTTCGACTTTCGATGAAGCCTATCTTACTGCGCTCTATGACGCGCCTTATTACGCCATGAGCGGTTCGCTTCAGAACGCGACACTGCGGCGCTATCGGTCAGCGAAAGGGCAGGATCTCGATCGGTAGGGCAATGTTTTCCAGTTTCGTGCCGAAGCCAAATCGGCGTCCCGCGCGTCGATCGCAATACTATCCGTACAAATTTGAGAAGTCGTCCCGATCAGTTTTTGAATCTTGGGATCAAAGCAAGTCAATTTCGATAATACATGATCGGACTTGCCTATCGTGAGATTCTCTATACCTTTTGATTTATCAATCTTTCGGAAGGAGAAAATGATGCGTGGATTTGGCCTCAAGCGTGTTCTTCTGGCGAGCGCCCTGATCGCTTCTCCGCTGACAGCACAGGATGCTCCTTCCGACGATGAAATCGTCGTAGTCGGCAAAACGGAAGCCGATGCGGTCAAGGATCTCGCCGAAACCATCACCCGCCGCTCGCGCGTCGACAAGCCGATTTCACGCTTCCAGGATCCGGTCTGCCTCAAGGTCAGCGGCATGCCCGAAGAAATGGCGGCGCTGGTCGAGGATCGGATCGAAGCGAATGCGAGACAGGTCGGCGCAAAGCTGGCTGAACCGGACTGCAAGATCAATACGCTGGTCGCCTTCGTGAATGACGCACCCGGCCTGTTCGAGCGTCTGCGCGAGGACGAGCCGTGGCTGTTCAACGACATGATGCGCCACGAGTTTGATCGCGTGGCCAAAGAAGACAGCGGCGTGCGCGCCTGGCACACACAGATGATGCGAGACAGCGCCGGACGGGAAATCCCGTACGAAGTGGTCTTAATCAATGGCAGACACATCGAGATGCCCGTTCTTCGCGTTTACAAAGCCAGTCGGCTTCAGATCCCTATCAGCATGGAACTCACCGGATCGGTCGTGTTGATCGATCTTGCCCATGTTTCCGGTAAGACATTCCGCCAGCTCGCCGATTACGCTTCGATGCGGATTTTGGGCATGACCGGTAGCGAACGTGTCGAAGGTTCCGATACGCGGATCCCCACGATCATGACTCTGTTCGACGAAGGTGAAACCGCTCCCGCCGGATGGACGGAATTCGATCAGGCTTATCTGACGGCTCTTTACGACACGCAGTATTACGCCCGAAGCGGATCGGTCCGCAATATGACCCTGCGGCGCTATCGCGGCCTGATTGCAGACAAGGGTCGAACCGGCGGCGAGATAGAGCCTTCATGAGGCAATAGCGATCAGGCGGAGACTGGCTGTTCCTGATCGAGCCGACCGGCCATGGAATTCGGCCCGGCCTCGCCCAGCGTCACATCGACCAGATCGCCGATCGCGCAGTCTCCCCCATCTTCTCTGGCGAACCACACACTCTGAAGCCAGGGCGACTTGCCGAGCCATTGGCCGGGGAGCTTGCCCTTGCGTTCCACCAGGACCTGGCAAGTCCGGCCTTCTGTGGCGCGATTGAAGGCGAGTTGGTCGCGGTTGAGCGCTGCCTGGAGGCGCTGGAGGCGATCGTCCATGACCTCTTTTGCGACTTGCCCGTCCATCGTCGCCGCGGGCGTGCCGGGACGGGGCGAATATTTGAAGCTGAAGGCCTGCGCGTATTTGACCTCGTCCACCAGCGCGAGGGTCTCTTCGAACTCGGCATCGGTCTCGCCGGGGAAGCCGACGATGAAATCACCCGAGAGCGCGAGGTCGGGTCGAGCGGCGCGGAAGCGTTCGAGGAGCCTCAGATAGCTTTCGGCGGTGTGCGAGCGGTTCATCGCCTTCAGCACCCGGTCGCTGCCCGCCTGTACCGGCAGGTGGAGGAAGGGCATCAGCTTGTCGATCTCGCCGTGCGCAGCGATCAGGGCATCGTCCATATCGGCAGGATGGCTGGTGGTGTAGCGGATGCGTGCAAGGCCATCGATCTTCGCGAGATCGCGGATCAGGCCTGCGAGGCCGACCGCATGACCGCGCTCGTCCTCGCCGCTCCACGCCGAGACGTTCTGGCCGAGCAGCGTGATCTCCTTTGCGCCCGCATCGACCAGCTTGCGCGCTTCGGTCACGAGGTCCCGATAGGGTCGGCTGATTTCCGCGCCGCGCGTATAGGGCACTACGCAATAGGTGCAGAACTTGTCGCAACCTTCCTGCACGGTGAGAAAGGCGTTCGGCGTCACGCGCCTGCGCTCTGGCAGGGCCGCGAATTTCGCGATCGCGGGCATGTCCGTATCGGTCGCCCGCTCGCCCTTCACTGCCCGGTCGAGCATATCCGGCAGGCGGTGATAGGCCTGCGGGCCGACCACCATGGAAACGGCGGGCGCGCGCGCCATGATCTCCTCGCCCTCGGCCTGCGCGACGCAGCCCGCGACCGCAATCAGCGGTTCCTTCCCCGCCGCCCGGCCCGCCTTGGTCAGGCGACCGATGTCGGAATAGACCTTCTCCGCCGCCTTCTCGCGGATGTGGCAAGTGTTGAGGACGACGAGGTCGGCCTCCTCCCCCTCGGGCGCAGGCGCGATGCCGCGCTCGGCCAGCATCTCGGCCATGCGCTCGCCGTCATAGACGTTCATCTGGCAGCCGAAGGACTTGACCCGGTAGGTCTTGGGGGAATTTGTCTGTTTCATGAGTGCCGCGCCTTTACCCGAGGGGGGCGCTCCTTTCAACGAAAAGGGCGGCACCTGGCCGCCCTTCCCTCGTCGCTATTCGTGAGGCTTACGAAACGGTCGCCTTCACGATCTTGCCCGGCTCCTTCGGCGGTTCGCCCTTGGGCAGGGCATCGACGTGTTCCATGCCGCTCTCGACCTGGCCCCAGACGGTGTACTGGCCGTCGAGGAAATGCGCGTCGTCGAAGCAGATGAAGAACTGGCTGTTCGCGCTGTCGGGCACTTGGGTGCGGGCCATCGAGCAGGTCCCGCGCACATGCGGTTCGGCGTTGAATTCGGCCTTCAGGTCGGGCTTGTCGCTGCCGCCCATGCCGGTGCCGGTAGGATCGCCGCCCTGCGCCATGAAGCCGGGGATCACGCGGTGGAACACAACGCCGTCGTAGAAGCCTTCGCCGACGAGTTCGGTGATCCGCTCGACATGGCCGGGCGCGAGATCGGGGCGCAGCTTGATGACCACGTCCTTGTTTTCGCCGTCTCCGGTGTCGAGCGTGAATGTGAGAGTGTCGGCCATCGTGTCTGTCTCCTGATGAATATGTGGCCGCCTACATAGGCGCTCGGGCCCTGATGTCACCCTCTCGCTTGCCATCCGCGTGCGACCGCCTAGAGCGGGCCGCATGGCAGACGATGCTCTCCTCGACGACGACCGGCTGACGGACGACCTGCCCGAGGATGGCGGCCGTCCGGACGACCGCATCGACGACGAGCGGATGGACGAGGAGAATACGCTCAAGCCCGAATTCGTCCGCCGCGTGGAAGACGCGCTGGACGAAGGCGACGAGGGCGCGGTCTACGACCTGGTCGAACCGCTCCACCCCGCCGACGTGGCCGACCTGCTCGAACTGTTCGACCGCGAGGATCGGCGGAAGCTCGCCTCCGCCATCACCGATCTGATGACCGGCGACGTGGTCGCCGAATTGAACGATTACGTCCGCGACGACATGATGGAGGATCTGCCCGCGGCCAGCGTGGCGCAGATCGCCGAACAGCTCGAAACCGACGACGCCGTCCAGCTGATCGAGGATCTCGACGAGGAAGACCAGCAGGCGATCCTCGCCGAGCTGGGCGATGAAGATCGCATCGCGATCGAAAGCGCGCTCGCCTATCCCGAGGAGACCGCCGGGCGCCTGATGAGCCGCGAACTGGTCGCGGTGCCCGAGCATATGAGCGTGGGCGATCTCATCGATTTCTTGCGCGACGGGCGCGACCTGCCGCAGGATTTCTTCGAGGTTTTCGTGGTGGACGAACGGCATCACCCAGTCGGCACCTGCCAGCTCTCGTGGATATTGCGCACGCCGCGCAGCGTCGCGCTCGCCGACGTGATGAAGCGCGACCAGACGCTGATCCCCGCCATGCTCGACCAGGAAGAGGTCGGCAATATGTTCCAGAAATACGCTCTCATTAGCGCCGCCGTGGTGGACGAGAGCGGGCGGCTGGTCGGCCAGATGACGGTGGACGACGTGGTCCACATCATTGCCGAGGAAGCGGGCGAGGACGCGCTGCTGATGTCCGGCGCGGGCGATGGCGACATCAACGAACCGATCCGCGACGCCTATTCCGCCCGCGTGCGCTGGCTGATCGCCAATCTGGGCACGGCCCTGCTCGCCAGCTTTATCATTGCCCTGTTCGGCGCGGCTATCGAACAATTGGTTGCGCTCGCCGTCCTCATGCCGATCGTCGCCAGTATCGGCGGCAATGCGGGCACCCAGACCATGGCGGTGACGGTCCGCGCCATCGCGATGAACCAGCTCACGCGATCGAACACGCGGCGGATCCTGTGGCGCGAACTGCGCGTCGCGATGCTGAACGGCGTCACTATCGCGGTGCTGATCGGGCTGGCGACTGGGGTATTCTTCACCCCCCTGCTCGGCGGTGTGATCGCAGCGGCGATGGTGGTGAACGTGCTGGTGGCAGGGCTCGCGGGCGTCCTCGTCCCTGTCATCTTCGATCGGCTGGATCAGGACCCGGCGGTGGCGTCGAGCGTCTTCGTGACGATGATTACCGATTCCATGGGCTTCTTCGCCTTCCTCGGCCTGGCGGTCGCGAGCGGCGTGGTGGGATGACAATCGGCCGTCAGTTCCCATATCGGACCCGATGCCGCTCAACCTGACCAAGATCGCCTTTGGCGCGAAAAGCTATGCCGATATCGAAAGCTGGTTCGCCAATCGCCCGCGCATGAGCGTGAACACACGCTATCGCCCCACGCGATGGGAGGAATGCATCGGCGGGTCGCTGTTCTGGATCCACGAGCACAATCTCGTCGCGCGCAGCCCCATCATCGGCTTCACCGAACAGGACAATGGCCGCTGGTTCATCGACCTCGAACCCAAATTGATCCCGGTCCTCCCCAAGCCCAAGCGCGCGCATCAGGGCTGGCGCTATCTTAAGGGCGAGCCTCCTCGCGATCTCAAGGATGGCGAGGAAGTGGGCGACGTGATCCCCGGCAAGATCGCAACCAAGCTGCAAAGGCTCGGACTGATTTAATTGGAACGGGACCACTCCCTTACCCGTTGAAGGGTAAAGGAGATTTCAAAAATGCCCGAACGCCAGTCCCGCCATCCCGACAACGAATTGATCGCCGACATCACCGAAGGCGCAACGCCTTCGCAGTCCGGTTCGTCCGGCGGCGAAGTCAACCGCAGGGTCGGCAAGCGTGCCGAATTGAACGGCGCGACGGATCCCGCCAATCGCGAACCCGAAGTGGGATCGGACAATCCCGCCCAGGATGCGCAAAAGGGTCCCAAGACCCGCGCGGCGATTCAGGAAAATCGCAACAGCTAATTGTCGACAGGATCGATGATACAACGCCCCGCCCTCACCCGGCGGGGCGTCCCGCATGTCAGGTGGGAATTTTCTCCGCCACCCGCCTCAGCGCATCGCGATAGACTTGCGGTGATTGCGCGCCGGGGATCATGAAGGCGTTCTCCACCACCATGGCGGGCACGCCGGTTACATTGAGATCGTAAGCCGCGCTTTCCTCGGCCCGCACCTTGTGCGCCCATTCCTTGCTGTCGAGTGCCTCTCCGGCGGCCTCGCGATCGAACCCGGTTTCTTCCGCCACGTCGAGCAGGACGTCCCTTTCGCCGATCGGGCGGCGCGCGTTGAAATGCGCTTCGAACAGAGCGAGTTTGAGCGCGGTCTGGCGGTCATGGCCGTGCACTTCGCCCGCCCACACCAGCAGCTTGTGCGCGGCGAAGGTGTTCCACATCATCGCGTCCGGTGCGGGCTCCTCGCCCTCGTAATCGAGCGACACGCCAGCCGCCTCGGCCGCTGCGCGCATCTGGCCCTGCACGTCGCGCGACTGTTCCAGCGTGCGGCCGTATTTGCGCGCGATATGCGCAGTGCGCTCCTCGCCCTCTTCCGGCATGTCGGGGTTCAGCTCGAAAGCATGCCAGCGCAGGTTCGCCGCGATCTCGCCTTCGAGGCTATCGAGCGCCTGTCTGAGATTGCCCCAGCCGACCAGACACCACGGGCACATGACATCGGACCAGATGTCGATCGTCAGCGTGCGGGGTTCGGTCATTTTTCGCTCCACCAGGTCAGCAAATGCGTCGCGATCGCCTCGCGCGGGGGTTTGGCGAAGGCCGCATCGGGCCCGCCTTCGAGCGCGGCCTTGACCTCGCCGCGCGTGAACCAGCGCAGTTCGGCCAGCTCGGTCTCGTCCAGCGTCAACGCGTCATCGTCGGCAAAGGCGTGGCAGCCGATCATCAGCTGGCTCGGAAACGGCCAGGGCTGGCTGGCGACATAAGTGACATCGCGAACCGCTACGCCGCTTTCCTCCAGCACCTCGCGCGCGACTGCCTCTTCGATGCTCTCGCCCGGCTCCACGAAACCGGCGAGCGCGGAAAAGCGGCCCTCGCCCCAGCCGAGCCCACGCCCCAGCATCAGGCGGTCTTCATGTTCCACCAGCATGATCGTGACGGGATCGGTGCGCGGAAAATGCTGCGCGCCGCAATTCGTGCAATTGCGCTGCCAGCCGCCTTTGGCGATTTGCGTCGCCCCGCCGCACTGGGCGCAGAAGCGATGCCGCGCGTGCCAGTCCACCAGACTGCGCGCGCCGCCATAGACCGCGAGGTCGTCGGCCGAGAGCGCGGCCATCGCCGCCCACAGTGCCGGATTGGCCATGCGCGGCGCGCTGTCGCCCCGGGGCGGGACACAGGCGAAACAGGGCCGGTCTCCATCCAGCCCGAGAAAGACCAGTTCGGCATCTTCGGGAGCCTCGGCGAGGCTGGTCCAGGCAAGCGCGCCTGTATCGTCCACGCCCGGCATCAGGCCGTCGAGCGCGAGCAGCCGCGCGCGCCAGCCCATCATGCCTGCCAAGCGCTCGGGATCGGCCCGAACGTGGTCGGCGCGGTCGATCCGCGATCCGGTGAAGGCCAGAGGAGACGAAGCCGCCACCGCGATCAGGCCGCCGCCCGCATGGCAGTAAGGTCAGACACCACCGCGGCGGGGAAGCCTTCATGGATCGGATAGGCTTCGGACGGCATATACTGCGTGAACAGGGCCGCGCGCAGATCGGCCGCGAAATTCACGAAGGCGACCGTTCCCGCCGCGCCGCCCCAACCGTAGGAGCCGTCGCTGACGCGGCCGCCCGCGCCATAACCTTGGCCAGCGACCCATGTGCCTTCGGTAGTGGCGGTTTCGGGCAGGATGTTCGACGTGCCGAGCTTGACCGCCGCCTCGCTCATCACGCGCGTCCCGTCGATCGCGCCGTATCCCAGCAGCATGCGCAGGAAGCGGTCGTAATCGCGGGGCGACGAGACCAGGCCAGCCCCGCCGAAGGGGAAGGACGGCTCGTCCAGATAGATGGAGGCGCGTGCGGGATCGATCGGAATCGGCACACCGTTGACGATACCGTAATTGGCCGTGAAACGCCCGATCTCGCTCTGCGGGACGCGGAACCAGGTGCTGGTCATGCCGGTAGGCTGGAAAATCCGCTCGTCGAGGAAGCGATCAAACGGCATCCCGCTAGCGACTTCGATCACGCGGCCCATCAGGTCGAGCCCGACCGAATAACTCCATTTCGATCCCGGCTGAAGTACCAGTGGCATCTCGGCCAGCCGGTCCGCGAAAGTGTCGAGACCTTTTACCGCAGGCGCGCGCCCAAGGCCTGGGATCGGCAGGCGGCTTACCTGGCCGGGCACGATCCCGCGCTGGACGTAGGCCTGCGAGATCGGGCCTTTCTGAACGATATTGTAGCCGAGCCCGGCAGTGTGGGTCAGCAATTGGCGGATGGTGATCGGGCGTTCGGCGGGCACGGTATCGGTCAGCGATCCGTCATAGGTCCGCTGAACGCGCATATCGGCGAATTTCGGCAGGATTTCAGCGAGCGGCTGGTCGAGGCCCAATTTGCCCTCGTCGATCAGGATCATCGCAGCCATGCCGGTGATCGGCTTGGTCATCGAATAGATGCGATAGAGCGAATCGATATCGGCGCGCTGGCTCTGCCCGATGGCCAGCGTGCCCTTCGCAATCGTGGTCGGTGCCTGTTGCCCCCAGCCGAGCGTGGCGACCATGTTGGCGACCTTGCGCTCGTCGACATATTTATCGACCATTGCGGCGACCGACGGCCACATCGCGCGCATCGCGTTGCTTGCCGCCGCCTTGTCCTGCGCGAACAGCGCCGGTGCGCCGGAAAGGGCAGCGCCCGCGCCGAGAAGAGCTCCTCCGCGCAGCAGCGCGCGGCGGGAAAAGGCAGTGTCGAAGTCGCGATAGACCAAGTCGTGTTCCTCTCTGACGGTCAGGGCTTTTGCCCTCTACGCGCGGCACTGTGAACGATGGATTGCGGATTGCAACCCGTTCGACCGGGGCATCGAGCCCTTGCGCCGCGCGCCGTGTTGCCTATCTATGACACATGCTCAACATCATTTCTTTCCTGCTCGGACTTCTCTCGCTGGTCATCGTGATCCCTTCGACCATTCCCCTGCTTGGTTGGGGAAACTGGTTCGCCCTGCCGCTGATCGTGGCTGGCGTGGTTGCCGGGCAATTGTCGTCCAAGCGCTCGGGCCGCAATTTCTGCCTGATCGTACTACTTGTCGCGGTGATCCGCCTGTCGCTCGGCGGCGGGATTATCTGACGCGGGATCTTCAGGCGCGGAGTCAGGCCAGCGCGAGCCGCGCGGCCTTTGCATAAAGCGTCGGTAGGCCGGCAGCCTCGATCCGGTCGATCCGCCACCATTCGCCTTCTCCCAGAGGGACGGACCCGCGCACGACCGACAATTCCAGGTCGAAATGCGTGAATCCATGGCGCACCAGGCCGAGCATCTCGCCCTCTTCCCCTCCGAGGCCATCGCCCCGCGCGGACCAGCCGTCATCGGGCAGAGCGCGCATGCCGCCGAGCATGCCCTTGCCCGGACGCGTTACCAGCCAGACCACCGGCCCTTCCGGTCCCTCACGTTCGATCCACCAGGCGCGGCCCTGTCTCAGCGGTTTCGCTTTCTTAGCCGGTTTGACGGGAAAGCGCGCCGGATCGCCTGCGATCCTGCCCTCGCAATCGCCCGCCAAGGGGCAGAGCAGGCATTTCGGATCCCGCGTCGTGCAGATCGTCGCGCCGAGATCCATCATGCCCTGCGCAAAATCGCCCGCGCGCCGGTCGGGTGTGATCGCATCCGTCTTTGCCCGGATCGATTTGCGCGCGCCGGGCAGAACCTCGTCGATCGCGAACAGGCGCGAAACGACGCGCTCGACATTGGCGTCCACCACAACGGCGCGCTGCTCGAATGCGATCGCCGCCACCGCAGCCGCGGTATAAGCGCCGAGCCCCGGCAATTCGCGCAGGCCCTTTTCCGTCTCGGGAAAGCCGCCGCGCTGCGCCACCGCGCGCGCCGCCTTCACCAGATTGCGCGCCCGCGAATAATATCCCAGCCCCGCCCACGCGGCCATGATCTCCTCTTCCGGCGCGGCGGCCAGATCGTCGATGGTGGGCCAGCGATCGGTAAAGGCGTGGAAATACGGTTTCACCGCCGCGACGGTGGTCTGCTGCAGCATGATTTCCGACAGCCAGACGCGATAGGGATCGTTCGGCGGCTCACCCGGCTGCGCTCGCCACGGCAGCACGCGCGCATGATCGTCGTACCAGGCGAGAAGATGGGCCGCGATGCTGGAGGTCACGCCGGTCCTATGGCATAGGCCCCTGCGTAATGGAAAGCGACGACACCCCGGCCAAGACGCCCTCTGCTTCGCGGACCGATGCCAAACCGCGCAAGAAAGCCAAATTCCGCGAATATCATCGCCCGCGCGGCGGGCGATGATATTCGCGGAATTTGGCTTTCTTGCGCGGTTTGGCATCGGTCCGCGAAGCAGAGG
>NZ_LWFF01000205.1 GCF_001635685.1 Erythrobacter sp. HI0063
GCGACGCTTGGATATGCGAGGTGCGCGACCTACAATGGGTTTATGGACAGCGCGGCAAAACAGACCGAAACTGAAGGGCAAGGGGCTGATCGACTGAGCGAGGCGTGGGCTGCGCTTGGTGAACTGCTCGCGGCTGCGTCCGATATGCTTGATGGCATCGCAATTTTGTGTCGGCGAGGGCCGACAAGGGCTCGCAGATTTGCGTCGACAGCCATCGCGTTCGTTTTGAGCGCACTCATCTTCATCGTGCGGTCTCGCGCTCGCGCAGGTCGGCAGCGCGACAGCGCGCTGATT
>NZ_LWFF01000206.1 GCF_001635685.1 Erythrobacter sp. HI0063
CTGGAACATCAAGGATCTGGCGGGCTTCAAATTCAGCCTCGCCGATCCGATCGAAACCGTTCGCGAAGTGGCCGAAGCGGCGATGCGCGCCTCGGTCGCGGAAAAGACACTGGACGAGACGTTCTCGGGCCAGGGCCGCGCGGAAATCGAACTCGACGTGCGCGAGCGCATGCAGCGCGCGCTTGACGCCTATAATGCCGGGATTACCGTAATCGGTGTCGAAATCGACAAGGCCGATCCGCCTGCCGATGTCGTGGATGCCTTCCGCGATGTGTCGGTGGCCGAACAGAACGCCGATGCGGCCCGCAACCAGGCGCGCGGATATGCCCAGCAGGTGCTCGCACAAGCCG
>NZ_LWFF01000207.1 GCF_001635685.1 Erythrobacter sp. HI0063
TGCTACTACATGTAGCGCGACACCAATAGTCGATCCGGCCCCGGAACTGGCAGAAACTCCGTCGCCGAGGGGTACTTTCGAATTCCACGACGCAGCCGCCTTCAGGGAGCCTGCGCCATGGGTCGAAGCGCCTCGGTCATTGTCGGACATCGAGCCCCGGCATCTGGGAAAAGGCATGCGGGTCCTGCTGATCGTGGCGATCGCAGCCCTGACGATGGTTCTTCTCGGATCGGGCCTGGTGGTTGCGGACGCGCTG
>NZ_LWFF01000208.1 GCF_001635685.1 Erythrobacter sp. HI0063
CGACTTGCATACTCTTGAGGAAAACAAGGCCGCCAACCTTGGCATTGCGATGGAGCGGCGAATTTTTCCGGACGGCAACGACGATCAAGGTCGTCCTTACTCCGATCTTCGCTGGTCCCGCTTCAAGAACTTCGAAGCGCGCGAGATGATGGATGTCGTGGCCGAGCGGGTTTTCCCGTTCCTTCGCCAGCTGGGTGAGCACGGTTCCAGTTATGGCGAGCACATGAAGGACGCGCGGCTTGGTTTCAGCAACGCCGCATTGCTCGCCAAGACCGTCGACATGCTCGACAAAATCCCGATGGACGATCGCGACACCAAAGGCGATCTCTATGAATA
>NZ_LWFF01000209.1 GCF_001635685.1 Erythrobacter sp. HI0063
TCGAAGCTGAAGCGGGAATAGACCTCCATCGTGTGGACCACGGCGGCGGTCGAATATTTCTGCCACAGCTCGCCACCTTCCTTGGGGTAGAAGGACATCGCCATCACGGTCTCGTTCTGGGCACCCGGCTGGTTGTGGCCCTGCGCGTCCCAGGCGAACTTGCGGCTCGACGCCCAGGCGAAATCGCGCACGTTCTGTGCGGAATAGCG
>NZ_LWFF01000210.1 GCF_001635685.1 Erythrobacter sp. HI0063
CCAGAGCTGCGACTGATCGCGATCGCGGCGCACGAAGGAGAGGTATTTGCCATCCGGCGACGGCTGCGGGCGGACCGATCCGCCATAGCCGGACACCGCCGTGGTCACCTCGCCCGTCGCCAGATCGTATTTCTCGATTTCGAACAGGCTCTGCTGCGAATCCTGCGCATACTGGAAGATCGCGCCGGGGCTGACATTGCGGGTGTAGTAGATCGCGCTGCCATCGGGGGCGTAGACCGGCTCGCCCAATTCCTTCTGCAAGGACTCGCTCGCGCGCTCGACCAGAGCGACGCCACCGCCGCCCGAGATGTGATAGAGCCAAACCTCGCCCGTACCCGCCGAGCGTTCGGTGGTGAAATGCTTCTTCGCCGCGATGTAGCGCCCGTCCGGGCTCCAGGTCGGCTGGTTGAGG
>NZ_LWFF01000211.1 GCF_001635685.1 Erythrobacter sp. HI0063
CATAGCTGTGATGCAGGCCCTCGATGGCGATCGCGGGAACGGCGGATGCGTCCGTCATCGTCATCAGAACCCCGCTCGAAAGCCGATGGTCGCAGTGCGCGGCGCGCCCGGTTGGACCCAGAGTTGCGAGTAACTGTTGGCGTACCAGTCGGCGTTGAAGATATTCGCCACCGTGCCGAACAGCGTGACATCGTCGAGAAGCTCGATCTCGCCGAACAGCCGGAACAGCGTGTGGTCGGGCAGGACGAAATC
>NZ_LWFF01000212.1 GCF_001635685.1 Erythrobacter sp. HI0063
CGAACCCCTTTGCGACGTTATCCAACTTTTCGTCGTAGAGAATGAAATTCGAGCATTTGCGTAGAAATTCGACTTCTGCTTCTGGCTCGAACCATGCTCGATGGTAGGCTCCACGAGTCCAGCCTGGCTTCCCGATACGTGAGGCGCTGTCGATGGCAGAAGTGACGTTTTTCTTCAGAATATTCTTGAAGGAATCGGGAAGCGTTAAAAGAAGATCCTCGATACGCTCCGCTTGCTTGACAAATTTTGCTTTTACGAAAGCCATAATTGC
>NZ_LWFF01000213.1 GCF_001635685.1 Erythrobacter sp. HI0063
CAGCGTGTATTCCAGCGTGCCCTGATGCAGCACGTCGTCCACGTCGATCACGGCGGTGTTGGCGTAAGTGAAGCCGGGATCGAGATTGCGGTACAACCGGTCGAAATCGCGCTCCACCGTCTGGTGGTAGAGATCCTCGAAGCTGTCGATCACGAAATAGGTCGGCTGCAGATCGTCGATCACATAGTCGGTGCGCATGACGCGATCGACGTTGAGCATGATGCGGTTGGGGCTCTCGGCCTCCACCGCGTAAATCACTTCGGTCGGCCCCGAGAGGATGCCCGCCCCATAGGCGCGGATATCGCCGGGCGCTTCCTGCAACAGGCCGAATT
>NZ_LWFF01000214.1 GCF_001635685.1 Erythrobacter sp. HI0063
CGGGGTCGGTCATGGTAGGCTGCAAAGGTCGCGTTCGTAATTCCAAGCGCCACCAGCATCAAGACAGGCATCGATCGATAGCCAGTCGTTTGCGTGCCAACCCGCGAGACATCCCAGTAGAAACACCGTAATCTTGACGACTGGTTGCCTCAAAACGGGTTCACCGTATATCCGCGCTGCTGGAGCAGGGCGTGCGCGGTCATGGCGGAGAGCGCCATCTCGACACCGGGGATCAGGTCTCCTTGTGCGATTTCCGATCCCGCCGCGCTCTGGCCGCAGACGATGAAACGCACACCTTCTTCGAGCAATCGTTCGACCATGTCGCGCGAGGCGTTGTCCTCGCTCGCCAGCAAGTCCTTCACCGCCCCGCCATGGACCACCACGGCGATGCGGATGTTTTCCGGGTCGACGCCTGCCGCAGCATGCATGTTGATGAAGCGCGCGGCGCTTTCGAAACCGCGATTGCGCGTGCCATCCTCCGCCGCCCTCGCCACGTCGAAGGCGACTGCGAACTCAGCATCCTCGGGCACACGATCGATCCCTTCGACCGCGTAATGCGGGCCGAATTCTTCGAACACGGGGCCATAACGAACTTCAGGCGCTTGCGCGGCGAGCGGCGCCGCCAGCGTCATTGCGAGACTTGCCAACACTGAACGCATACCGATTGTCCTCACCCCGCCGCCCTCTTCAAGGCCACTCTGATCAGCTCGCCCTCGCCGGCGCTATCGCCCAGCTCCCCCTGCGCCAGAGCGACCGCGCGCGCGGCGACGGCGGGCTTGAAGCCGAGATTTTCGAGCGCGCTGACGGCATCCGCGCTGGCACCACCCCTGGGGGCTGCGACCGCGCCAGTCCCGCCACCACCCGGCAGCGCCCCGGCCTTGTCCTTCAGCTCATTGACGATGCGCCCGGCAAGCTTTGGCCCGACCCCGTTCGCACGCGCGACCATCGCAGCATCGCCATTGGCGCAAGCCGCCTGCAATTCGTCCGCCGACAGCGCCGAAAGAATCGCCAGTGCGACCTTGCTTCCCACGCCCTGCACCTGCGTCAACAGCCGGAACCAGTCCCGCTCTGCCCCGTCGGCGAAGCCCAGCAGGCGCATGTCGTTCTCGCTAACCTGCAGGTCGGTAAAGACCGTGCACGCCTCCCCCGCCTCGCCCAGCTGGCTGAGCGTGCGGGCCGAACAATGGACCAGATAGCCTACCCCGCCGACATCGATCACCGCCCAATCGGCGCCGGTTTCGTCGAGCAGGCCTTTCAGCTTGGCTATCATACGATTTCTACGGGCAAGCGGTTTCTCCGGGCATGGTTTGTTCTTGGCCCTCAAGAAGGAATTGGTCCAGCGCGAATGGACACAAGCCCACAATTGCAGGCAAGAAGAGAGCCATGAGCTGGAACACATTCGGGCGCGTGTTGCGCTTCACGACCTGGGGCGAGAGCCATGGCCCCGCGATCGGCGCGGTGGTGGACGGGTGCCCGCCGGGTCTCGCGCTGTCGGAAGCGGACATCCAACCCTTTCTCGACGCGCGCAAGCCGGGGCAGAACAAGTATACGACGCAGCGGCAGGAAGCCGATCTCGTCCGCATCCTGTCGGGTACGTTCGAGGGCAAGACGACCGGCACGCCGATCGCGCTGATGATCGAGAACACCGATCAGCGGTCGAAGGATTATTCCGAGATCGCCAACACCTATCGCCCAGGCCACGCCGATTACGCCTATGACGCAAAATACGGGTTCCGCGACTATCGCGGCGGTGGGCGTTCCAGCGCACGCGAAACGGCGAGCCGCGTGGCGGCCGGCGCGGTGGCGCGGCTGGCGATCCCCGAAGTGACGATCACCGCCTATGTCGCCGAGATCGGCGGGGATGCCGTCGATCCGGCGAATTTCGATGCGGCGGAAATCCAGCGGAACCCCTTCTGGTGCCCCGATGCCGCAGCCGCGCAGCGCTGGCAAAGCCAAGTGGACGAGGCGCGTAAATCCGGCTCCTCGCTCGGCGCGGTGGTTGAATGCGTGGCGACGGGCGTTCCCGCCGGATGGGGCGCACCGCTCTACGCCAAGCTCGATGCCGACCTCGCCTCAGGAATGATGAGCATCAACGCGGTCAAGGGTGTGGAGATCGGCGACGGGTTCGCCGCGGCGCGATTGACCGGCGAAGAAAACGCCGATCCGATGCGGCCCGCCGATGACGGCACCGAATTCCTTGCAAATCACGCCGGTGGTATCGCGGGCGGGATTTCCACCGGCCAGCCGGTGACCTGCCGCGTCGCCTTCAAGCCGACCAGTTCGATCCTGACGCCGGTCGACAGCGTGACGCGCGACGGGCAGGCCACCCAAGTGCGCACCAAGGGTCGCCACGATCCGTGCGTCGGCATTCGCGGCACTCCCGTGGTGGAGGCGATGATGGCCCTGGTGCTCGCGGATCACAAATTGCTGCACCGCGCACAATGCGGCTGAGCGGGGAGCGAGCATGAGCCGGGAGCGATGGCTGTTGTGGCTGGCGTTGGCTCTGCCCGCATTGTGGATCGGCTGGCAGTGGATTTCGACGCCCGCAACGTACGGCTTCGGCCATGCCGTAAAGGATAGCGGCGATTGGGCCGCATGGTTGTTGCTGGCAACGCTCGCGGTCACGCCGCTACGGCTCGCCTTTCGCAAGAGCACCTGGACGCTATGGCTGATGAAGCGGCGGCGCGATCTCGGCGTCGCCAGCTTCGCCTATGCGGCGATCCACACCGCTATCTACCTCGTCAACAAGGCCGATCTCGGCGCGATACTGGAAGAAGCGGCGGGGTTCGATCTGCTGACCGGCTGGCTCGCGCTGATCCTGTTCCTACCGCTCGCGATCACGTCGAACGATCGGTCCGTGCGCGCGATGAAAGGCGGGTGGAAGCGGCTGCACATGCTGGTGCATCCCGCCGCCGTACTGGTGTTCGTCCACTGGGCGTTGACGGCCTTCGATCCGATCACGGCCTATATCCATATCGGGATACTGGCCGCGATCGAGATCGCCCGGTTCGCGCTCAAGCGGTAGCGCAAGCGGCTGGGCCGCTTGAGCGCGAAAAGGATCAGAGCGTGACGTACTGGCGCAGGCGCGCGACTTCCGCTTCGTCGACATATTTGCCGATCTCGCGATTGAATTCCTCGATGTTTTCGTAGGGACGGTATTCGAGAAATTCGCCGACCATCCGGTCGCTCATCCCGGGGACGAGCGCGATGTCTTCGCGGCTGGCGCTGTTGAGATCGATCGGCACGAAAACGCGCTCCCGGACCTGCGCCGCTTCGTCGGCGGACAGCGACTGCATCAGCACATCGTTGAACGCGGTCGCGCTCTCGTAAGGCTGGCCGTCGACGATTGCCTGGGCGAGTTCGGGGTTCACGCCGGTCAGGGCCTGAAGCTGATCGATGGTGACGAGGCTCGCATTGAGGACGGCGGTATCGGTCGCGGCCTGGTCCATCGCGGCGGGCTCTGCTTCCGAAGAGGCGGCGGTCGTCTCGGCGGGGGCTTCATCAGCCGGTTCGGAACAGGCGGCGAGAGAGAGCACGGATGCGGAAAGGGCGAGAGTGGCGAAAACTATACGCATGGCGATTCCTTTTTTGCGAATGCCTCGCACTAGCGGCGAAATCGCAAGAGCGAAACCTGTAAAGGCGCCGTTTTACCGTGAAGCCAAACGCTCTGGATCGCGCATCGCCGTGCTTTTCGAAAGTTCCAGTCCGGTGATGGAAAATTTCGATATTCGCAATCGCACATAATCGCTTTTGTGCGCTGCAACAGCGCCTATCTCTTACCCAGCAGTTTCACCCGAACCTTTTGAAAAACAAACGGAGACCATCCCATGGGTATCATCGGAACCGAAATCAAACCGTTCACCGCCACCGCCTTCAAGGCCGGCGAAGACTTTTACGAAGTCACAGACCAAGACGTGCGCGGCAAGTGGGCCGTGTTCTTCTTCTATCCGGCGGACTTCACCTTCGTCTGCCCGACCGAGCTCGAAGATCTCGGCGAGCAGTACGGTATGCTTCAGAAGATGGATGTCGAAGTCTACGGCGTCAGCACCGATACGCATTTCAGCCACAAGGCCTGGCACGATACCAGCGAACGCATCGGCAAGCTGACCTTCCCGTTCCTCGGCGATCAGAACCACACCCTTGCGCGCAATTTCGACGTGCTGCGTGAAGGCGTCGGCCTCGCCGATCGCGCCACCTTCGTGGTCGATCCCGATGGTGTAATCCAGATCATGGAGCAGACTTGTGAAGGTGTCGGCCGCAACGCCAACGAACTCGCCCGCAAGATCAAGGCCGCACAATATGTCCGCGCCAATCCCGGCCAGGTCTGCCCGGCAGCCTGGGAAGAAGGCAAGGACACGCTTGCACCGTCGCTGGACCTTGTCGGCAAGATCTGAGTTCAACGCATAACCGCGCCCGCTAATTCCTCCTGCGGAGCGCGGACAGAGCCCGAGCCCCGCTCGGGTCGCTGGAAGGCCCGGGGCACCCTCCCCCCCCCTCGCCCCGGGCCTTTTCATCTCCCCTGTTATTAGCCTTTCGGAGTCTTCCCGTGCTCGACGCCACCATGACGCAGCAGCTTTCGACCTATCTCGCCAATCTGCGCGAGCCGATCGAGCTCGTCGCTTCGCTCGGCGACGATCCGAAATCTCAGCAGACGCGCAAACTGCTCGAAGAGATCGCCGCGCTCCACGATATGGTGAGCGCGCAGTTCGACGGGACGGACGATCGCAAGCCCAGCTTCATTGTGCGCCGCGCTAGCGACGCGGAAAAATGGGTCCGCTTCGCTGGGCTCCCGATGGGCCACGAATTTACCTCGCTGGTGCTCGCCCTCCTCTGGGCTGGCGGCCATCCGCCGAAGGTCGATGCCGACCTGCTCGAACAGGTCCGCGGCCTCGAAGGCGATTACCATTTCGAGATGTATTTCTCGCTGTCGTGCCACAATTGTCCGGACGTGGTGCAGGCGCTGACGCTGATGGCATTCGAAAATTCACGCATCACCGCAACGCTGATCGAAGGCGGCACGTTCAAGGACGAAGTCGAAAGTCGCGAGATCATGGCCGTGCCCGCCACATTCCTGAATGGTGAGCCGTTCTACAACGGCAAGATGGAACTGGCCGAGATCCTGTCGAAGCTCGATACCGGCAGCGAAAAGAAGGCGGCGGACAAGATGTCGGCGAAAGAGCCCTTCGAGGTTTTGGTGGTCGGCGGCGGGCCTGCCGGGGCCGCGACTTCTATCTACACCGCGCGCAAGGGCTTCCGCACGGGCGTCGCGGCAGAACGCTTCGGCGGCCAGCTGCACGATACGCTCGGCATCGAGAACCTGCCGGGGACGCCTTACACCGAAGGGCCGAAGCTGGCGGGCGAGCTGGAACGGCATGTCGGCGAATACGACATCGACGTGATGAACCTCGCCAAGGCTGTGAAGCTTGTGCCCGCGCGCGAGGAAGGCGGCCTCCACACGGTCGAATTCGGCAATGGAGCAAAGCTCAAGACGCGCAGCCTGATCCTTTCCACCGGCGCGCGCTGGCGCAATCTCGGCGTTCCGGGCGAAGCGGAATATCGCAACAAGGGCGTGGCCTATTGCCCCCATTGCGACGGCCCGCTGTTCAAGGGCAAGCGCATCGCAGTGATCGGCGGCGGCAATTCGGGCGTCGAAGCGGCGATCGACCTCGCCAAGATCGTCGGCCACGTGACGCTGATCGAATACGATTCCAAGCTGCGCGCGGACGAGGTGCTTCAGGCCAAGCTCCGCAGCCTTTCCAATGTTGAGATCGTGACGAACGGCCAGACGACCGAAATCACCGGCTCGAACGGCAAGGTCGATGGACTGGTGGTGAAGGATCGCGCCAGCGGCGAGGAACGCCGCGTGGAGCTGGAAGGCGTGTTCATCCAGATCGGCCTCGTCCCCAACACCGAATGGCTGAAGGATAGCGGCCTCGACCTCACCAAATTCGGCGAGATCGCGGTGGACGAGGAAGGCCGCACCAACCTCCCCGGCGTGTTCGCAGCGGGAGACGTCACGACCGTTCCCTACAAGCAGATCGTCGTGGCGATGGGCGAAGGGTCCAAGGCCGGCCTGTCCGCCTTCGACTATCTTATCCGCACCGAACCGGCAGAAGAGATCGCGCAGGCGGCGTAGCTATCGCGAATAACGATACTTCAACCAGAGCCCCCGAATTCCAAGGACCGAGAGAATTCCGCTTCCACCAGTCCAAACGAAATCGACCGGCTCAGAAAAGCTCGACTGCGATAGTAGGGTAACACAAGCTATCGCAGAAGCTAGTGAAATGCCGACAAGTAAAAGCCAGCTGGTGGACGAAAAATGCGCCGCCAAAATCTCGTCTTTGGTCATGGGAACACCAACTGAAGGCCGGTCAGCGAGAACTCTGGCTGGCGCGCTTGAGTTTCGCATGCCGAAAAAGGCGATGGTCCCTATCGCAAGTAAGCTGATCACGAGCGTGCCATAAGGTCCATCTGAAAAATCCGGTGCAACCACTGAAGCGATCACAATAACAAATATCACCGCCGCACAGACGGCCCATATCATTCGGCTAGTCGCGCTCCGGTATTGCCGTGCAAACTCGTTCCTTTCGCCTTCCGTCACTGGAATGGGGGCTCCGCGCCTGGACCTCCGGTAGATAATTCCATCACTGCGGTCTTCGAACTGGCGAAGGAAAATAGCTTCTAACTGATCCAAGTGTCGTTTCAGGAGCATGCTTTTCCATAGGCTCAGCTTCCCATCCACGCCAACGAAACAACTCATCCCACAATCGGCTCAACCAATCAATTCGACGCAATTAATCGATTGGACCCATCAGAGGGTTCGGTGCATTCTCTTTCTAGACGCTCGCGCTCACGTTTCGCGCGCGCTTACGTACCAAATCTGAGAGAGGATTTCCCACGATGGACGCCAAGACCGGAGATATCAGCGGCTGCCCCTTCCACGGCGATGGAGGCTTTCGCGGCCTGCTCGGCCGGACCAACAAGGATTGGTGGCCCGACAGTCTCGACCTGCACATCCTGACGCAAGGCGGTACGTCGCCCGATCCGATGGGCGAGGATTTCGATTATTGCGAAGCGTTCAACGCGGTCGATTACGCAGGCCTCAAGGCCGACATCAAGGCGCTGATGACCGACAGCCAGGATTGGTGGCCGGCTGATTACGGGCATTACGGCCCGTTCTTCATCCGCATGGCCTGGCACGCGGCGGGCACTTATCGCACCGGCGACGGGCGCGGCGGTGCCTCTTCGGGCCAGCAGCGCTTCGCTCCGCTCAACAGCTGGCCGGATAACGGCAATCTCGACAAGGCGCGCCGCCTGCTGTGGCCGATCAAGCAGAAATACGGCAAGCACATCAGCTGGGCCGACCTGTTCGTGCTCACCGGCAATGTCGCCATCGAATCGATGGGCGGCCCGGTGTTCGGCTTCGGCGGAGGCCGCAAGGACGTCTACGAGCCGGAACAGGACGTTTACTGGGGCACCGAGGAAGAGTGGGTGGATACCGGCGCGGAAACGCGCATCATCCCAGATGAAGGCAAGGCGCTCGAAAACCCGCTCGCCGCAATCCAGATGGGCCTGATCTACGTCAATCCGGAAGGTCCGGGCGGCAATCCACACGATCCCGAAGGCATGGCGCGCGACATGAAGGAAACCTTCGCGCGCATGGCCATGAACGATGAAGAAACCGTCGCGCTGACCGCGGGCGGCCACGCCTTCGGCAAGTGCCACGGCGCCAAGCCGTCCGACACGTTCGGCAAGGCGCCCGAAGCCGAAGGCATGACCGCGATGGGCTTCGGCTGGATGACCGATCCGGAAGAAATCGGTAAGGGCCACATCACCACGTCGGGCATCGAAGGCGCGTGGACTCCAAATCCGACCGAGTGGGGCAACGACTATTTCCGCCTGCTGTTCAAATACGAATACGAGCTCGTGAAGAGCCCGGCAGGTGCCTATCAGTGGACGCCGATCGACCCGGAAGAAGCCGACATGGCCCCCGATGCGCGGGACCCTTCCAAGAAGGTCCCAACCATCATGACCACCGCCGACATGGCGTTGAAGCGCGACCCGGCCTATCGCAAGATTTCCGAGCGGTTCCGCGACGATCAGGCGGCGCTGGACGATGCCTTCGCCCGCGCCTGGTTCAAGCTGA
This sequence comes from Erythrobacter sp. HI0063, assembly GCF_001635685.1. GTDB lineage: Bacteria > Pseudomonadota > Alphaproteobacteria > Sphingomonadales > Sphingomonadaceae > Qipengyuania. Next base: position 8,147 of record NZ_LWFF01000214.1, read on the forward strand.
CCCACCGCGATATGGGCCCCAAGATCCGCTATCTCGGCCCCGACGTGCCGAGCGAAGACCTGATTTGGCAGGATCCGATCCCTGCCGGGACCAAGCCTTCCGACAGTGCCGTTTCGGAATTCAAGCAGGCCGTTCTCGATAGCGGTCTGACGGTGGCCGAACTGGTCAAGGCGGCGTGGGCTTCGGCCAGCACCTATCGCAAGTCCGACCATCGCGGCGGCGCCAATGGCGCACATATCCGCTTCGATGAATTGCGGAACTGGAAGGTCAACGATCCGGAAGAACTGACCAAGGTCCTCGGCAAGCTCGACGAGCTTCGCGGCGGTATCTCGATGGCGGATGCCATCGTGCTCGGCGGCGCGGCGGCGATCGAGAAGGCGGCCAAGGACGGCGGCTACGACATCTCCGTCCCGGTCACCACCGGTCGCGGCGATGCGGCCGAGGATCAGTTCGATGCCGAAAGCTGGGAGCCGCTGGAGCCCTTCGCCGACGGGTTCCGCAACTACCTCAAGACCAAGGCTTCGGTGAAGACCGAGGACATGCTGATCGACCGGGCGAACCTGCTCGGCCTGTCGATCCCCGAAATGACCGTGCTGGTCGGCGGGATGCGCGCTCTCGGCGCCGTCTCCACCCATACGGAGCATGGCAACAGCATCGGCGTCCTCACCGACAAGCCGGGCACGCTGTCGAACGATTTCTTCAAGAACCTGCTCGACATGGGCACGCTGTGGGAAGTGGTCGACGAGAGCGGGGACGAGGAATTCGTCGGCAAGTGCCGACGGGAAGGTCACGCCAAGTGGCACGCCACGCGCACCGATCTGGTCTTCGGCTCGAACTCGCAGCTGCGCTCGGTCGCGGAAGTCTATGCCGAGAACGGGAACGAAGAGAAGTTCGCCAAGGACTTCGTCAAGGCCTGGACCAAGGTCATGGACGCGGACCGGTTCGACCTCACCTATCAGCAATACCACTCGTAAGGGGCAAACCCTTCGGGACGCGGGAAGCCCCCGGTGCGCAAGCGCCGGGGGCTTCTTCGTTTGCGCCCGTCACCAGCCGCAGCGCAATTGCGACGAAGCGGTGGAACGCGCGCCTCCGCCTGGGCGTTCATCACCGTAACCTCCCAAAATCTCGAAAGGCGTCGCCATGGCCGACCGTACCGTTTCCCCCACCACCACCGATGCAGGCATCCCCGTCCAGAGCGACGAGCATTCGCTGACCCTTGGCCGTGACGGCCCGATCGTGCTCAACGATCACTACCTGATCGAGCAGATGGCGAACTTCAATCGCGAGCGCATTCCCGAGCGCCAGCCCCACGCCAAGGGGTCGGGCGCGTTCGGTTATTTTGAAACCACCGCCGATGTGTCCAAATACACCAAGGCCAAGGTCTTCCAGAAGGGCGTGAAGACCGACACCGCCATGCGCTTCAGCACGGTGGCGGGCGAACGCGGCAGCCCCGATACGTGGCGCGATCCGCGCGGCTTCTCGGTCAAATTTTATACCGAGGACGGCAATTTCGACATGGTCGGCAACAACACGCCGATCTTCTTCATCCGCGATCCGCTGAAATTCCAGCACTTCATCCGCAGTCAGAAGCGCCGCGCCGATAACGGACTGCGCGATCACGACATGATGTGGGATTTCTGGACGCTGAGCCCCGAAAGCGCGCACCAGGTCACGTACCTGATGGGCGACCGCGGCGTGCCCAAGAACTGGCGGGAAATGAACGGATATTCCAGCCACACTTACATGTTGATCAACGAGGAGGGTGAGAAATTCTGGGTCAAGTTCCACTTCCACACCGATGTCGGCGACAAGGGTGGCAACGCTCACCTGACGCAGGACGAAGCGGTAAAGAAGGCGGGTGAAGACAGCGACTATCACCGTCGCGACCTGTTCGACGCCATCCACGAGGGCAATTTCCCGAGCTGGACGCTCAAATGGCAGATCATGCCGTATGAGGATGCGAAGACCTACCGCATCAATCCGTTCGACCTCACCAAGACCTGGCCGCATTCGGACTATCCGCTAATCGAGGTCGGCACGCTGGTGCTGAACGAAAACCCGGTCGACTGGGATACGCAGATCGAACAGCTCGCCTTCGAGCCCAACAACATGGTGCCCGGCATCGGCCTCAGCCCCGACAAGATGCTGCTGGCACGCGGCTTTTCCTATGCCGATGCGCACCGCCACCGGCTGGGCGTCAATTACAAGCAAATCCCGGTCAACGCGCCGAAAAATGCCGATCAGGTCAATTCCTATTCGCGCGCGGGCGCCATGCGGACGGTCAACGCAGTCGATCCGGTCTATGCGCCCAACAGCTATGGCGGCCCGGCGGCGCAGCCGCAGGTCGGCGGCGAAGCGACGTGGTATGCCGATGGCGACATGGTGCGTGCAGCCTATACCCTGCGCGAAGACGACGACGACTGGAGCCAGCCGCGCGCACTGATCAACGAGGTGATGGACGATGCGCAGCGCGACCGGTTCGTCTCGAACGTCTCGGGCCATCTGGCCGACGGCGTCAGCGAAAACGTGCTGGTCCGCGCGTTCGACTATTGGAAGAATGTCGACAGCGCGATCGGCAAGCGGATCGAGGACAAGGTGCGTGAGATGATCGGCGGAAAATCGGAGGCTCCCGGCCTTGCGAGCGCCAAGTCGATCTCGGGCGAAGCCGCCCCCCTTCGCGAAGCAGCGGAGTAAGGCCGATCATGACGAAATACGACAAGCTCGATCGTCTGTATCTGGCGGGCGAATGGCGCGACGGTAGCGGCAAAGCGCTGACGAATGTCAGCCCGTGGGACGAAAGCACGATCTTCGAGATGAAGGGTGCGACTGCCGACGATGTCGACGAAGCCTATCGCGCCAGTGCCGAAGCGCAGAAGGAATGGGCCAAGCTGCCGCCCGCCGCTCGTTCGGCCAAGATGCACGCGATCGCCGATATCCTCGATGCGCGTAAGGACGAGATCGCGGACTGGATCGTGCGCGAGGTCGGCGGCACCAGGCTGAAGGCCGCGCTTGAACTGATGCTGGTGACGCAAGTCGCCCGGCAGGAAGCGGCTGCACTGCCCTTCATGGTCGAAGGGTCGATTCTTCCCGAAAGCCTGCCGGGCAAGGAAAGCCGCGCCTATCGCCAGCCCGCCGGTGTGGTCGCACTCGTCTCGCCGTGGAATTTCCCGCTACAATTGACTGCCCGCACGCTCTTCCCCGCGGTCGCGTTGGGCAATGGCGTCGTCGTCAAACCGGCAAGCGATTCGATCGTCACCGGCGGAACCTTGTTTGCCGCGATCTGCGAGGAGGCGGAGCTTCCGCCCGGCCTCGTCGCGGTGCTGCCCGGTTCGGGCTCGGAGATCGGCGATGCCATGGTCCAGCATCCGGTCCCCTCGGTGGTGTCCTTCACCGGGTCGACGCCGGTGGGTCGCGGTGTCGGCAAGGCCGCGCTCGATTCCAAGCGTTTGAAAGCGCTCGAACTGGAGCTTGGCGGCAATTCGCCGATCGTGGTGCTGGACGATGCCGATATCGACTATGCGGTCGAAGCGAGCGTCTGGGGCAAGTTCGTCCATCAGGGCCAGATCTGCATGATCGCCAACCGCCTGGTGGTCGAGGATGCGATCTACGACGAGTTCGTGGAGAAATTCGTCGCCCGCACGAAAGAACTGGTCGTCGGTCAGCGCGACGATCCGGCCTGCATGATCGGGCCGATCGTCAATCGCGACCAGTTCGACAAGATCAACGATATGATCGCCAAGGCCAAGGATCAGGGTGCGACCTGCGCGCTGGGCGGCGAGCCCGATGGGCTGGTCATTCCGCCGCATGTCTTCACCGATGTGGGCGAAGACAATTGCCTCGTCACCAACGAGATCTTCGGCCCCGTCGCCCCGATCCAGCGCGCGCGGGACGAAGAACACGCGCTCGAACTCGCCAATGCGACCGATCTCGGCCTGTCGAGCGCGGTGTTCAGCCGCGACGAAGGCCGCGCTCTGGCCTTCGCCAAGCGGATCGAGGCGGGGATGACGCATATCAACGACCAGACCGTCAACGACAGTCCGTTCAGCCCCTTCGGCGGTGCCAAGAATTCGGGCCTCGGGCGGTTCAACGGGCGCTGGGCGGTGGAGGCATTCACGAAGGCGCACTGGATCAGCGTCCAGCACGAAAAACGGCAATTCCCCTTCAGCGCCGACGATCTCGGCTGAGAGCGATCAGCGGGGGCGCTTCAGGACGATATAGAGCGCCCCTTCCCCGCCGTGCCGGCGATGCGCGGAGCGGACCGCTGCGATGGCGGAATGGTGGCTCGATGCCGCCAGCCAGTCCAGCACCTTGGCGCGGATCGCTCCCCTGCTCGATCCGCGATCGGCAGCGGCAACCGGCCGCGGCTTTCCCGTCACCAGCAGGATCGTGCGCGCCTCCATCGCACGCGCCTGCGCGACGCCGCTCATCAGCCGCGAATAGGCGGCGTCGAGCCCATGGCCGTGCAGGTCGAGCGTGAAATCGGGCGCGAGCGTGCCTCCCTTCAGCCGCCGTTCCCAATGCGAATCGAGACCCGCCTGGCGAGCCTGTGCCGGAGGAGGGCTCGCTGCAGAATGGGAGCGCTGCGGTGCCTTCTGCTTCGACGCAGCGGTGGACTTGGGCGGCACGGGTTTGGCTTCGGGCTGAGACGAGGCCGCGTGGAGGCGTTTCGCCGCCACCACCTTTGGCTGGGGATCAAGCGGCTTCACCGTCGCCGCGACCTTTTCCCACGCCTCGGCTTCTTCGCTGCTGAGGCCGCGCGGCGCGCTCATTGCCCTTGGCGGCGGGCGAGCGTCCCCTTGGGCAGCAGCACCAGCGCCTGTCCGCGTCCGCTCATCCCGCCCGCGATTTCGCGCGCCTGCGGTCCATTGCCCCAGAACGTGTCGAAGCGATTGGCACCCTTGATCGCGCCGCCCGTATCCTGCGCGATCCACAAGCCGTCCGCCACGTCGCGATCGAGATCGAGCCAGACGGGCGCGCCCAGCGGCACGTAGGCCGGGTCAGCCGCAACCGACGATCCACGCCGCACCGGCACTTCCAGCGCACCCAGAGGCCCATCCGTCGTCAACTCGCGGAAGAATATCCAGCTCTTGTTGAGCCGCATGAGGTCCGCACCTGCCTCGGGGTAGTCGCGCAGATATTGGACGATGCCCTGCATCGATCCGGCATACTGGCCCGGCCCGTCACCCAGCAGGCCGCGCTCGCGCATGACCGATCCGATGCCGACATATTCGCGACCGTTCTGGCCGGCATAGCCGATCCGCATCAGCGATCCGTCGGGCAGGCGCAGCAGTCCCGAACCCTGGATCTGCAGAAAAAAGAACTCGATCGGATCGGCGGCCCAGGCGATTTCGAGATTGCGCCCGGCGAGCGCCCCCCGCTCGATCTCGGCGCGCTCGTAATAGGGGACGTGGTTGCCGCTCGCATCCTTGCGGCCCAGCGGCGCGCGTCCGGTCCGCTCGCTCATCGCCATGTCGGCGGGCCAGTCGCGCACGAGATCGGGCGGCAGGCGATAGACGGGCACGTCATAGCCGGGGCGGCGCGTGCGGCTGCCCAGGATCTCGGGCTCGAAATAGCCCGTGGCGAACGCTTTGCCGTCACCGATCCGGGCGCTTTCGAAATAGGTAGTGAAGAACCGCAGCGCATCGCTGGCGGGCCATGCCCGCGCTGCATCGCAAGCCGGGCGCCAATCTTCGCGATTGGTCAGCCCGCTCTGATCGTGGCGCGCGACGAGCTTGGGGCAGGATTCGAGAAAGCTGGCAAGCGCGGTGCCCGCATCGCCCGATTGGATGCCGAGCGAGCCGATATTCGGCCCTGCGGACAGGCCGGAAAAAGCCGCGCTTTCGACCTTTGGCACGATCGGCGGCAACGGCGTGGCTGTGCGAGGCGGTTCGGCCTTGGGGACGGCTTGGCAGCCGGCAAGCGCAAGCCCCGCGCTCAGGATAAGACCGCGCAGGGCCCTCGTCGCAACTTGCATCATCCCTCCCCGAATGCCCGCCGCCAAAGCGGGCCAAACGATCAACCCTGATCGGTCTCGTCGAGAACCCAGTTCGGATCCGCCGCGTCGACATTGCGCTTGAACGTCCAGATGTCGCGGCTCTCGACCGCGTCGTCCAGCGAACCGGCAATGGCCGTGCCGTCCCGGTCGCGCGTGATCGCCGCGATGTCGGAGACGAACAGAACCGCGATGCGCGCCATCCGCCCATCCATGTCGGCGGACTTGATCGTCGCGTCCTCGATCCGGATCAGGCGGTTTTCCAACGTCTCGCCCGCTTCGGTGCGCGCGTCGATCGCGCCGGCGAAGCTTTCATAGACATCGTCGTCGCACAATTCGCGCAGCGTTTCCTTGTCGCCTTCCCAGAAGGCTTCGAGCACCATCGCATAGGCGCCCTTCGCCCCGTCGAGAAAGCCGAGCACGTCGAAGCGCGGATCGGCGGCGGCGATGGCGCGCACGCCGCTTTCGGTCCCGGCGGGAAGATCGGCCTGGCGCAGCGCGACATCCGGCTGGGCCCGCCGCGCGCGGTCATCGCCCTGCGGCGCGATCGCGTCCGGGCGTTCGAACCGCTGGGGCGCATGCTCCTCCTCATGCTCGGCCCTGCGGCCCAACACCGAATAGAGGCGCAGCCCCAGAAAGGCGGCGATGGCGGCGAGGATGACGATTTCGAGAATCACTATGCGTGCACCTGCAGCTTTGCGTGCGCACCGGGTGCCTTCGACAGGGCACCTGTGGCAGCGCGCGGGATATGTCTTCGTAACCTGCCCTACATAGGTAAGAATTACAAATCGGCAACGCGATTGAGCAGCCCGGGTGCCCGGGCGGGCGCAGATTCCGCACCTGCCCGCTTCAATCGCCTTCCGCCATCGCCCGGCCGCCATCAATTGGCCGCCATCGGCTCGGTTGCCGGGGTTCGAGGCAGGTGCTAGGCGCGCGGTCGAACCGGCGCACGCTTTTACCTGGCGTATCGCCCGTCATAACATCGAACCGAAAGTGTGCCCAATGGCCGACGAAGGCGACATCCTCACCGATCTGAACATGGACCCGAACGCGAAACCGAACGGGGCCGACAACCGCCCGGCGGCGGGCATCGTGACGCAATATATCAAGGATCTCTCGGTCGAGAACCCGAACGCGCCCGATTGCTTCCAGTGGAACGAGCAGCCGCAGATCGACCTTCAGGTCAATATCGGCGCCAACACGGTCAATCAGGAATTGTCCGAAGTCGAGCTGAAGGTGAACGTCACCGCCAAGGGCGAAAAGGGCGATTTCTACCTGATCGAACTGTCCTATTGCGGCCTCGTCGGCATGCGCAATCTGCCCGACGAGCAGGCCCACGCCTTCCTCTTCGCCGAAGCGCCGCGCATCCTGTTTCCCTTCGTGCGCCGCGTGATCGCGGATGCCAGCCGCGATGCGGGCTTCCCGCCGCTGATGATGGACCCGATGGATTTCGGCGCGCTCTATCAACAGCAGCTTGCCGCGCGCGCGCAGCAGCAGGGCCAGACCGGCGATGCCATGCCCACGGGCGAGAACTGATCGGGCGCTCGCGCCGCGCCCCGGCCTAATTGTGTGACATGACCGCCGGGGAAGGACAGAGCCGATGAAACTGGTCAAGGCGCTCGGCTCGATCGGGTCGCTGACGCTTGCCAGCCGCGTGCTGGCGCTGGTGCGCGACGCCTTGCAGGCACGTTACGTCGGCGCGGGCTTCGCATCGGACGCCTTCCTCGTCGCCTTCCGCCTGCCCAACATGTTCCGCGCCCTGTTCGCGGAAGGGGCGTTTTCCGCCGCCTTCATCCCGATGTTCAACCGCCAGGTTGCCGAAGGCGGTGGCAAGCCCGCAGGGGTCGATTTCGCGGAACGGGCGCTGGCGGTGCTGCTGCCGGTCCTGGTGGTCTTCACGATCGCGCTGATGATTGCGGCCTGGCCGCTCACCTATGCGCTGTCGGGCGGGTTCAACGATCCGACGCCGGAACAATTCCGCTACGCCGTGATGCTGTCGCGGATCACTCTGCCCTATCTGCTGATGATCTCGCTGGTGTCGCTGCTCGGCGGTATTCTCAATTCGCTGGAGCGATATTGGGTCAATGCCGCCGCCCCGATCCTGCTCAATATCGCGATGGTTGCGGGTCTCGCGCTGTTCCACGGCGAAAATCCGTACGAGACCGCCATGGTGCAGGCCGTGTCCGTCACTGTCGGCGGGGCGCTGCAACTGGTGTTCCTCATCTGGGGCTGCCGCCGTGCGGGCATTAAATTGAAGCTGCGCCTGCCCCGGATCGACAAGGACATCAAACGGCTGATGACGCTGATCCTGCCAGCAGCCGCGGGCGCAGGTGCGACGCAGATCAACCTTCTCATCTCGACTGCGCTGGCAGGCGCGCTGCTGGCACCGGGCGCGATCAGCTTTATCTATTATGCGGACCGGCTGAACCAGTTGCCGCTTGGCCTGATCGGGATCGGCCTCGGCACGATCCTGCTGCCCACGCTTTCCCGCCTGCTGAGCAACGATCAGGTGGACGAAGCGCTCGACATGCAGAACCGCGGCATCGAGTTGGCCCTATTCCTGACGCTGCCCGCCACCGCCGCTTTCCTGACGATTTCAGAACCGATCGTGCGCGGTCTGTTCCAGTATGGCGCGTTCAGCGCGCAGGATACGCGGGCGACCGCGCTGGTGCTGGCCGCCTTCTCGCTCGGCCTGCCTGCCTATATCCTGATCAAGGTGCTGACGCCGGGCTATTACGCGCGTTCCGACACGCGCACGCCGGTGCGTTTTGCCATCATCGCGATCATGGTCAATATCGTCGGCAATATCGCGCTGATCCCGACCATCGGCTATCTCGGCCCGCCGGTCGCCACCGCCGTATCCGCCGCGATCAATGCTGCGCTGCTGTTCTGGACATTGCGCAAGCGCGGCCAGTTCGCCGCCGATGCGCGCCTGCTGCGCCGTCTGCCCCGGCTGGCGCTGGCGGCGGCGATCATGGGCGGGGCGCTGGCGCTCTCGCGCCCGCTGATGGCACCGTTCATGGCGGGTGACATGGTGATGCGCGGCCTCACTCTGGCAGTTACGGTCGGTGCGGGCGCGGCCGTCTATATCGCGGCGAGTTTCCTTACCGGCGCCTTCCGGCTAAGCGACCTAAAGGCGCTGCGCCGCCGCGCCCCTGCACCCAAATCCCCCGAACCAGAGCAATAGGCCCAAAACCATGCGCGTCGTTTCCGGCATCCAGCCGACAGGCAATCTCCACCTCGGCAATTATCTCGGCGCGATCCGCAATTGGGTGCGGATGCAGGATGAGATTACCGGCGCTCAAGCAGCCGAAGGCGGTAGCGCTGAGAAAAACGGCGCTCAAGCAGCCGCAGGCGGTGGCGCGGAAAAGAACGAGGCTCTGTTCTTCCTCGCGGACCTGCATGCCATTTCCATGCCGCACGATCCGGCTCAGCTCCATCAGGGCACGCTGGAGATGGCTGCGGCACTGGTTGCCTGCGGGATCGATCCCGAACGCTCGATCCTGTTTAACCAGGCGCAGGTGCCCCAGCATGCCGAGCTGCAATGGCTGCTCAACGGCACGGCGCGGATGGGCTGGCTCAACCGCATGACGCAGTGGAAGGACAAGGCGGGCAAGAACCGCGAAGGCGCCAGCGTCGCCCTGTTCGCCTATCCCGTGCTGCAGGCCGCCGATGTGCTGCTCTATCAGGCCACCCACGTGCCGGTGGGTGAGGACCAGAAGCAGCATCTCGAACTGGCGCGCGACATTGCGCAGAAATTCAACCACGATTTCGCATCTGAGGACGCGCCCGTCTTCACTCTGCCCGATCCGATCGTGCCGCCCGATGCCGCGCGCATCATGAGCCTGCGCGACGGGACGAAGAAGATGTCGAAATCGGACCCTTCCGATATGAGCCGCATCAACCTCGCCGACGATCCGGACGAAGTGATGAAAAAGGTCAAGAAAGCCAAGACCGATCCCGAGCCCTTGCCATCGGAGCGCAAGGGGCTGGAAGACCGGGCCGAGGCGCTGAACCTCGTGACGATCTATGCCGCGCTGACAGACAGCAGCGTCGACGCCGTGCTCGAAGAGCATGGCGGGCAGGGTTTCGGCCATTTCAAACCGCTTCTGGGCGAAGCGCTGGTCGAGACGCTGAGGCCGATTTCGGCGCGGTTTACTCAGCTTCTGGAGGACCGCGAGGCACTCGATGCGATTCTGGCGCGCGGCGCGGCCCAGGCGCGCGAGCGGGCGGTCGCGACGCTCGATGCCACTTACGATGCGCTCGGTCTGGTGCGCGGCTGAGCCTTCGGGGCCAGCCGCTTCGGGAACCGGAAGCGCGCAAGTGCGCTCGATAAGAGACGGATATATCATTCAAACCGGGTTCAGCCCGGCTGCGATAGACCGTGCCTATTCGCTGACAGATTGGCCGCCGATCGACCCGTGACAGGTAGTGACAGGCAGGGGAAAGGGCCCGCGCAGCGCGATTCGAACTTCGAAAGGACTATCTATGACCTTCGCATCGCAAGGTTGGGGGCGCATCGCCAGGAAAGCCTCCGTACCTCTTCTTCTCGCCAGCCTCGCGGCGTGCGCGACGCCGTCATTCAAGGCGGACGTATCCCGTTTCCAGACCCAGCTCCCCGCGCCGACGGGCGAAAGCTTCTTCGTCGTCGCCGACGATCCCGCTCTGGCGGGCGGCCTCGAATTCGCGCTCTATGCAGACGAGGTCGAGGAAGAGATGCAGCGTCTGGGCTATGCGCAGGCCGCCTCTCCCGAAGCAGCCAGCCTGCTGGTCCGCTTCGATTACGGTGTCGATAACGGGCGCGAGCGCATTCGCAGCACCGGCGTGCGCGATCCGTTCTACGATCCGTGGTATCGCTTCAGCCCCTATCGCTCGCGCCTCGCCTATCGCGGCTTTTACGGGCGGCCCTGGGGATACGGGTTCTACGATCCGTGGTTCGGCGGCTCGGACATCCGCAGCTACACCGTCTACACCAGCGGCATCGATCTGAAGATCGACCGTGCCGCATCGGGCGAGCGTCTGTTCGAAGGCAAGGCCGAAGCGGTTTCGACCTCCGACCGCCTGCAATATCTGGTGCCGAACCTTGTCGAAGCCATGTTCACCGATTTCCCCGGCAATTCGGGCGAGACCGTGCGCATTTCGATCGCACCGGAAGACAAGGCCGCGCGCCGCTAAACCGGCCGGAGCCGAAACATCTGTCGAAAGGGCGGCATCGCGAGGTGCCGCCCTTTTCGCATCTAGTCTCGCCCGGTCCGGCCCCTGAACGCGAGCCAGACAGCACCGATGGTCCCGGCGCTGAGGATCGCGCCTTCCACGATCGTCGCCGCCGACAGTGTGCGCGGGCCGAAGCCATTTTCGCCGAGAACGGTCCCAAGGCCTTCCATCTCGAGCCGCGTATCGCCGAGCCCCAGCTGCAAGGCATACAGCGACCCGCCCAATAGTCGGCCCCCGACGAGGTCGATCGCCAACCCGCCCAGCGCGCCCACGAGAATCGCGAGAAGCGCCGCCACCGCGATCCCGCTCCGCCGAATCCATGCCAGCCAGAGCGCGCAACCGATCGCGCCGCCCATGATCAGGCCTTCGACCAGGCTCGCCACCGCGCCGATCGATTGCGAGGTCAGGAGGCCCACGCCGTCCCTGCCCATCGTCCCGCCCAGCGCGCCCACCGCCATGCCGCCCAGCATGGCTCCGGCGATCAGCACCGCATCGATCCGCCCCCGCCATGCAAAAGCGCTCGCCATGCCAAGCCCGATGCCCGCTCCCGCGAGAGTGCCCAGCAAAGCGACGAGCGCTGTCAGCACCAGCGCGGTCGATGCGCCGCCCGACGCCCCAGCAATGCCGTAGAACAGACCGCCGATAACGCCGGTCAATGTCCCGCCAAGAGTGGTCGCTGCGGCGAGGCGTCCGGGGCCGGGTTCCTGCTGCAAAAGTACAGAGGTGTATGCGCTCTCAACCACGCTTTGAGCTTCAGCTTCCTCCTCGACCTCGGCCAGGAAGCGATAGCCGTGCTTGGGCACGGTCTGGATGAAGCGCGGATTGCCCGCCTCGTCGCCCAGAGCGCGGCGCAGAGTGCGGATGCATTGAGTCAGCGCCTCGTCCGTCACCGGAATGCCGCGCCAGACTTCGTCCATGAAGCGGTCCTTGGACACCAGCGCCCCGCGCGCTTCCACCAGCAGGACCAGAGCGTCGAAATAGCGGCTGCCGAGATCGAGCGGCGCGCCATCGCGGCAGACCTGCCGGTCGGCGCGATCGAGCGCGAATCCATCGAACCACAGGATGGGCAAAGTGTCGGTCATGCTCCCCTCTTCGCGCTTCGGCCTATGCCAAAGGAGTCGCGACGGGAAGGTTTTCACGCCTAGCTTCGGCTTTCCTCAGGAATTGCTCATGCCGCTCAGGCGCATGGCAAGGCATAGGATCGCCATCGAAACCGCAGGAATTGAACCATGATCGACTCGCCCCAGCCCCCCTCGTCCCAATCACACTTCTTCAACGGCTGGCGCATCGCCGGGTGGAGCGCGGCGCTGGCGCTGCTGCTGTTGCCCGCCATCGCTATGCGCTTCACCGACGAGGTAGAGTGGACCGCGCTCGATTTCGTCTTTGCCGGCGTGCTGCTCTTCTCGCTCGGCATGGGGCTGGAGATTGCAGTGCGAGTCGGACGCGGCGGCATGCATACGCTCGGCCTCGCCATCGCGGCGGTCGCGGGCTTCCTCACTCTGTGGGCCAATGCGGCGGTCGGGTTCATCGGGGCCGAAGGGGAGCCGGTGAATATCGCCATCAGCCTGATGGTCGTCGCCGCAGCCATCGTCACGCTCGCCGTGCGTTTTCGCCCCAAAATATTGCGCTTCGTGTTTGCAGGCGTCGCGCTGGGGCAGATCGCGTCGGGACTCTATGCGACGAGCGCCATGCCTGGCCACGAAGTCGAATGGGGCATTCTGATCGTCTTTGCCGGCATCTGGAGCACGGCGGCAATGTGCTTCCACCGCGCGGCGAGCGCTTAGCCCAGTTTCGCGTGGCCGCCGGTCGATCCAAAGCCGCCCGTCCCGCGCGCGGTCTCGTCCAGCTCCTCCACCTCGCTCCAGCGTGCCTGCACCACCGGGGCGAGGACGAGCTGCGCGATCCGGTCGCCCCGCGCGATGGCGAAATCTTCGCCACCGTGATTGATCAGGATGACCTTCAATTCGCCGCGATAGTCTGAATCGATAGTGCCCGGCGTGTTGGGCACGGTGATCCCATGCTTGAGCGCGAGCCCCGAACGCGGGCGCACCTGGACCTCGTACCCTTGGGGGATCGCCAGCGCGAACCCAGTCGCCACCGCATGGCGTGCGCCGGGCGCGATCGTGCATTCTTCCGCCGCCAGCACGTCCATGCCCGCCGCGCCTTTCGTAGCGTAGGCAGGCAGCGCCAGCCCCGCCCCATGCGCCAGACGCTTGATCTTCACGCCCACCGGATCAGTCATGCGCTTCCTCCAGCACCGCAGCCGCGCGGCGCAACAGCTCGCGCGCGACATCCTGCTTGGGCATTTCGTCCAGAGTCTCGACGCCATCTTTCGTGACGATGTGGACCCGGTTGCGATCGCCGCCCATCACCGAACCCTGCCCCGTATCGGCGACATCGTTGGCGACGATCCAGTCCGCCCCCTTGCGCACCCGCTTCGCGACCGCATTGTCGACGACGTTTTCGGTCTCCGCCGCGAACCCGATCAACAAGGCCGGGCGATCTTCGGCCTGGCCCAGGCTTGCCAGAATATCCGGATTTTCCGCGAGTTCGAGCGCGGGCGGGCGCGATCCGCGCTTCTTGATCTTCTGTCCGGCAGGCAGGCTCGCCTTCCAGTCCGCGACGGCGGCCACCATGAAGGCCGCATCGGCGGGCAGCGCCGCACGCACCGCTTCAGCCATTTCTTCCGCGCTTTCGACATCCACCCGGTCGACGCCGAGCGGGGTCGGCAAATGCACCGGCCCAGCGATCAACGTCACCCGCGCACCCGCCGCAGCGGCCATGGCGGCGATGGCGAAGCCCTGCTTTCCCGAGCTGCGATTGGCGATGTAGCGCACCGGATCGATCGCTTCGTGCGTCGGCCCGGCGGTGACGAGCACATGCCGCCCGTAAAGCGGGCGATGCGCGGGATCGGTGTCGAATTCCGCCTGCCCGTCGAGAGGATCGGGTTCGGGCGCGACCTGCCGTCCGACTTCGTGATTGATCGCCTCGCGATCGGTGGGCGGAGCGGCGGCGGCCTTGCCCTTGATCGCCAGAAGAGGCCCGGTATCGAGCGCGTCGGGCGACGGGCCGAATTCGAGCGAGGTTTCGGGCGCAGCTTCCGGCGCGGCCCCCGCCGCGACTTCATCGAAATCCGGCAGCGCGTCGAGCTCGGCCTCCAGATCGTCATGGCTGCGCCGTTCGGTGCTGCGCGGGATAATCGCCGACAGGAGCGAGCCCAGCCCGCCGCCACGCGCCGGTGGCGCAGCGAGGTCTTCCTCCGGCACGTCCAGCCATTCGTCGCCAAGATCGGGTGCGGGAAGGCCCGGCACTTCGATGTCGAGATCGAGCTTGTCGGCAATGGCGCGCAGGATCGCGGGCGGTTCGGGCAGCCGCCCCGGCCCGAATTCGCCGCAGGCCATCGGCCCTTCGTCGGGATCGACCACAGTGACGCCCGCCTGCCGCAGCCATTCCGCGTTGCGCTGCGTCGCCTCGTGCTCCCACATCCGCACGTTCATGGCAGGCACGGCCAGCACGGGCTTGTCGGTGGCGAGGATCAGCGTGGTCGCCAGATCGTCGGCAATGCCCGCCGCCATCTTGGCGAGCATATTGGCAGTCGCCGGGCAGACGACGACGAGATCCGCCTCGCGCGACAATTGGATATGGCCCATCTCGACCTCGTCCTTGAGATCGAACAGCGAGGTATAGACCTTGTTCTCGCTCAATGCGGCGAGCGACATGGGCGTGACGAATTGCGCGCCCCCGTCGGTCAGTACGCAGGTCACGCTGGCGCCCGCCTTGCGGATCAGGCGCACGAGTTCGCAGGATTTGTAGGCCGCGATGCCGCCGCCGATCACCAACAGGATGCGCGGCCCGCTCATCGCCGCGATCCGCCCGTCATGGCGGTCGCTCGTCGAAGAGGCGCAACGCGCTGCCGATTAACCCGATATCTCATCGCTCCGCCTGCTAGCGCGCCCGGATCGCGAAGGCCAGCGGGCTTGCGTAGCGGGTGCGCGCAGGCCTAACGCGCGAATCGAAGATTGGGAGAGAAAACAATGCATTTCGTCTTGAGCGCCCTCGTCGCCTTGCTGGCGCTGCTCGATCTGATGCTGGGCGTGGGTTTTCTCGTGAACCCGGCGGCATCGGGCGCGGATTTCGGACTGTCGGCGGTTGATGCACTGAATGGCGGAGCCGAGGGACTTTCGGCGATGCGGGCGGACTTCACGGCCTTCTTCCTGGTCGCTGCCGGTTTCATGGGCCTCGGCGCGTGGCGCCGCCGGGGCGACGTGCTGACCGTGCCGCTCGCTCTCTTCGCAATCGCCTTTACCGGACGGCTGATCAATCTGCTGGTCGTGGGCAGCTATGAAGGTTGGTGGCTGCCGATGGCGGTAGAACTCGGCCATGTCGCGATCCTGGCGCTGGCCATCAAGGTGTGGCCGTGGCGGCGGCGTCGCTCGAAATTTCGCGCAGGCTGAGCGCGTCCACAATGGCGCGCGGCACGAAAGCGAGGCCTACGCCGTAGGCCGGCACGACGAGGCCCATCCAGTAGAAATTCTCCAGCCGCGCGAACAGGGCGACGAACAGGAGGAACCCGGCAAACCAGCCGAGCGCCAGCGTCCCCAGCCGCCCGCCCAGCGCGGCCCAGCCGAGCAGCGGCAGCACGCCGAGCGGCCCGGCGATCCAGGCCGGAAGCTCCTGCAGGATCGTCAGCAGGTTGATCCCGTACAGCGGCAAGGCCGGGCCGATCAGAGCCTGCCACCCTTCCGAAACGAGATCGCCCGGAAGACGCGCCGCCGCCACGGCATTCGCGTGGAGGACCAATCCGATCGCGAGGACCGCCAGAGCGGCCCCCAACGCCATCGCCCGCGACAATCGCTTTTGCGAAATCGCCAGCGCAGTCCATAAGAGCAGGAACGGCACGGCGAGCAACCGCAGCGCGCTGGCGCAGAAGGCCAGAGCCAGCGCGGCCGGAAAAAATCGTTCCGACAGGGCCAGCGCGAGTGAGATCATCAGTCCGGCAAGCGCTTCGTGGCTGGTCGCGATCTCGGGAATCAGCGCGACCACGCCGAACAGCGCCACCAGCCCTGCCGCCCCCATCCGCTCGTACCGCGAGCCGCGCGTCTTGAGCGCCGCATGCCAAGCCAGGATATCGGCGACCCACAACAGGATCGCGATGGCCCGCCATCCCGCAGCATCCCATAGCGCCGTCGTCCAGGCCAGCACCGGCGTACGGACGGTAACGAACGGAGCGGTAGGGTATTTCGTGCGCCGATGTTCGTCGGTCGCGACCGCGTAATATTCCTCGCCCGCCGCCACGCGCGCATTGATCGTGCGGTAGAGATCCATGTCGACTCGCGCGCCTTCTTCGCTGCGCGCGGAGTTCTGGGTTTGCAGCCGCTGGTCGAGCGTTTGCAGGCTGGTTGCATTGGCGATGCAAGCGATGGCCGTCAGGATCAGCAGGAGAACGCCCGCCCAGCGCGGGAAAAGGCGTAACGGACGCTCGGGCAGCGCGCCGAAACGCCCCGAAATCAGCCGATCCAGCCCTGCGCCGCGGCCAGCCATGCCAGTCCCCCTCCGCCAAGAGCCGCGACGAGGTAGCCTAACCAGCCCCGCTCGCGCTTGCGCCGCTCGCCGATAAGCTCGATCTCCGGCAGAGGCGGCGGTTCGGGCGCACCGCCGCGCGGCGGATACATCTCTTCCAGCCGCCGGATCAGCGCAGGCACGCGCAGCAGCGTCTCGGTATCCTCGCGAATCCGGTCGGCCAGCGCGGCTTCGGGGCCCAGTTCGTCGCGGATCCATTCGCGCACGAAGGGCGCACTCACATCCCACATATTGATCTTGGGATTGAGCTGGGTGGCGATCCCTTCGACCATCACCATCGTTTTCTGAAGCAAAAGTAGATGCGGCTGGGTCTGCATGTCGAAATCGCGCGTGATGGCGAACAGCCCATCGAGCATCTGGCCGACGCTCAATTCGCTCACCGGCTTGCCGCGCATCGGTTCGCCCACCGCCCGCAGCGCGGTGGCGAATTCGTCGACCGAATGGTGGGAAGGCACGTATTGCGCCTCGAAATGAATCTCGGCGACGCGGCGATAATCGCCCGTGGTCAGCCCGTAGAGGATTTCCGCCAGCCATTGCCGCGCCTGCCGGTCGATCCGGCCCATGATACCGAAATCGATCGCCGCGATCGTCCCGTCCGGCTTCACGAACAGATTGCCCTGATGCATGTCGGCGTGGAAATAGCCGTAGCTGATCGCCTGTTTGAGGAAGGCCAGCACCAGCCGTTCGGCCAGATCGGGCAGATCATGTCCCTGCGCGATCAGCTCTTCGGTGCGTGATATCTTGGTGCCGTCGATCCATTCGATCGTCATCACCCGGCCATTGGTGCGATCCCAATCGACCTGCGGAATCATATAGCGCGGCGTGCCGCGCATCGCTTCCGAGAGTTCGGACGCACTCGCCGCCTCGCGCCTGAGGTCGAGTTCGCGCAGAGTCCAGCGCTTGAAATTGGCGATGGTCAGCGCCGGGCGCAGGCGGCGCACTTCGCCCGTCCCCATCGCTTCCAGATGCGCCGCCGCCCATTCGTAGGTCTGGATGTCGCGCGCGAAGCGTTCGCGGATGCCGGGGCGAAGAACCTTGATCGCCACGGTTCGCCCGTCGGTGGTGACGCCGCGATGGACCTGCGCGATTGAGGCCGCGCCGACCGGATCGGGCTCGATCGACTGGAACAGCGTGTCGAGCGGCTGGCCGAAGGCAGCTTCCATTGCCGCCTCGATCTGCGCGAAGGGCACGGGCGCCAGACTGTCCTGCAACCCGAGAAGGTTCGACGCCGCATCCTCGCCCACAAGATCGGGCCGGGTCGCCAGTGTTTGGCCGAGCTTGATTGCGGCCGGACCGATCGCCTGGAAGGCACCGGCGTAATCGGGCTGGCGGGATTTTACCGTGCCAATGCTGAAGAGGCCGATCAGCCGCTTGACCGGAGCCGGGGTGTTCGGATCGTTTTGAACACCGCGCAAGGCGCCGTGGCGCGCGGCGATGCGCGCCCATTTCCCCAGTCGCCAGATATGCGTTGCGGGTCTGGTCAAATGCTCAGACCTTCCACCCGGAATGGATCGCGACAAGACCGCCCATGATCGGCTCCACTCGCGTGTTTTCGAAGCCTGCATCGCGGATCATGCGTTCAAATTCCGGCATGGGCGGAAAGCGGCGGATCGATTCGATCAGGTAGCGATAGCTATCCTCGTCACCCGCCACCATCTTACCGATCTGCGGCACCAGCTTGTGCGAATAGAGATCGTAGGCTTCCCTGAAGCCGGGCCATTCGACAGTGCTGAATTCGAGGCAGAAGAACCGCCCGCCGAATTTGAGCACGCGATGCGCTTCCCTCAGCGCCTTGTCGATCCGGGTCACGTTGCGGATGCCGAAGGCGATCGTATAGGCGTCGAACTGGCGCGCGGGATAGCTCAGCTCTTCCGCGTTCTGGCACGACCAGGAAAGGCCGGTGATGCCGCGTTCCATCGCGCGTTCGATCCCGACGTCGAGCATGTCCTGATTGATATCGGCCACGGTCACTTCCGCGCCGCGTTCCGCCATGCGGAAAGCAATGTCGCCCGTGCCCCCCGCCATGTCGAGCACCGCTTCACCGTGCTGGGGCTTCACCCGTTTGACGAAGCGGTCCTTCCACAGCCGGTGCATGCCCCCCGACATCGCATCGTTCATGATGTCGTATTTGCTGGCGACATTCGAAAAGACCGCGCCGACGCGGGCGGCTTTCTCGTCCGCAGCGATATCCTCGTATCCGAAGGAGACAGTGTCGTGGTCGGGAGTGGGCTGATCCATGACGCGAAGCCTTAGGGGGAATTGCCGGGACGGCAAAGGGGTGTCAGAGGCAGATCATGCCGGAACTTCCCGAAGTCGAAACCACGGTGCGCGGGCTGGCGCGCTATCTCGACGGCGAAACGATCACGCGGGTGACCGTAAACCGCCCCGATCTGCGCCGCCCCTTCCCGCCCGACCTCGTCCAGGCGCTCACCGGCGCGCGCGTATCTGGCCTGTCGCGCCGGGCGAAATACGGGCTGATCCATACCAATCGCGATCACGTCATGGTGTTTCATCTCGGCATGAGCGGGCGCTGGCGAATCGATCCCGAAAGCGCGGAGACGCACGACCATCTGGTGCTGGAAACTGCCGCGCACCGCTTCGCCCTCAATGATCCGCGCCGCTTCGGATCGGTGGATTTGCTGACGGTGCCCGAGCTCGATCTCTGGAAACCCTTCGCCGCGCTCGGCCCGGAACCGTTGGGCGATGCGCTGACGGCAGCGCATCTGCGCAGCGCGACCGCGGGGCGCAAGCCCGCGATCAAGTTGCTCCTGCTGGACCAGCGCGTGGTCGCCGGGCTCGGCAATATCTATGTCTGCGAGGCGCTATGGCGCGCGCGCATCGATCCGCGCAAGACCGGGGCGAAGGTCACCCGGCCCCAGCTCGAACGGCTCGTCCCCGCGATCCGCGACGTCCTCGAACAGTCGATCCGCGACGGCGGCTCCACCCTGCGCGATTTTGCGCAGCCCGATGGCGAGCTGGGCTATTTCGCCACCCGCTTCGACGTCTACGGGCGCGAGGGGCAGGCCTGCCACCGCGCCGATGAGGAGAGCTGTGGCGGCACGATCCGCCGCGTGGTACAGGCCGGGCGCAGCACATGGTTCTGCCCGGTCTGTCAGCGCTGATCCGGCCGCGCGGTAAATTCCTTGACGATTCGCGCCCGCCCCCGTATGTGCGCCGCTTTCCGGCGGTAATGCGCCGTCTCTTTAATTCGAGATTCGATCAACCAACGCGCCGCTCCATCAGGCAGGCGCCCAAGCTACGAGCCAGACAAGGACCGACATGGCCAATACGCCGCAAGCCAAGAAGCGCATCCGCCGCAACGAGCGCCGGGCCGAAGTGAACACCGCCCGCATGAGCCGCATCCGCACGCACCTCAAGAAGGTCGAAAGCGCAGTGGCCGAAGGCGACAAGAAAGCTGCGAGCGATGCCCTTCAGGCCGCGCAGCCCGAACTGGCCCGCGGCGTGTCGCGCGGCGTGATCCACAAGAACACCGCCGCGCGCAAGATGAGCCGGCTGTCGAAGCGGGTCGCCGCCCTCTAAGACAAGCGGCTGCACCGGCCCTTGCGGGTCGGCAAGCCACGAATATTCGGAAAGGCCGTTGCGAGGAATCGCAGCGGCCTTTTCGCGTCTGAGCACCCTTCGTCATACCGTGTCTCAGACCCGTAACCGCCCTGTCACATGCGCCGCGCGCAAGCCTCCGGAATCTCATGATTCGCGAGCGTTTGAGCGGATAAAAACGAACCGATTCATTGGCTTGAACGGCGGCCTGCGGGTCTTGGCGGGTCAAGCGCTTTATTTCAGATTTTTTGCCTTGTCCCCACTTGCGACTCGCTTCGAGACCGACCTACAACATGGCCACGCCGGGCGACTGGACAGCGCCCGGCTTCACAATCTGATTGAGCGGGGGAGCCGCCGGATCAGCGATTCCGGGGCAGTGCGAAGCTTTATCGAAATGCCTTCTCGGGGGCTTGGGGCGCTGGAAATGCGTGCGTTTCCGGTGACGGGACGGGTGTGCGTACGATGGGTAGAACAAGTGGCGGGGCGCAAGAGCGCCAGCCGGAACGGCAGAAGGGTCGGGACGATTTAATGGAAGACCTCGAAGCTATCAATCTCGCGGCGGACTGGGCGGATATCAGCCAGGGCCTGCGCAAGGATCTGGGCCACCAGCTGCACAGCCAGTGGATAAAGCCGATTCAAATCGGCGGGATCGACCGCGAAACCGGCACGCTCGACCTGTTCCTGCCCACCGAATTCTCGGCGAAATGGGTGCAGGACAGGTTTGCGGATCGCCTCTCGCTCGCGTGGAAGATCGCGTCCGCCGAAGTGCGCAATGTGCGCATCAGCGTGCATCCCGGCCGCCGCAAGGTCGCCGACCCGCACCTTCACTCCGATGGGCGGCGCGCCGCCAATGACGGTGCCGACACCGGCATGATGGCGATAGCCGCCGACACGATCGGCGATGCTGGTTTCACATCGCATGTCGGACTGGATGCTTCGCTCACTTTCGCAGCCTTCGTGACCGGCGAAGCGAACGTGCTGGCCTGTAACGCCGCCCAGCGCATGGCCGCACCCGAGCAGCCCCAGTTCAGCCCGCTCTATCTCAAGGCGGGCACCGGTCAGGGCAAGACGCATCTGCTGCACGCGATCGGCCACAGCTTTCTGAAATCCCATCCGCGCAGCCGGATATTCTATTGCAGCGCCGAACGCTTCATGGTCGAATTCGTCCAGGCGTTGAAACAGAACCAGATGATGGAATTCAAGGCGCGCCTGCGCAGCTTCGATCTCCTGCTGGTGGACGACATCCAGTTCATCATCGGCAAGGCTTCGGCGCAGGAGGAGCTGCTCTATACGATCGACGCGCTGCTGGCCGAAGGCAAACGCCTGGTCTTTGCCGCGGATCGCGCGCCCCAGGCGCTCGACGGAGTCGAACCGCGCCTGCTCTCGCGCCTATCGATGGGCCTCGTCGCGGACATCCAGCCCGCCGATATCGAATTGCGCAAGACGATCCTGGAATCGAAGCTGACTAAGTTCGCCCCGCTCGAAGTGCCGGGCGATGTAATCGAATTCCTCGCTCGTACCATCACGCGCAATGTCCGTGAGCTGGTCGGCGGGCTGAACAAGCTGATCGCCTATGCCCAGCTGACGGGACAGGAAGTCTCGCTCCAGCTGGCCGAAGAACAGCTCACCGATATCCTGTCGGCCAATCGCCGCCGGATAACGATCGACGAGATCCAGCGGACCGTCTGCCAGTTCTACCGCATCGACCGCAGCGAAATGAGCAGCAAGCGCCGTGCCCGCGCCGTAGTGCGCCCGCGCCAGGTGGCGATGTATCTGTCGAAGGTGCTCACGCCGCGCAGCTATCCCGAGATCGGCCGCAAATTCGGCGGGCGCGACCATTCGACCGTGATCCACGCCGTCCGCCTGATCGAGGATCTGCGTCAGCGCGATGCCGATATGGACGGAGACGTGCGCAGCCTGCTGCGCCAGCTGGAAAGCTGAGGGATTCGATCTTAGCGCTGACTCCGCGCCGGAAAATTGGGTTCCGGCGCGGCCTTCGAACGCCTAGGGCAGGCGCATGGCCCCCTCCCCACCATCTTACGACTTGCCGCACAGCTTCCTGGCCGCGATCCTGCGCGGCTTTCTCGGCAAATGTCCGCGGTGCGGTGAGGGCCGGCTGTTCCGCGCCTGGCTGAAGCCCAAGGATCATTGCCCGTGCTGCGCGCTCGACCTGCGTGAGCAGCGCTCCGACGATTTTCCCGCCTATGTCGCCATCTTCATCACCGGCCACGTCCTCGCACCGATCCTGATCATGCTGGTGCTCGATTTCGAGCTTTCGATCCTCGCCTTGACCATTATCGTCTTCGCCATGGCGATCGCGATGCTGATGGCGCTCATCCAGCCGTCGAAGGGCGCGGTGATCGCGCTCCAGTGGTGGAACGGGATGCACGGCTTCAAGCGCGAGCGAGCCCTTTCCGAAGACGGCGAACCATGACTCGCGGCCCCGCTTTGTCCGAAGCCCGCCTCGACCGCTTCGCGCGCCATATCGTCCTGCCTGAAATCGGCGGTGCGGGGCAGGTCTCGCTGGCGGGCAGGCATCTCGTTCTGATCGGGCTCGGCGGGATCGGCAGCCCGGCCCTCCAATATCTGGCGGCGGCGGGTATCGGGAAGCTCACTTTGGTGGACGACGATCGGGTCGAACTGTCGAATCTCCAGCGCCAGACACTCTATTCGACCCGCGATATCGGCCATGGCAAGGCAGTGATCGCCAAGCGGTGGATCACCGGCTTCGACCCCGACCTCGACGTGACGATCAGCGATCGCCGGATCGATGCCGCCAATGCCGAGGCGCTGGTCGAGGATGCCGATCTCGTGCTCGACGGGACGGATACCTTCGCCACTCGCCTCGCCGTGTCGGACGCCTGCGTGCGCGCGGGCGTGCCCTTGCTCGCCGCTGCGGTCGGCCGTTTTCAGGGCCAGGTGGGCGCCTTTGCCGGGCACCGCGAGGATCAGGCCTGCTACCGCTGCTTCGTGGGCGATGCGTTCGACGCGGACGATTGCGACACCTGTGCCGAGGACGGGATGCTGGGCGCGATGGCCGGCTGGACCGCCAGCTTCGCCGCGATGCAGGCAGTACGCGTCCTGCTCGACGGGGTCACCGATTTCGGCGGCGCCCAATGGGGGACGGTGCATCTGATGGACGGGATGGCCCCCGCCATGCGCAGTTTCCGCATTGCCAAGGATCCGGCCTGCAAGGGATGCGGATCGGGAGAATGATGGTTTAGCTCAAGCGTGAAAACCTATCAGCACGAACTTCCTGCCTGGTCATTTTCCTTCCCAGTCAGCGCGCCATATTGTCGGAGTTTCCGTTTCGCGGCTGCAACGAGATCAAGCGATCTACGATAATTTCGTGCGCATTGCCCCCCATATGGCCGAACGATCCGGACTCCTGCGTTTTTCGGCCTAGGAACCTAATTTGGAAGATCGCGCCGTCCTGAAAACGATCTACGGAGACTGGCCTCTGGCCTTCGGAGAACGTTAGATAGGTCCCAGTCCCATATTCCGTCAGCTTGCACTCCGTGGCTGGCGCTGGACAGAAACGAGAACCCTCAAACTCGTTTACCCAAAGGCCTACCCATTCCCGCTGGCGTTGCATGGGGAAGCAGCGATCTGTCGGGCCGTTCAGCGCTTCGAACCCTTCGCGCTTCGCCCTTTCAACACATTCTTTGGTCATAGTCGGAAAGGTGTTACGGACCAGAGCGACATCATCCTCGGAGAGGACCGGGGTTTTCTGATCGCAACTCGGAAGCCCTAGAAAAGATGCGAACAGGATGAAGGCAGCGCTTCTCATCTCCCGACGATCTCCTCCACCCATTCGGGCACCAGCACGCTCGCCGGGCCGTGTCGGGATTCGTCGAACCAGTGCGAGCCCTGGCTGGCTTCGAGATTGAGTTCGAGCGTTTGTACGCCGAGATCGCGCGCGTTCCGGACGAAACCGGCGGCGGGATAGACCGCGCCCGACGTGCCGATCGAGACGAACAGATCCGCTTCGCGCAGCGCGGCGAAAATGCGGTCCATCTCGTAAGGCATCTCGCCAAACCAGACGACATCGGGGCGCAAGGCCTTCTCGCCGCAATCGGGGCAGGCGGGCCGGTCGATCAGAGTACCCCGCCATGGACTGCGTATGTCGCAGGCAGTGCACCAGGCGTTGAGATGCGTGCCGTGCATGTGCAGCACGCGGTTCGCCCCGGCGCGTTCGTGCAGATCGTCGACATTCTGCGTGACGATCAACAACTCGCCGCTCCATTCGCGGTCCAGCTTGGCCAGCGCCTCGTGCGCGGGGTTCGGCTGCTTCGTCTGGATCGCTTCGCGGCGCATGTCGTAGAAGCGCAGCACAAGCTCCGGATCGCGTTCGAACGCTTCGGGCGTGGCGACATCCTCGACCCGGTGCTGCTCCCACAACCCGCCTTCCGCGCGAAAGGTGTCGATGCCGCTTTCCGCGCTCACGCCAGCGCCGGTGAGAATGACGATATTGCGTATGTCGGATCGGTCGGCCATGCGGACGTTCAAGCACAGGCGAGCGGGGAGTGGCAATGGCGCGGATCGGTATAATCGGGAGCGAAGGAGCAATGGGCGCGGCCCTGATCTCCGTCGTGGAGCGATCGGACCACGAATTATCGGGCGGGATCGATCGCGGTGGCGATCCGGCAGGGCTTGCCGACCGGTCGGACGTGCTGGTGGATTTCAGCGCGCCCCAGGCATTGGACGCCAATCTCCACGCGGCGATCGGGGCAGGCATTCCGCTGGTGATCGGCACTACCGGGCTGGAAGCGCGCCACCATCAGGCGATCGACAATGCCGCGCGCGCGGTGCCCGTGCTTCAGACCGGCAACACCTCGCTCGGCGTGACGCTGCTTGCCCATCTGGTGCGCGAGGCGGCTGAGCGTCTGGGGCCGGACTGGGATATCGAGATTCTGGAAATGCACCACCGTCGCAAGGTCGATGCACCCAGCGGCACCGCGCTTCTGTTGGGCGAGGCGGCAGCTGAGGGCCGCGAGATTACGCTGGCCGAGAATTCGGAACGGGGGAGAGACGGCCAGACCGGCGCGCGGGCGGAAGGCGCGATCGGCTTCGCCAGCCTGCGCGGCGGCACCGTGGCGGGCGAGCACAGCGTGATTCTGGCGGGCGAGGAAGAGCGCATCACTCTGTCCCACAGCGCCGAAAACCGCTCGATCTTCGCGCGCGGTGCCATCCGCGCGGCGGGCTGGCTGATCGGGCGCGAGCCGGGGCGGTACCGGATGGACGACGTCCTCGGCCTCTGACGCGCATGACCAAGGACCAGATCTTCGAATTCTTCCGCCGCTTGGCGGAGGACAACCCCGCGCCCGAGACCGAGCTCGAATACGGCAATGCCTACCAGCTCGTCGTGGCCGTGGCGCTCTCCGCGCAGGCGACCGATGTCGGCGTCAACAAGGCGACCCGCGCGCTGTTTCGCGAAGTCGAGAAGCCGCAGCAGATGCTCGACCTGGGTGAAGAGGGGCTGAAGCAGCATATCAAGACGATCGGCCTGTTCAATTCCAAGGCCAAGAACGTGATCGCGCTCTCGCAGCTTCTGGTCGACGAATACGGGGGCGAGGTGCCCGGCACGCGCGAGGATCTCGTCCGCCTGCCCGGCGTGGGGCGCAAGACTGCCAATGTCGTCCTCAATTGCTGGTTCGGTCAGGAGACTTTCGCGGTCGACACGCACATATTGCGCGTCGGCAATCGCACCGGCCTCGCCAAGGGCAAGACGCCCGATCAGGTCGAAGCCAAGCTGGAGAAGCGCGTTCCCCAGCCCTTCCGCCTGCATGCCCATCACTGGCTGATCCTGCACGGCCGCTATGTCTGCAAGGCACGCACGCCCGAATGCTGGCGCTGCCGGGTGGCGGATCTGTGCAGTTATCGGAAGAAGACTCCGGAACCTGCCCGCAAGGCGCCGGTTCGAAAGGAGTAGGCTTCAAACGGCGAAGCCGCCTTTCAAGGAGACGACCGATGCTCCGCCCCGTACTTTACTCCGGCTTCATCTCGGCAAGCCTCGCGCTGATATCGGGCTGCGCCCCGCTCGGCACCAGCCGCACCTTTGTGAGCGATGCACGCCCCGCCGCTGCGGTGGGCGAGGCGCAGCGCTGCATAAACACCTCGCTGATCTCGCGCCAGACGGTTCAGGACGACCGCACCATCGATTTCCGGCTGGGCTCGACCATCTATCGCAACACGCTCCCCTCGCCCTGCCCGCGCTTGGGATCGCTGCGCTCGATCGCCTACGAGCCGCTGGCCGGTCAGTTATGCGCCAATCAGACGGTCCGCGTGATCGATCCGATCGACGGCGGCGCATCGCGGGGTGCTGTCTGCGGTCTCGGCGATTTCGTCCCGGTCGAATATGTCGATCGGACGAAAGACGCGATGGGCTCCTGATCCCTAGACGTCGTCCGCCGAGATCATCTCCGCGCGGTCCAGCTCTCCCGTCATGCTCGCCACCGTCACGGCCACCGCCGCGTCACCGCTGACATTCGTCGTAGTGCGCATCATGTCCATGATCCGGTCGATCCCCGCAACCAGAGCGATGGTTTCGAGCGGCACGCCGACCGCGCCGAACACCAGCACCATCATAATCAGGCCCGCACCCGGAATGCCCGCCGCGCCGATCGCGCCCAGCGTGCCGAGGATGGAGATCAGGAAATAATCGTTCCAGGTCAGGTCCACGCCGAAGGCCTGTGCCCCGAAGATCGTGGCGAGGCCGAGATACATGGCCGTACCGTTCATGTTGATCGTTGCCCCCAGCGAGATCACGAAGGCGGCGACCGATTTCGACACGCCGAGATTACGCTCCGCACAGCGCAGGGTCACAGGCAGGGTCGCGTTGGAGCTGGCGGTCGAGTAGCTGACCGCGATCGCATCGGTGATCCCGCGGAAGAAATCGATCACCGGCAGCTTGGCCAGGAATTTGATCATCCCGGCATAGATCAGCCCGATTATCAGCAGACAGCCGAAATAGTTGAGCGCGACGAGGATACCGAGCGCCTGAAGCGCCTGCAGCCCCAGCGTGCCCGCTACCCACGCCATCAGCGCGAAGACGCCGAACGGAGTCAGTTCCATCACGATCATGGTGACCTTCTGCATCACCACCGATCCGCTTTCGAAGATGGCGAGCACGGGCTTGCCCTCTTCCTTCGCCATCAGAATGCCGATGCCGATCAAGAGCGAGAACACGATCAGCGGCAGGACATTCACATCCGCCATCACCTGAACCGGGCTGTCGGGCACCACTTCCAGGATCATGTCACGGAAGGTGACCGCCTGTTCCTGCCGCGCCTGCGCATTTTCGAGCGCGCCCTGATCGAGGGCCATCGTGCTGCCATCGATCCGCGATCCGGGGGTGAAGAAGCTGCCGATGGCAAGGCCGAGCCACACCGCCATCTGCCCGGTCACGACGAACAGCAACAACGCGCGCCAGCCGACGCTGCCGAGCTTCCTCAAATCCCCGATACTGGCGACGCCTGCGACGAGGCTGAAGAAGATCAGCGGCACCACCAGCATCTTGATGAAGGCGATGAAGATATCGCCGATGATCTTGATGCTTTCCGCGCCCGGCCCCCAGACGAAGCCGACGATCACGCCGAGAACGAGCGCCGCGATGACGCGCTGCCACAGCGGAATGGCGAACCAGGTTTTCATGTTTTGGCTTCCCTACCCGAATTTCGCGCGAAGCTACGCAAAGCGAGGAGGGAAGGGAAGCGTGCTTGCAGGAATCCTCCCCGAAAGCGGGAAGGTCAGGCCAGAGCCGCCTTGACGATACGCGCGTAGATCCGGGTCAAGACGTGCAGATCCTCTACCGCCACGGCCTCGTCGCGTTTGTGCATGGTCGCATTGACCAGCCCGAATTCGATCACCGGACATACGGCGCGCAGGAAGCGCGCGTCAGACGTGCCCCCGGTGGTGGAAGGCTCGGGATCGACGCCGGTTTCCGCCTTTACTGCGTCGGCGATGATGGCGGAAAACTCGCCCGGCGGGGTCAGGAACGGCTCGCCGGAGACGATGGGCAGCGCAGTGCCGCCATGCTTCTTCGCGATGGCGACGACCTTTTCGGACAACGAGGCGCCCGAATGCGTGTCGTTGAAGCGGATCGAGATGCGCGCCTTGGCCACGGCCGGGATGACGTTGTGGGCGGTGTTGCCGACTTCCAGATCGGTGATTTCGAGATTGGAAGGTTGGAACCAGTCGGTGCCCTCGTCGAGCACCAGCGCGTCCAATTCGGCTAGCATGGCGACCAGCTTCGGGATGGGATTGTCGGCGAGGTGGGGATAGGCGACGTGGCCCTGCGTCCCCTCGACCTCCAGCCAGATATTGACCGAGCCCCTGCGGCCGATCTTCATCATGGTGCCCAGGCGATTGACGCTGGTGGGTTCGCCGACGAGACAGAGATCGGGCTCTTCGCCGTGCTCGCGCATCCAGTCGATTAGCGCGCGCGTGCCATGGAGCGCGGGGCCTTCCTCGTCGCCCGTGATGATGAAGCTGATCGTACCCGCATCCTCCGGCACATCCGCCACCGCCGCCGCCATGCAGGCGATCGCCCCCTTCATGTCGACCGCGCCGCGCCCGTAAAGCAGATCGCCTCTGATTTCCGGCTCGAACGCCCCGCTCGCCCAGCCTTCACCCGGAGGGACCACGTCAAGATGGCCGGCAAAGGCGAAATGTTTCGATCCCGCCGGACCGCGTCGCACCGCGAAGAGATTTTCGACCGGCGCCTCCGGCGATCCCGCCTCGCCATCGCCCCGCGTGAAACGCGTGACTGTAAAGCCGAGCGGAGCCAGCATGTCTTCCATCGCGTCGAACACCGCGCCGGTGGCGGGGGTGACGCTGGGCGCGGCGATCAGCCGCTTGGCGAAGTCGAGAACATCGGTCATCCTTGGTGCGCTAGCAGGAGTGCGCGCCCATGCCCAAGCTCGATCTCGACGCCATCCCGAAAACCAATCTCACCGGCTATCCGACGCCTTTCGACGAGGACGTGGCGGGCCGCTGGTATCGCCGCCTCGCGCCCGTCGCAGGGCTGACCAAGCTGGGCGCGAGCCATGTGACGCTGGAGCCGGGCGCGTATTCGTCACAGCGGCACTGGCATCGCGGGCAGGACGAGCTGGTGGTGATGCTCGAAGGCGAAGCGGTGCTGATCGAGGATGGGGGCGAGACCGTGGTACGCGCCGGAGATGTCCTCGCCTGGCCTGCGGGTGTGGATGACGGCCATCGGCTCCACAATCGCTCCGACGAGCCGTGCGTGTACGTGGCAATCAGCGGCGGGGACCGCGCGAAGGATTCGGGCGAATATTCCGATATCGATCTCGTATTCGATGCCGAGGGGTATGCCCGCAAGGACGGCACTCGGTACGACGCGGAACGCCCGGCCTAGCGTTCGTCCACCACCAGCGGTCCCGGCGCGAACGCGGCGTCGAGCGCTTCGGCAATCCTCAGCCCGGCCTGCAATACGCGCCGTCGTGCGATCGGAATGGCGCGATCGATCGCCTGCTGGTCGAGTACGGTCCGCTCTGCCAGATCGCCCGTGCACGGATCGCAGCCATAGGCGTTGGGATAGACGAAATCGCGCGACAGTTGCCAGCTTTCACGACCCCAATCCGCCGGGCCGCCGCCCGCCAGCTCCGCGCGTTCGGCTGCCGTGTAGCGGCGCACCACCGGCGGATTGCCGCTGATCGCACGCTCGGCCAAGGGGCCGTCCCAGATCCAGTGCAGGTTTAATTGCGGCACGATCCCGTAATCGACTACCCGGTCGTTCCCTCCGCGATCGTCGAGATCGCCGGAATGAAGCGGCATGTGGATGTCGCCCGCAAAGTGGACCAGAAAGGCGAGCGCTTCGAGGCGGACATTCTCCGGCAGGCTTTCATCGGCCAGCACGCGCTGATTGCGCGTGACCTGCGCGCTGACGCAGGATCCGCCCGAACAATTCTTGCGGTCGCTGTATTCCTCGGTGATCGGTTCGGTCTGGTAGTGCCAGGGGAAGGTATAGGCCCAGCGCCAGCCTTCGCCGCGCAGGCAGTCGGGCCATACCGACGCGTCCTGAATGGTCGCCAGCGGGCAATCGGGCGTGCCGATCTGATCTTCGGCCCGCATCAACCGCTCGATGGCGCGGCGCGTTTCGGGCTTCACATTCGCTTCGGCGATGTCGGCAGTGATGGTGTGAGCGTAAAACCCCCAAGCGGAGGCCGTCTGGGGCAGCGCCAGCGCGAATGCGGCGGCGATAAGTGCGAACAGGCGCATCAGGCTTCTCCGGGCGCGGTTTCGTATTGTTCGATCACCCATTCCTCGTTCTCGGAGGCGGCGATCCAGCTCTGCATCCAGTCGTGCTCCCACACCGCTTCCATATAGGTCGCGGCGAAACCGGGCACGCCGATGCCGTAGCTGATGAAGCGGCTGACCACGGGGGCATAGAACACGTCCGCCGCGCCGAACGTGCCGAACAGGAACGGCCCGCCATCGCCGAAGCGCGCCCGCGCTTCCGCCCACAGGCCGAGGATGCGCACGATGTCGTGCTTGCACGCATCGGTGAGGTGCACGCCTTCGAAGCGCTTCCTGATATTCATCGCGCATTCGCTGCGCAGCGCGTGGTAGCTCGAATGCATTTCGGCGACCATCGCGCGGGCCATGCCGCGCGCGGTATCGTCCTTGGGCCAGAACCGCTCGCGCCCGACCTTGTCCGCGCAATATTCAAGAATCGCGAGGCTGTCCCAGATCACGGTTTCGCCGTCCCACAGGATCGGCACCTTGCCCGACGAGGCCTGGAACCCGTCCTGCTGCTTGGCGCTTTCCCACTGTTCGCCGAACATCGGCACGGTGATCTCCTCGAAGGAGAGGCCCGATTGCTTGACCGCAAGCCAGGCGCGCAGCGACCAGCTGGAATAGTTCTTGTTGCCGATAATCAGTTTCATGGGATGCCCCGTTTGCTTGGTCGCGCGGTAAAGGCTCGCCGGGACGCTGTCGAGGCGGATGCGGGCTCTAGGCGCATCGCTCGGCCAGCGGTATGAAAGCATCATGACACTGCGCCCCTTCCACCTCGCCTTCCCCGTCCGCGACCTGGCGGAGGCACGCGCCTTCTATGGCGACCTGCTCGGCTGCGGAGAGGGGAGAAGCTCGGACGAATGGGTCGATTTCGATTTCTTCGGCCATCAATTGGTAGCGCATACGGGCGGCGAGGCCGGAGACCGCGCAAGCAATTCCGTCGACGGCCAAGACGTGCCTGTTCCGCATTTCGGCGTGTTGCTGGAGATGGAGGACTGGCAGAAACTGGCGGACAGGCTGGTCGCAGCAGGCACGGTTTTCGCGATGGAGCCGACGATCCGCTTCAAGGGCCAGCCGGGCGAACAGGCCACCATGTTCTTCCGCGACCCCAGCGGCAACGCGCTTGAGTTCAAGGCGTTTGCCGACGATGCGATGATCTTCGCGAAGTAGCGCGGAAGCCGCGCGCCTGCGCACGGCACGCGGGCGAGCAGCTGCTTCGCCTCCCGCCTAAGCGGCTTCGCTTCTCGCCAGATGCGCTTCCTTGAAGCGCGTGGCACCGTTCACGAGCACCGAAACCGTCTGATCGACGCTGCGGAAACGCTGCTCCGTCCCATCCAGCGTGGCGACGAGTTTGCCGACGTCCCGATCCGCTCTCCGGCTCATGTCCCGCATGGAGGATGCCGTTGCCGCCGTTTCATCGATCGTACGCGTCACGGATCGCATTTTGGTCTTCTGGTCGGCTGTCTTGGTCCGCAAGGCCTGGGAAAGATCGTTGATACTGACGATCGCCGCTTCGATCGTATTGTTGGCGGCCAAGGCCTGCCCGACCATTTCCCGCATCTCGACGAGATCGGATTCCGTCTTTGCCGCAGCTTCGTCGATCTGCTGAGCGAGCGATTTGACCTCCTGGGCCACCACGGCGAAGCCGGTACCGGCGTTTCCGGCCAAGGCAGCCTCGATCCTTGCGTTGAGCGAGAGAAGGCGGCTTTTGTCGGCGAGCGAGCGAATGATACCGAGGACATCGTTGGCGCTGTCGACCCGCGTCACGCACGTGTCTGCTATGGTCTTTCCTGCCCGGGCGCTCTCCACGGCGATGCGGGTTTCCGACGCCACCCCATCGAGATCGAAGACCAGTTCTTCGAACAGCGTACCGATGTCGCCGGTTATGGCCGATGCATCGTTCAGGGAGTTCGCCGATCGTTCCGAAGCCGTCGCCAGTTCGGTGATAGAGGCCGACGCTTCGCGTGCCGCCGACAGCCCCTGGCCATGCTGGCTGCGCGTGTCCTTCGACGCGTCGGCCACGGACGAAATCGTGGACTGGACCTGTTCGTGAAAGAGGTCGGCCTCGGTCTGGCGCGCTTCCATCATTCTGGCGAGCTGCCGCTCGATCGTGACGTCATCGTAAGTCAGGACGGCGCCTTTGCCGTGGGAAGGAAAATAGGAAATTCTGAGGATCATCCCATCGTCGAAATGATGGAATATTTCCTTGTCCTCGCCGGCCGACTTCCAGGTCCGATGATTTTCGTGGACATTGGCGATCCGCTCTTCGGACCAGCCGACCTTCCGGCCGATACAGGCCAGGAATTCTCCGAGGCTGCTCCCCTCACCGATCGAATTCGCGTCGCAACCGAACAGGGTGAGGGCCTTCGGACCGATCAGCTGGATGATCTCGGCTTCGTCCAGGATCACGACGCCGTTCCCGATATGGGTAAGTGCGCGGGCCCAGACTTCGTTCATGCTCATTCGCGTGTCTCTTCCATGGGTGAACCCGGCTTCGGGGCCCATTCTATTGGCACACGACGGTTAACACGGATTAAAACCTTGCTGCGTGCAAACGCGCAAAAAACACCGGAGAATACGTGAATCTGTCGACTTATCCGGCGACTCAGACCCCCGCGTCGCTCAGCACCGCTGCCCTTAATTCGTCGATCCCCATGCCCTTCTCGCTGCTCGTTACATGGACATGCGGATAAGCGGCGACGTGTTTCTTGGCTTCGGCTTCGGTCGCGGCGACCACTTTGGCCAGCTCGCTCGCCTTGATCTTGTCGGCCTTGGTCAGGACTACGCGATAGCCGACCGCCGCCTCGTCGAGCATTGTCATCATCTCGCGGTCGACATCCTTCAGCCCGTGGCGGCTGTCGACGAGGACCAGATTGCGGGCCAGCACCTGCCGTCCGCGCAGATAGGTGCGGACCAGCTTGCGCCATTTCTCGACCACCGCGACCGGGGCCTTGGCAAAACCGTAGCCGGGCATGTCGACGAGGCGAAACAGCGTCGGCTCGCCCACTTCGAAGAAGTTCAGCTCCTGCGTGCGGCCCGGCGTCACCGAGGTACGCGCGATCGCGCGGCGGCCGGTCAAAGCGTTCAGCAGCGAGC
>NZ_LWFF01000215.1 GCF_001635685.1 Erythrobacter sp. HI0063
TAGGTTTCGTAGGCGACCCGCGCCTCTGCCAGCGTCCCGCCCCCGTCGAGCGGCAGCGGATCGGGCAGGGTCAGGCTTTGGGGTTCGAAGCTCAAGCGAGGGGTTCCAGCAAAAACGTGCGGGGGCTCCTCTAACCTTTCCTCCCAAGCTTGTCGAAGGACTGCTTTCCGTTATGGCGAAACCCATCATGGCCGACCGCCCCACTCCCAAGCCGTGGATCGACGCGATCCATCCCTATGTCCCCGGCAAGGCGAAATCCGCCGACGGGCGCGAGCTGATCAAGCTGTCCGCGAACGAGAACCCGCTGGGATGCAGCCCTGCGGTCATCGACGCGCTAGCATCCGCCCATTCGCCCGCGCTCTATCCCGATCCCGACGCCAAGGAATTGCGCGCG
>NZ_LWFF01000216.1 GCF_001635685.1 Erythrobacter sp. HI0063
CACAAGCTGGTCACCCAGCTCGCGATGCGCGACGAGCTGTGCCGCCGGTTCATGGCGATCCCGGGCGTCGGCCCAGTGACCTCCCTGAGCTTCAAGAGTGCGATCGACGATCCCGCCCGGTTCCGCCGCTCGCGCAATGTCGCGGCCTACTTCGGGCTCACCTCGCGCCGCTGGCAGTCTGGCTCATCGATCGACGTAAAGGGGCGGATCAGCAAAGCGGGCGACCCAGACGTGCGACGCGCGCCTTGGCGTGGCACTTGGTCTTCGCGAGCTTCAGCCCCCATGTCTTGATCGTGTCGCGGCCCTTGAACCTTGTGAGCATCGCCGAAGCGGCCTCGTAGAGCGCGCGTCGCGGTCGCCCGCAAGCTTGCCATCGTGATGCACGCGATGTGGCGCG
>NZ_LWFF01000217.1 GCF_001635685.1 Erythrobacter sp. HI0063
CGGATCGTAGGCTTCGTCGTAATCGTAATAGCCCGATCCGAGATAGAGCCAATTGGCGGTCAGACGCTTGCGGTCGCCCTCGGCGGTTTCGACCGTAACGTGCCAGCAAGCATGGGCTTCGCGCCAGTCTGCGGCGAGGACGGTGTGGCCCGTACGGATGTGCTCGCGAATGCCGCGCTCGTCCACGATGCGGTTGAGATAAT
>NZ_LWFF01000218.1 GCF_001635685.1 Erythrobacter sp. HI0063
TGGCTATGGCCTGCCGTTGATTTGGGAGATGCAAACAGGTTGCTGCGAGGCTTGAACATCCGTTCATCTGCTTCGTTGAACGCATTCACAGTGTGATGCCCGCTTGTCATTTTGAATGCGCGATTGATGGACCTTTAATTGACGGTAACAGTTCCGATATATACGAAGCTCGTTGTGTCACCGTGTTGCAACGTGAATGGAGGCGTTGATGTGTGAAAATTCGCGAGATCAGGTTGTGCAGATGCCCGGCATGCACACTCGCATGCCCTTCGC
>NZ_LWFF01000219.1 GCF_001635685.1 Erythrobacter sp. HI0063
CATACTGCCGATGCGGAGCATGGTGGGGTCGAAATCGAACCCGTGGAACATGGCATTGTGAAAGTGGTGGCGCAGCTTTTCATCGCGAAACAGCTGCGGGTGATTGTCGCGCAGGTACTCGCCGGCCGCGACCAGAAAGCCCGCTGTGCCGAGCGCGGGATCGCAGATCACGTCCTCGGGCGTCGGCTGGGTCATCTCGACCATCAAGCGGATGATATGACGCGGCGTGCGGAACTGGCCATTGGTGCCGGCGCTCGCGATCTTGCCG
>NZ_LWFF01000220.1 GCF_001635685.1 Erythrobacter sp. HI0063
AGACACATCGAGATGCCCGTTCTTCGCGTTTACAAAGCCAGTCGGCTTCAGATCCCTATCAGCATGGAACTCACCGGATCGGTCGTGTTGATCGATCTTGCCCATGTTTCCGGTAAGACATTCCGCCAGCTCGCCGATTACGCTTCGATGCGGATTTTGGGCATGACCGGTAGCGAACGTGTCGAAGGTTCCGATACGCGGATCCCCACGATCATGACTCTGTTCGACGAAGGTGAAACCGCTCCCGCCGGATGGACGGAATTCGATCAGGCTTATCTGA
>NZ_LWFF01000221.1 GCF_001635685.1 Erythrobacter sp. HI0063
TGAGCGACAGGCTGCGCAACGCCTGCGCGCTGAGGCAGAGGAGGAGAAACGCCGCGTCGATGAACAGCGTCGTCTTGAAGAACGACAGCTTACCCTTTTGGAACGTGCATCCGATGATGCTGAAGGGTTGAATCTACGCACGAAAGGCGAGACGTTCGAAATGAGCACGCAGGCGATGACGGCCGACGAGAAAGATGCTTATGGGCGTACCTGGTCGAGAAAACTGATCGCGATGGCCCGATCGGTGGCTCGTATGCTTGAGCGCCTTCGCGCGAAGCGGCCCGGGAATTGCTCACGAGCAGGCAGGCAGCCGATCGTGATAT
>NZ_LWFF01000222.1 GCF_001635685.1 Erythrobacter sp. HI0063
GCTCATCAATGGCGATCGCTCTTCAAATTACCCCAGCGGAAATGACATCAAAGACGAAGGGATTCTATTTCTCAACACTACGAACATTAGGGCTGGCGAGCTAGATTTCACGAAGGCTCAGTTCATTAACGAAGCGAAATTTCGTTCGCTATCGCGAGGAAAGCTTCAGCGAGGTGATCTGGTAATCACGTTGCGCGGAACCCTTGGGCAATGCGCACTCTTCGA
>NZ_LWFF01000223.1 GCF_001635685.1 Erythrobacter sp. HI0063
GGTCGAGCGCATCGTTCAGCCGGATGATGCTGTTTTCCTCGATCGTCCCGGCATTGATGACATCGATGGATTGCGGAATTTCGGAAAGCGCGAAATCACCGCGATAGGCCTGCCGCACACCGGTGACGACGATGGGAGCATCGCCTTGCTCCGCCGCCACGACCGGTAGGCCATCGACTGTCGCGGACTGAGCCATTGCGAGTGTCGGCAGGCAGAACAGGCCGAGCGACGAGAGCGCGGAATTGGCAAGAAAACGGGTAATCATTGGGAAACTCACGGGTATGGGGAAACTCGATGAGACAATGTCTCAATCTAGCGACGCC
>NZ_LWFF01000224.1 GCF_001635685.1 Erythrobacter sp. HI0063
CCGGAAAGCCTGTTCGGCCTCGTCGCGGCGATCACGCTGGGCATTTTCGTCGGCACCTACAGCTCGATCTACATGGCGGCGCCGCTGCTGGTGTGGATGGGCGTCACGTCGAACAGCTTCGTGCCGGAAGAAAGCGAAGAGGACCGCCAGGCGCGCCTCGCCCGCGAGGGTCGCTGATTTCAGCGCATCGCCTGAATATTACGCGCGGACGAGCCGCTCGTAATATTCGCCGAGCGTGCGTCCATTCACACGCCAGTCGAACCGCTCGGCCTTTGCGGCGACGGTGTGCGGCGATCGCGGATGGGCGAGCACGAGCTTGATACCGTCCGCGATCGCTTCTGCCTCCCGCGCCACGATGATGCCCGCATCCGGCCCGTCCACGACTTCGCGCGCGCCGCCCGCATCCGTGATGACGAGCGGCGTGCCGCAGGCCAGGGCCTCCACCCAGGCATTGGCCAGTCCTTCGCTGGACGAGGGCAGCACCATCGCATCGGCGGCGGACAGGACCAACGGCAGGAGATCGTGATCGATCGAGCCGAGGAAGTGAGTGCGATCGGCCAGTCCCAAGGTCTGCGCCAACGCGCGCAAATCCGCTTCGTCCTCACCCTTGCCGACCAGCAGCACACGCGCATCGGGAAGCGATGTCAGCGCTTCGATGACCAGCCTTTGCCCCTTGCGGGGGATCAAAGCACCGACGGTCACCAGCAGGGGGGCATCATCCGGTAATGCGATATCGAACTCCGTGCCCACTCGCGAGCGCAGGCGGGTGTGATCGAAGGGGCGGAAGCGGTCGCGATCGAGCCCCGTGTAATGGATCGCGATCTTGTCTCGCGGCAGACCGAGCGCTGTCATATCGTCTGCAAGCGCCTCGCAGACCGATAGCAATCCCTTTGCATCGCTCCCGGCGGCGAGCATCGCGTCGCGGGCGTAGGATCTCGATCCCCAGTAATGGATGTCCGCGCCGCGTGCCTTGATCGACAGCGGGAGATCGAGCGCGCGGGCGATGCGGACGGCGGCGGAACCGTCCGGATAGAAGAATTGCGCATCCACGAGGTCGAATGGTGTCTTGGCGTGCAGATGGCGGATCAGAGGCAGCGCCGCGCGCGCGATCGCGCCGGGGTTCAGCCGCCCGCCGATCTTGGGGAGGAGAGTGAAACGCGGACGGTGGACCGAAATTCCGTTCTCGATCCCGCCGGTCGCCGCAGCCGCCAGAACTCGATAGCGGCCAGGCAGAAGCGCGTTGGGAAGCGGCGGCAGGCCGATGGGATTTACGACGGTTACGTCCCAATCGGTCTCGCGCTGCAAGGCTTCCAGCGAGCGGGCCACGAACGTCCCGAAGCGCGGATTCGCTGCATTCGGGAAGAGTGTCGAGAGCGACAGGACGCGCGGCATCGTCAGAGCTTTCGCACCAGCATTTCGGCGACCGCGATCCAGGCCGGGTCTTTCACCACGTCCTGCTTCTGGCCATGACCGGGGGGCAGCACACCCACCAGATCGCCCTGCCGATCGATCAGCCGACCGAATGCGAAACGGCCGCCCTTGCGCGGAACCAGCACGTCGCGATTGATGGCGCGGGATGCGTCTTCGGGCGCGAGCTGGCGGAGCCAGAGCTGGTCGCCGGGCCGGTATTCGCCATGGGGGTATTCGACCGCCATCACGACCAGTGCCCCGTCGCCCGACAGGTCGGTGGCGAGGATCGCGTCGCGCGGGGACGAAAGCGCTTCAGCGCCACTGGCGGCCAGCATGGCGATCATCTGCGGGTGCCCAGCGCTTTCCGAACGCACGAGCAGTTCGGGCTCCACGCCCAGCGCCTTTCCGATCCGATCCATCCATTTGATGGATAGGTTGCGCATGCCCGTTTCCAGCCGCCCGACCGTCTGCGGCGTGGTCGGTGGGTCGCACGCTTCGGCCAGGTCGGCCAGAGTCATGCCCTTCTGCTTGCGAATGTCACGGATGCGATTGATCATCCGGCGCTCCTCAAAATAACCAGATCGGTTTTCTCTTTCCTACGCGGCTCACCATTTTGCAAGAGCAGCTGCGTCAGCGAATCGGGAGAATTTTATGAAGCGCGAACTGGTCGAACGGGAAGTGACGGTAGAAGGGCCCCGGCGCGGATCGGGCGCGGCCAAGCGCAAGCGCTCGGTAACGGTCAATCTTGCCGAATCGCCGCTCGGCTGGCTCCATGCGCGCGGCCATCTCGACGACCGCCAGTTCGACGCGGGCGAGCGGCTGCGTATGGATTACGAACGCGCGCAGCTCGCGCCGTCCATCACGATGCGCTGGGATCCGGTGCGCGTGGATGGCGGCGTGGGCGGTGCGGGACTGACCCCTAGCGAGCGCCGGATCGCGGCGAAGGAGCGGTTCGACGGTGCGATGCGCGAGGCGGGGCGTGGGCTTTCGGACGTGCTGTGGCGCGTGGTGTGTGCCTGCGAAAGCCTGCCATCGGCGGAAAAGACGCTCAAATGGCCTGCGCGTTCGGGCAAGCTCGTACTCGGTATCGCGCTCGACCGGGTGGCCGGGTTCTATCGCTTGTGAGAAGCTGGTCTAGGCCAGCGTTGCTGCGATTTTCGCTCGCAGGATCGGCAGGATTTCGGCTTCGAACCAGGGGTTCTGGCGCATCCAGATTGTCGATCGCCATGCCGGATGGGGGAGCGGCAGGACGCGCGGCGAGAACTCGGTGAAACGCCGCACTCTCTCGGTCATCGAAAGCCTGCGGGTGTCCGGCAGGTAATAGGCCTGCGCATAGGTTCCGACGAGCAGCGTCAGGCGATCCTGAGGCAGCGTGGCCAGCACTTCCTCATGCCACAGGGGCGCGCATTCGCGGCGCGGCGGTTTGTCGCCGCCGCTCGCTTTGCCGGGATAGCAGAAACCCATCGGGACGAGCGCGACCCGGCTGGCATCGTACATCGTCTCGCGGTCCAGCTCGGTCCATTCGCGCAACCGGTCTCCGCTTTTGTCATCCCACGGAATGCCGCTGAGATGCACTTTCGATCCCGGCGCCTGCCCGATGATCAGCAGCCGCGCCGTGGGCGAGAAGCTGGCGACCGGGCGCACGCCGTGCGGAAGATGCGCGGCGCAGACCTTACAGGCGGCGATCCGCGCGGCGAGAGCCGCAGCGCCTGTCTCGCTCACCCTTCGACCAGCTCCGCCAGTTCCAGCCATCGCTCTTCCGCCGCGTCCTTTTCGGCGCGGGCGTTTTCGATGCCTTGCGAGATGGTGGCGAATTTCTGCGGATCGGCGGTGTAGAGTTCCGGATCGGCGAGAATAGTCTCCCCCTTCGCGATTGCGGCTTCCAGCTCCTCGATCCGGGCGGGAAGCAGTTCGTAGTCGCGCTGATCCTTGTAGGAAAGCTTGGTCGATTTCGGCGGGGGCGGGGCGGGGGCGGGCGCATTGCCAGTGTCCTTCGCCGCGGCCTCGCGCGCCACGGCGACGGTTTCGCTGCGCTTTCTCTCCCAGTCCTCGTAACCGCCTGCCACGACGTCGACCTTGCCGCTGCCGTCGAGGCCGAGCGTCAGCGTCACCGTCCGGTCGAGGAAGTCGCGATCGTGGCTGACGAGGAGGACCGTGCCTTCGTAATCCGCGATCACTTCCTGCAACAGGTCGAGCGTTTCGAGGTCGAGATCATTGGTCGGCTCGTCCAGCACGAGCAGGTTCGAGGCCTTCGCGAATTCGCGCGCGAGCAGCAGGCGGCTGCGCTCTCCGCCCGACAGGATGCCGACCTTGGTGTCGACGATCTTGGGATCGAACAGAAAGTCCTTGAGATGCGCCTGCACGTGCTTGCGATGGCCCTGCACGTCGATCCAGTCGCCGCCTTCGGCCAGCACTTCGCGCACCGTCTTGTCGGGCGAGAGCAGGGCGCGCTGCTGGTCGATCATCACGCCGGTCAGCTTGTTCGAGATATCGACGCTGCCGGTATCGGGGGCGAGTTCCCCCGTCAGCATTTTCAAGAGCGTGGTCTTGCCCGCGCCGTTGGAGCCGACGATCCCGATCCGGTCGCCGCGCTGGATACGAAGGCTGAACGGCTTGATGACGGTGCGATCGCCATAAGTCTTGGAGATCGAGTCCGCTGCGATCACGGACTTGCTTTTGAAATCCTCTTCCGTCGCAAGCTTCAGTTTGGCCGTGCCACCGGCGGAGATCATCGAGGCGCGCTGGGCCCGCATCTGGTGCAGTTTTTCCAGCCGCCCCTGATTGCGCTTGCGCCGCGCGGTGACGCCGCGTTCCAGCCAGTGGGCTTCCAGCTTCAGCTTGGCGTCCAGTTTTTCCGCCGCGCGCGCTTCTTCGGCATAGACCTGTTCTTCCCAGGCCTCGTACCCGCCGAAGCCGACCTCCTTGCGCCGCATGGTGCCCCGGTCGAGCCAGAGCGTCGCGCGGGTCAGGCGTTTGAGGAAGGTCCGGTCGTGGCTGATGACGACGAAGGCGCCCTTGTACCGGTCGAGCCAGCCTTCCAGCCAGTCGATCGCGGCGAGATCGAGGTGGTTGGTCGGCTCGTCCATCAACAGCAGATCGGGATCCTGTGCCAGCGCGCGGGCGATGGCGGCGCGGCGCCTTTCGCCGCCGCTTGCGCCCTTGGTCGGGGTCGCCATGTCGATGCCGAGCTGGCCCGCGATCGCGTCGACCTCGTGCTCCTGCGGGGGATTGTCGCCCACCAGCGCCCATTCCATCAGCGTGGCATGGCCCGAAAGATCCGGCTCCTGCTCCAACACGACGATGCGCGTGCCGGGCTTGACCTTGCGCAGGCCCCGATCGGCTTCGATCCGGTCGTCGATCAGCCGGAACAGAGTGGTCTTGCCCGCGCCGTTGCGGCCGATCAGCGCAAGCCGGTCGCGCGCGCCGATATGAAGGTCGATCGGGTCCTGGTCGGGCCCGCCGAACAGCCAGCGGCCGCCCTGTTGCAGGCCGAGACCTTCCCAGCTGAGGATCGGAGGTTGTGCCATGGAGCGCGGCAGGTAGGCGCGGGCGCGGTGATCGGCAAGGCCGGTGTGGCCCTCGCAAGGCTTGCAAATTCGCAGCCTGTCACGCCCCGATCGCGGAACCCATCGGTTCAGCGGGGCGTAAGCGCGTCATAGGCATTCGCCACACCAACACACCGACCGGAGTATCGATCATGCAACGTTTCGCCCTTTCGCTCGCCGCCGCCGCTCTGGCGCCCGCCGTGGTCGCATTCCCGGCGAATGCCGCCGAAGTCTCGATCGCCGCGACCGGACCCGTGATCGAATTGCAGGTATCGCAGCAGGTTCTGGGCGATCCCGACAAGGCGACGATCAGTGCCGGAGTAACCACGCGCGCGCAGACCGCCGTCGCGGCGATGCAGCAGAACGCCGTCGAAATGGACCGTGTGCTGAAGCGGATGGATGCGCTGGGAATTCCCGAGGACCGCGTGCAGACCGCCGGCATCACGCTCAACCCGCAATATAATCACCGCCAGAACATGCCCCCCG
This sequence comes from Erythrobacter sp. HI0063, assembly GCF_001635685.1. Lineage (GTDB taxonomy): Bacteria > Pseudomonadota > Alphaproteobacteria > Sphingomonadales > Sphingomonadaceae > Qipengyuania. The sequence goes on from NZ_LWFF01000224.1 coordinate 5,442, forward strand.
AATTCATCGGTTACGATGCGACCAATCGCGTGACCGTCGATCTGCGCGATCTCGACCGGATCGGGCCGGTGCTCGATGCATTGGTCGCTGCCGGCGCCACCAATCTCAGCGGCCCGAACTGGGAAATCGTGAACGACGCACCGCAAAAGGCAGAGGCGCGCAAGGCCGCCTTCGCGGCGGCGCAATCGCAGGCGCAGGATTATGCCCGCATGGCCGGGTATTCGGGCGTCCGCCTGCTTGCCGTCGAAGAACAGATGGGTTTTCAACAGCCGATGTACGATGCTGCTCCGCAAGCGATCAAAGTAACCGGAAGCCGGATTTCGACGCCGACACGCCCCGGTCAGGTCGGCACGCAGGTCACGATGACGGTCAAATACGAACTGACGCGTTGATCGGGCAGGTGGGGCGCAGCGCATTCACACCTTGTTCAATGCTGTCGCACTAGTCAGAAAGGCATCATGAAAAGCTTGCTCATCCCCTGTCTCGCTCTTGCGCTTTCGATGCCCATGGCCGCGCCTGTGCTTGCGCAGGCGCGGGGCGAACAGGGCGAAGCGCGCAAGGAGATGCGCGCGGGCAATCTCGTGTCCCTGCGCGAGATCGAGGCTCGGATCGTGCCGACCATGCGCGGGGCGGAATATCTCGGCCCGGCCTACGATTCGACCGCGATGGCCTATCGGTTGAAATTCATCCGCGACGGGCGCGTCCTGTTCGTGGATGTGGATGCCCGGACGGGCCGCGTTCTCGGGCGCAGCGACTGAAAATCCCGCTTTCCCACGCTGGCCGCGAAACTGTCGGCTGCTTGACGTGTTCATGTACATGAACGACATCACGGCGACAGGCGGCCGATGGGCCGCAACCGCGCAACCGGGGACCAAGATATAATGAGGATTCTGATCGTCGAGGACGAGCCCACGCTCGGCCAACAGCTCAAATCGACGCTGGAACAGAACGGCTATGCCGTGGACCTGTCCACCGATGGCGAGGACGGCCATTTCCTCGGCAGCACCGAGGATTACGACGCTGTGATCCTTGATCTCGGCCTGCCGGAAATCGACGGGCTCACCGTGCTCGGCATGTGGCGCAAGGAAGGGCGGGGCTTCCCGGTCCTGGTCCTGACCGCGCGCGACAGCTGGAGCGACAAGGTCGCTGGGCTCGACGCGGGCGCGGACGACTATCTCGCCAAACCCTTCCAGACCGAAGAGCTGATCGCGCGCCTGCGGGCACTGATCCGCCGCGCTTCGGGCAATACCAGCGCCGAACTGACGGCGGGCGACGTGCGTCTCGACACGCGCTCGGGCCGGGTCACGCTGAAGGGCGAGCCGGTCAAGCTGACCGCGCAGGAATACAAGCTGCTGAGCTATCTGATGCACCACAAGGGCAAGGTGGTCAGCCGCACCGAACTGATCGAACATATCTACGATCAGGATTTCGACCGCGATTCCAACACGATCGAAGTTTTCGTAACCCGCATCCGCAAGAAACTCGGCGCGGATGTCATCACCACGATCCGCGGCCTTGGCTACTCGCTCGACGATCCCGCCGACCAGCCGCGCGCCTGATTCCGCAGCGCTCGTAACGCCGTCCGTTCCGGTCGGCGGGGGCTCGGCGGAACCGGTGGTTTCGGCTGCTGCGCGCAACACGGCGCCCCGGGCCGAGAGCAGTCTGGCGCGCCGGATGATGGCGATCGCGGCGGGCTGGATTCTTGTCCTGCTGCTGGCCGGAGGCTTCGCACTCGACCGCACGCTCACCAATCTGGTCGAGCGCAATTTCGACGATCAGCTCGAATATCTCCTTAACGCCATGATCGTGACGGCGGAAATCGACCTGGATGGCGAGGTCTATTTCAACCGCGTGCTGGGCGAACCGCGCTTTCTCGAACCCAATAGCGGCCTCTATTACCAGATCAGCGCGCCCGGAAAGGAAGGGTATCCCTCGCGTTCGCTGTGGGACAACACGCTCACCGTGCGGCAGGAAGCCGACGATTTCGAGCCGCGTTTCTACGACAGCCAGCAATTCGCCGACGAGCCCCTCCGCATCGCGCAGCGCACCGTGATCCTGCCGGACAGCGAGGCGCGCTGGACCTTTGCGGTCGCCTCCGCGCGCCAGCAATTGGACGATCAGATAGCGCGCATTCGGGCCATTCTCGCCTGGAGTTTCGCCTTGTTGGGCCTGGGCCTGTTCGCGCTCGCGGTCTTGCAGAACTGGATCGGGCTCAGTCCGCTGCGGCGCGTTCGGGCCGCGATACAGGACATGCGAAGCGCAGGCGCCAATCGGATCGACGAGCCCTTGCCGCTGGAGGTCCAGCCCTTGGTCGAGGAGGTCAACGCGCTACTCGCTCATTCGGAACGGCAGGCGGAAGAAGCGCGCACGCATGCGGGCAATCTCGCCCATGCTCTCAAAACGCCGCTCACCGTGCTGACGAACGCCGCCACCGCGCACGATCCCAAGCTGTCCGATCTGGTCTGCCGCGAAACCAAGACGATGCAGCGCCATGTCGAACACCATCTGGCCCGCGCCCGCGCCGTGGGACGGCGCGCCAGCGGCCACTCGCGGGCGGAAATCTGGCCCAGCGTCGAAAGCGTGTTGCGGGCGGTAACGCGAATCTACGAGCGAACGCGGTTCGATCTCGACGGCAATCAGAACGCGGTTGCCGCGATGGAGCGACAGGATCTGGACGAGATCCTCGGCAATCTGATCGAGAACGCGGCCAAATACGGCGGGGGCAGTGTGTTCGTCACGGTCGATGCCGAACCTTCATCTTCGCGCTGCGTGATCTGGATCGAGGATGACGGGATGGGCATCCCCGAAGAGGAATGGCCGCGCATATTCGATCGCGGCGCTCGCCTCGATACCGGCAAGCCGGGCACGGGCCTGGGCCTGGCGATCGTGCGCGACGTGGCGGAAATCTACGGCGGTTCGGTGTCGCTGGCCGAGAGCGAGGATCTGGGAGGCCTGCTGGTCCGGCTGGAGCTGCCGAGGGCCGGAGACGGGTTCGACTGACCGGATAATCAAGCCGCGTTCGGGCAGATCGGAATTGGCTTTTGCGAAATGGAGCCCGCTCAAACGAAAACGGGGCCGGAAACCCGACCCCGCTCGTAAATGTGTCCAGTTCAGCAACCGTTACGGGCTGACGGGCTCGTCATCGCCCGAAGCGAAGATGAAGGTGGCGATGGCGAGAACGCCGAAGATCGCCAGAATGCCACCGGCATTGCCGGCCAGTTCGGATTCCCCGTCAACCGGAGCGGCGGCGCGATCGGCTGCCTGAGCGGCGATCGGAGCAACGGCGAGGCTGGCAGCCGAAGCGACCAGAGCTGTCTTGCCAAATTTCATGGTAATTCCCCTTGAGCGAAAATGCGAGGATGGTTCCTATTGAGACCGACGAGGGGATTCAACCCGCCAAGGGCAACGCGAAGGGACTTTTTCACCGTGGCCGCGCTGGTGCTGCATTTTGGTCACATTCGGTCGCTCGCCGGTGGGGCTCAGCGGGTCTCGCGCGCCTGTTCGTGATGCCGGATCACCTCATCGATGATGAAGCGCAGGAATTTCTCGCTGAATTCGGGGTCGAGCTCGGCATCCTGTGCCAGAGCCCGCAGCCGGGCGATCTGCGCATGTTCGCGGCCCGGATCGGCGGGCGGAAGCGCCGCCTTCGCCTTGTAGGCCCCCACCGCCTGAGTGATGCGGAACCGTTCGGCCAGCATGTGGATGAGGGCCGCATCGATATTGTCGATGCTCTTGCGATACCCGGCAAGGGTCGCATCCCCAGTAGAGTATTGGTTCGATGGCTGGGCCGAAGCGGGCTGGGCGGAGGGTGTTTGCCGGGACATCGTGCCAAGCTAGCAGCAATTGCGCCCTTGCCAAGCGCGGCCAGCCTCCCCATTGCCGATGGCAGATGAGCGCCGAAATCATTCCCCTTCACGATCGCGGATCCAACCCCTCGCTCGACCCCATGCTGGCTTTGACCGCGCAGGGCATGAACGCGGTCAATTCCGTCATCCTTTCGCGCATGCAGAGCGAGATACCGCTGATACCGGCGCTGGCCGGGCATCTGATTTCTGGTGGGGGCAAGCGTCTGCGCCCGATGCTCACGCTCGCAGGCGCAGAGCTCGTCGGCTATCAGGGCGCGCGCCACCACAAGCTCGCCGCCGCGGTCGAATTCATCCATACCGCCACCCTGCTTCACGACGATGTCGTCGACGGCAGCGAGATGCGCCGGGGCAAGACCGCCGCGAACATCATCTTCGGCAACCCCGCCACCGTGCTGGTGGGCGATTTCCTGTTCAGCCGCAGCTTCGAACTGATGACGGAGGACGGCAGCCTGCGCGTTCTCAAGATCCTCTCCGGCGCCAGCGCCATCATCGCGGAGGGTGAGGTCGATCAGCTGACTGCGCAGCGCCGGATCGACACCAGCGAACAGCGCTATCTCGGCATCATCCGCGCCAAGACGGCGGCCCTGTTCGCCGCCGCCGCCCGGATCGCGGCGGTGGTCGCCGAATGCGACGATGAGAAGGAAAATGCGCTCGACGAATATGGGCGCAATCTGGGCGTCGCCTTCCAGCTGGTCGACGATGCGATCGATTACGATTCGGATGCCGCCGCAATGGGCAAGGATCGGGGGGACGATTTCCGCGAGGGCAAGATGACGCTTCCCGTCATCCTCGCCTATGCGCGCGGAAGCGAGGAAGAGCGCGCCTTCTGGAAGGACGCGATCATCGGCCACCGCACCAGCGACGCCGATTTGGACCATGCCTGCACTCTGATCGCCCGGCACGACGCGCTGGCGGATACGCGCGAAAGGGCCCGCCATTTCGCTCAGCGCGCGATCGATGCGCTGGCGATCTTTCCCGATGGCAAGGCCCGGCAGGCGATGGTGGAAGCGGCGCGTTTCGCGGTGGCGCGGGGCTACTGACCTAGCTGAATAGGGCAGGCCGATGCCTTCCGACCTTCCCATCCACGCCGTCCTGCCCGATCTTCTGGCGGCCTTGCGCGTGCAGACCGGCGCGGTGCTGGTCGCGCCGCCGGGCGCGGGCAAGACGACGGCGGTGGCGCCTGCGCTGATCGGGGAGGACTGGTGCAGCGGTCAGGTCATCCTCACCAGTCCGCGCCGGGTCGCGGCGCGCGCGGCGGCGGAACGGATGGCGGCCCAATTGGGCGAGAAGACGGGCGAAACCGTCGGCTACCTCACCCGGCTCGACAGTCGCCAATCGTCCAAGACCCGCATTCTCGTCGTGACCGAAGCGATCTTCGTCAATCGCATCCTCGAAGATCCGGAATTGCCCGGCGTGTCGGCAGTGCTGTTCGACGAAGCGCACGAGCGCCATCTCGACAGCGATCTCGGCCTCGCCATGGCACTGGAGAGCCGCGCTTTCGTGCGCGAGGATCTGCGCGTCCTCGTCATGTCTGCGACGATCGACGGCGCGCGATTCGCGCGGCTGCTCGGCGATGCGGCCCCGGTTATCAAAAGCGAGGGGCGCGCCTTCCCGCTGGCGATCGAGTGGCTGGGCAGCTCGCCCCACCAGCGGATCGAGGATGCGGTCGCCGATGGAATCGCGACCGCGTGGCGCGACCAAGAGGGCGACATTCTCGCCTTCCTGCCCGGCGTGGGCGAGATCGAGCGTGTGCGCGAGCGCATCGAGACACGCCTGCCGAGCGCCATGGTGCTGCCGCTGCACGGACAGGTCGATCCGGCGAGCCAGCGCGCGGCCATACGGCGCGATCCCGAAGGGCGGCGGCGGATCGTCCTCGCCACGGCCATCGCCGAAACCTCGCTCACTTTGGATGGCGTCTCGGTCGTGGTCGATAGCGGCTTGTCGCGTCGAGCCGAATTCGACCGCGCGGCGGGGACCACGCATCTCGTGACGATGCGGGCCAGCCAGGCCGCTGCGGCGCAGCGCGCCGGGCGTGCGGCGCGACAGAGCCACGGCACGGCCTACCGATTGTGGGAGCAGGGCGGCCACAAGGGGCGGCCCGAATTCGACCCGCCCGAAATCGTCACGGCCGACCTCGCGCCGCTGGTCCTGAAGGTGGCGCAATGGGGCAGCGATCCGCTGGACCTGCGCTGGCTCGATCCGCCGCCCGAAGCCTCGCTCGCTTCGGCGCAGCACCGGTTGGAAAAGCTTGGCGCGCTTGATTCCTCCGGGCGAATCACTGACTTTGGTGGGCGAATTGCGTCCATGCCGCTCGACCCCGAGGGGGCCGCGGCGATCCTCTATGGTGCCGGGGCGGGGCAGGCGCGCGACGCTGCGGAGCTGATCTTGCTGACGCAGGAGAGAGGCCTGGGCGGGCGCGGCGAGGATCTGTCGGCGCGCCTCGCACGCTGGCGGGGCGACCGCAGCGCGAGAGCGGAAGCGAGCCGGAAACTTGCGCAGAACTGGGCGAAGCGGGCGGAAAAGCTGATCGCCGACGATGCCAAGGCTTTCGAGGGGAGCGGTGGCGAAGCCGTGGATCCCGCGCTGTTCCTGGCCGCAGCGCGCCCCGACTTCATCGCCAAGCGCCGTGATCCTTCGGGCGAAAGTTGGATTTCCGCAGGCGGGCGGGGCTTCATGCTCGATCCGACCTCTCCTTTGGCGCGGGCCGAGTGGCTGATCGTCGCCGATGCGCAGGGACAGGCCAAGGGCGCGCGGATCACTTCGGCGGCGCAGCTGGTGCTGGCCGACATCGAAACGCATTTCCCCTCTCTTATCGAGCGCAAATCGGTCCTCAATTGGAACGAGGACGAGCAGAGAATCGAAGCGCGGCTGGAGCGGCGGCTTGGCGCGATCCGACTGTCGAGCGGACCCGATCCGTCTCCGGACGCGCAAGCGATTGTGGAAAAGCTTGTGGATAAGGCGCGGGACAGGCTGGGGGTATTGCTGCCTGCCGACCTGCTGGCACGGGCGCGCTACGCCGGAATCGCCGCGCTGTCTCTCGATGCGCTTTCGGACAATGCCGAGCTTTGGCTGACCCCGCTTTTGCAGGGGCGCCGCGATCTCGCGCTGGCGAAGGGGCGTCTTACCGATGCTGTGCTCGGCCTGCTGGATTGGGACAGCCGCCAGAGGCTTGACCGGCTGGCCCCGCGCGAATTCGTGTCGCCTGCGGGCACGCATCACGCGATCGATTATACCGGGGACGACGCGCCCAGCGTGGAAGTGCGGGTGCAGGCGCTGTTCGGGCTGGAGCGGCACCCGATGGTGGGCGACACACCGCTCCTGCTCAAGCTGACGAGCCCGGCTGGCCGCCCGATTCAGGCGACCCGCGATCTGCCGGGTTTTTGGCGGGGAAGCTGGATGGACGTGCGCAAGGACATGAAGGGCCGCTATCCCAAGCACCGCTGGCCGGACGAGCCGTGGGCGGAGGCGCCGAGCCTCAAGACGAAGAACGCCTTTTCAAGAGGCGGCGGCTGAATTAGGGGATCGGGGACGCTTCGGAGTCCCGCAAGCGCGACCGCGCGCCGCGGCTTATGCCGCGAAGCCGCCCGGCGTTTGAGGGACTAAACAAGGACTCGCGACCATGACCGCCCGTATCTATCAGCGACCCAAGAGTGCGATGCAGTCCGGCAAGGCGCGCGTCGATGAATGGGTGCTCGAATTCGAACAATCCGAAGCGCGCCGCGCCGATCCGCTGATGGGGTGGACGGGCAGCGGCGATACGCAGGTTCAGGTGCAGCTGAAATTCCCCTCCAAGGACGAGGCGAAGGCCTATGCCGAGAAATACGGTATCCCCGCGCGTGTCCATGCGACGCCGCCCAAATCCCTGAAATTGCAGGCTTACGCGGATAATTTTCGCTAGAGGCTTCACGCGCGGCGCGGTCGAGGCTGCGCGACGCTTGCAAACCCACGCCGCCACCGCCATATGGCCGCCCGGGAGTCGGGTGGACGTTCGCGTCTGCTCACCGGGTCAGGTCCGGAAGGAAGCAGCCCAGGTAGATGGCAGCGGGTCGCTCGGCTCCTTTTTCGCTCACCATGGCATGACAAGCGCGGCCGGTGCCCCTACCTAACGGGCATGGGTGATTCACCGGACAATTCAGACGGCCTCCCTTGGGAGCCCGGAGCGGGCGACGCTCCGGAAGACAACGCGCCCAGCGCCGCCGAATTGGAGGATGCGGGCCAGGGATCGATGTTCGGTGCTGCCGAAGCCGAACCGGTTGCGCCGCCCGCAACCGAAGTGCCGCCTGCGAAAGAGACGCCGGACGTCGCCCTCACGGTTCCCTCGGAACCCTTGGTCGAACCGACCGCACCCGATCCGGCGCAGCCCTATCGCGTGCTCGCGCGCAAATACCGGCCCCAGACCTTTTCCGAACTGATCGGGCAGGAACCGATGGTCCGCACGCTCGCCAATGCGATCGCGCGCGACCGGCTGGCCCATGCCTTCCTGATGACCGGCGTGCGCGGAGTGGGCAAGACCTCGACGGCGCGCCTCATCGCCAAGGCTTTGAATTGCGTCGGGCCGGACGGGAAGGGAGGGCCGACCATCGATCCGTGCGGCGTTTGCGAACCTTGTACTGCCATCGCGGAAGGCCGCCATATCGACGTGATCGAGATGGATGCCGCCTCCCATACCGGCGTCGACGACGTGCGCGAGATCATCGAGGCGGTGCGCTATTCCGCGGTTTCGGCGCGGTACAAGATCTATATCATCGACGAAGTTCACATGCTGAGCCGCAACGCCTTCAACGCGCTGTTGAAGACGCTGGAAGAGCCGCCCGCGCATGTGAAATTCCTCTTCGCCACCACCGAAGTCGACAAGCTGCCCGTAACGGTCCTGAGCCGCACCCAGCGCTTCGACCTGCGGCGTATTCCCGCCGAACTGCTCAAGGAGCATTTCGCGGAGATCTGCCGCAAGGAAGGTGTCGAGGCGGAGGACGAGGCGCTGGCCATCGTGGCCAATGCAGCGGAAGGATCGGTCCGCGACGGGTTGTCCATCCTCGACCAGGCGATCGCCCATGCCGATATGGGGGCCGATGAAGGATCGGACAGCACGGTCACCGCCGAGCGAGTCCAGTCCATGCTCGGCCTCGCCGACAAAGGGGCGCAGCGCCGCCTGCTGGGCCATTTGCTGGAAGGCGAGGCGCGGCCTCTGCTCGCAGGCGTGGACGAGCAATACGCACTCGGTGTCGAGCCGCTGGCGATGATGCGGGCGCTGATGGACATCGTCCACCGGATCACAGTGTCGCAAGTGTCAGGCGGCGAGCCCGACGCGCCGAGCGCCGAGGAGCGCGCCGAGCTCGCCGCCTGGGCCGAAGCGATCCCGGCGGGTCGCCTCCATCGCCTGTGGCAATTGCTGCTGAAAGGGCATGAGGAGGTGCGCCAGGCGCCCGATCCGCTCGTGTCCGCGCGCATGGCACTGCTGCGCACGCTGCACGCCAACGACCTTCCCGATCCGGGGCGCCTGGCCCAGATCATCGCGGATGCGGCGGCCAATGCGCCGAGCGCTCCCACAACGACCGGAAGCGAAGGCACCGCCGAGGCTCCTGCCGCGAAGTCGATCGACTGGCGCGATCTGGTCGCCAAGGTCGAGGATGCGGGCCAGCACCTCGCCGCCAGCACGATGAAATTGCAGATCCGCCCGATCGCGATCGAGAGCGAGCTGCTGCGATTCAGCCGCGATGCGCGTTACAAGGACGATATCGGCCCGCAATTGCGCGAGGCGCTGCTCGCCGCCACCGGCGAACGCTGGCAGATCGAACAAGCGCCCGAGGGCGGGGCACCCTCGCTGGTCGAACAGGAACAGCAGGCCGCCGCCGACGCCCAGCGCGAGGCGCGCGAACATCCCATGGTGAAGGCCGCGTTCGCCGCCTTTCCGGATGCCGAACTCTTGGAAGAAACCCAGACGCCGTCCCCCCGGCGCGATTGGAGACGCGAAGCATGAAATCGATGGAAGAAATGATGGCCGCCGCCCAGAAGGCAGCCGAGACGATTCAGAACCAGATGGGCGAGGCGCAGGCCAAGCTCGATACGATCGAGGTCGAAGGCAATGCCGGTGGCGGCATGGTCAAGGTCCGCGCCACCGCACGCGGCCGCATCCTCGGGGTGGCGATCGACGACAGCCTGATGAATCTCGACGAGAAGCAGATGCTCGAAGACCTCGTCACCGCCGCCTTCAACGATGCGCGCGACAAGGCGGATCGCCGCGCGGGCGAGGAAATGGCGCAATTGCAGTCGGGCATGGGCCTGCCGCCGGGCTTCAACCTGCCCGGCATGGGATAACCCGCAGAAACGGAAACGATACGCGATCGGGAGAGCGCCATGTCGATTTTCAACAACAACTCCAATCGCCCCGGCGCAGGGGCAATATCCCCTTTAGGTGGCATGGCCATGCCGGGTCTCGGCACGGCGTCGCGCATGCCGGTGGCGCAGACATTCCGCCACGCGCGCACGCTGGACGGCAACAAGGTCGGCCTGGCCTACGATTTCCTGAGCGAGGCGGAGCGCAAGCAATTGCTGCACTTCGCCCGCTCGCCCGACGCGCCGTGGGAAACCTATCTCCCGAAAAACGACGTGTGGCATGGCCGGATGATCAATCCGCGCTCCATGCCGCCCAAGATATTGAAGCTGATGGAGAAGATCAGGCGCCGCACCGCCAGGCATATCGCGGCGGATTACGGCATCGCCGATCCGATCTATGCCGATACGCTCCAGCTGGTGCGCTGGCGCGTCGGCGACGATCAGGCGGCGCACGCCGATTGCGAGGAGCCGAATGGCAGCCCCAACCAGTTCCCGTGGCGCGCCTTCGCCTCGATCATCTACCTGAACGACGAATATGAGGGCGGGGCGATCCATTTCCCGAAACTCGGCCTGCGCCCGGATCTGAAGCCGGGCCTGCTCGCCTATTTCCCCTCGACCGCGAGCTACCTCCACGGCGTGGAGAAAATCAGGTCGGGCGAGCGGTTTACCTTCAGTTGTTTCTACACGTTCGACAAGGCAAGGCACGACGGCCACTCGGTCTGATGGAACCGCCGCCGCGTTCGTGATACAAGCGCCTCCAGAGGAGAGAGATCAGATGGCAACGGTGATGAATGACAATGCGAGCGGTAACGACAGCGATGTCCGCGCGCAGGTTTCCGACGAAGAGTGGGCGGTCCGCGTCGATCTCGCCGCAGCCTATCGCCTGGTGGCGCACTACGGGTGGGACGATCTGATTTTCACGCACCTGTCGGCGCGCGTTCCGGGGCCGGAGCATCACTTCCTGATCAATCCCTATGACATGATGTTCGAAGAGATCACGGCGTCGAGCCTGGTGAAGATCGATGTCGAGGGGCAGCCGGTTCTGAAAACCAGCCACCCGGTCAATCCGGCGGGCTTCACCATCCATTCCGCGCTGCACATGAACTGCGAGGATGCAGCGGCGGTGATGCATCTGCATACGCCGAACGGGCAGGCGGTCAGCGCGATGGAATTCGGCCTGCTGGAGCACACCCAGACCGGCATGATCGCGCGGCACGACATCGCCTATCACGACTATGAAGGCATCGCGACCGACCTCGAGGAGCGCGAGCGGCTGGTCGAGGACATGGGCGACAAGCACGCCATGATCCTGCGCAATCACGGCACGCTCGCGATCGGCAAGACGGTCGGCCAGTGCTTCCTGCGCCTCTATTTCATCGAGCGCGCCTGCGAAGCGCAAGTCGCGATGCTGAGCGCGGGCCGCGAGAATTTGAATACCCCGCCGCAGGGCACGCCCGAAAAGGTCCAGAGCCAGACCCCCGCCGCCGGGATGGGCATGGTCGCGGACGGGCTCGCCTGGCCGGCGCTGTTGCGCAAGCTCGACCGGATCGATCCGGGGTTTCGGGAGTAGGCGATTGAGGTCGCTTCCGACCCGTTTCGGATCGCTCGCAGCGAGCATAGAGCCGAAGAATGGATGACTACCAGATAGCGCTGCTTTTTGGCGTTCTTATCGGATTTTTGGCTGGGATGCTGCCCCATCCCAAGACTAGCTGTTGGCTGCTTCTCATCGTCCCCGCCGGAATGATCTTCTACACGATGGTCGAGTTAAGCGAACCGGGTCGCTCAGCAGATGCGCTTGATGGCCTTCTTTATCTTTTCAATCCGCTCTGGGCTGGTTTAGCCGGATTGGCAGGCTTTGGGCTCGCTAGGATTCTCTACCGCCTAGTGAACCGGAAGCGTCCTCGATAGCGGCTCACTTTAAAGGTATGCTTTCCTCCCCAAACTGGGCCATCCGCCTCCCGCTTCCCCACAGCTTCCCACGTAGACCCCGTTGCAGCCCTCCGCCACACTTCCCATATTCGGGGTATGAACCAGACATTCCCGCTTCTCCCCCTTCGTGACATCGTCGTCTTTCCCGGCATGGTCGTCCCGCTCTTCGTCGGGCGTGACAAGTCCGTGGCCGCTCTGGAAGCGGCGATGGAAGGATCGAAGGATATCTTCCTGCTCGCCCAGCTCGATCCGGGCTGCGACGATCCCGCGCGCGAGGATTTGTACGATGTAGGCGTGGTCGCGCGGGTGCTTCAGCTTCTGAAGCTGCCCGATGGGACCGTGCGCGTGCTGGTCGAAGGGTCGGACCGCGCGAAGATCGAATCCTTCGCGGTCGAAGGCGATTACGTGGTCGCATCGGTCGAGGTGCGCGAGGAACGCACGGCATCGGGCAGTCAGGTCACTGCCACCATGCGGCAGGTAATCGAGCAGTTCGGCGAATATGCGAAGCTCAACAAGAAGCTGGGCGAGGGTGCCGGCGACGAGTTGGGCGATATCGACGATGCGGGCGAACTCGCCGACACCATCGCCGCCGCCGTGGCCGCTAAGGTCTCCGACAAGCAGAGCCTGCTGAGCGAGGAAGACCCGCTCAAGCGCCTCGAAATGGTCATGTCCTTCATGGAAGGCGAGCTGTCGGTTCTCCAGGTCGAGAAGAAGATCCGCGGCCGCGTGAAGCGGCAGATGGAGAAGACCCAGCGCGAATATTACCTCAACGAACAGTTGAAGGCGATCCAGAACGAGCTGGGCGACGGGGACGAGGACGGCATAAACGAGATCGCCGAACTGACCGAGACGATCGCCAAGACCAAGCTGAGCAAGGAAGCGCGGGCCAAGGCGGAAAGCGAGCTGAAAAAGCTCAAGGGCATGCAGCCGATGAGCGCGGAAGCGACCGTCATCCGCAATTATCTCGACGTGCTGCTGGGCCTGCCGTGGGGCAAGAAATCGAAGCTCAAGAAGGATATCGGCGAGGCGCAGCGGGTGCTCGACGCGGATCACTACGCGCTCGAAAAGGTCAAGGACCGGATCGTCGAATATCTCGCAGTGCAGGCGCGCACCAACAAGCTCAAGGGCCCGATCCTGTGCCTCGTCGGCCCGCCCGGCGTCGGCAAGACCTCGCTCGGCAAGTCGATCGCGCGGGCGACGGGGCGTGAATTCATTCGCCAGTCGCTGGGCGGCGTGCGCGACGAGGCCGAGATTCGTGGCCACCGGCGCACCTATATCGGGTCGCTGCCGGGCAAGATCGTCACCAATCTCAAAAAGGCGGGCAAGAGCAATCCGCTCTTCCTGCTCGACGAGATCGACAAGCTCGGCCAGGACTTCCGCGGCGATCCGGCGTCGGCGCTGCTCGAAGTGCTCGACCCCGAACAGAATTCGAAGTTCCAGGACCATTACCTCGAACTCGATATCGACCTCAGCGACGTGATGTTCGTCTGCACGGCCAACTCGCTCAACCTGCCGCAGCCGCTGCTGGATCGGATGGAGATCATCCGGCTGGAAGGGTACACGGAAGACGAGAAGGTCGAGATCGCGCAGCGTCACCTGCTCGACAAGCAGGTCAAGCAGCATGGCCTCAAGGATGGCGAATTCGAGCTGACCGAAGAGGCTCTGCGCGATCTGATCCGCTATTACACGCGCGAGGCCGGGGTCCGCACGCTGGAGCGCGAGATCGCCAAGCTGGCCCGCAAGAGCCTGCGCCGCATTCTCGAAGGCAAGACGACAAGCGTAACAATCACGCCCGAAAACCTGGCCGATTTCGCCGGTGTCCGCCGCCACAAGCACGGCATGGGCGAGGAAGAGGCGCAGATCGGTGCGGTTACGGGCCTTGCCTGGACCGAAGTGGGCGGCGAATTGCTCACGATCGAGAGCGTCACCACGCCGGGCAAGGGCGAGGCGAAGACGACGGGCAAATTGGGCGAAGTGATGAACGAAAGCGTCGCCGCCGCCTTCAGCTTCGTGAAGGCCCGCGCGCCCGCCTATGGCATCAAGCCGAGCCTGTTCCAGCGCAAGAATATCCATATCCACCTGCCCGAAGGTGCCGTTCCCAAGGACGGGCCAAGTGCGGGGATCGGAATGGTGACGTCGATCGTGTCGACGCTCAGCGGCGTGGCCGTGCGGCCCGACGTCGCGATGACGGGCGAGGTCACTCTACGCGGCCGGGTGCTGGCGATCGGTGGGCTGAAGGAGAAACTGCTCGCCGCCCTTCGGGGGGGCATCAAGACGGTGCTCATCCCGGAAGAGAACGTGAAGGACCTCGCGGAGATTCCCGCCAATGTGAAGGAAGGGCTGGAGATCATTCCGGTCAGCCATGTCGATCAGGTGCTTGAGCGGGCGCTCGTAGCTCCGTTGGACGCGATCGAATGGACCGAGGCGGACGATCTGGCCAGCCAGCCGATCACGGCGGGAGGCGCTGCCTCTCCTCCCACGGCGCACTGACGTCCTGATAAGTTTGTAAATTCTGCAATTCTCGACCCGGCGCATCCCTGGTGCGCCGGGTTAACCATATTCGGCGTCGTTTCGACCGATTTGCAGGGCTTTGACGCCGATTTACCTTTGACAGGCCCCGCCGGATGCGCTCACTCTTCGCGCGCTCGAGCCGGTGATTCACCGGTTCAACGTCAAACCGATCAGTTCGTCATGAAGGCGAAATCTCAATCTTGGGGGATCCAACACAATGAACAAGAACGACCTTATCACCGCGGTTTCCGAATCCAGCGGCCTGTCCAAGAACGACGCGTCGAGCGCGGTCGAAGGCGTGTTCGATGCCATCACCAAGGCGCTGTCGAATGGCGACGAAGTGCGCCTGGTCGGCTTCGGAACCTTCTCGGTCGCCAAGCGCAAGGCATCGACCGGTCGCAATCCGCGAACCGGCGAACCGATGACGATCAAGGCTTCGAACCAGCCCAAGTTCAAGGCCGGCAAGGGTCTCAAGGATTCGGTCAACTAAGACCGGATCTTCGGAACACGAAACGCCGCGTCGATCCATTGGGGTCGGCGCGGCGTTTTCGTTTTATGGCGGCCTTATCGCGCGGCGATGGCGTACAATGCGATCGCAGCGGCGTTTGAGACGTTGAGGCTTTCAACCGAATCGCCGATCGGCAGGCGCGCCAGAGCGTCGCAATGCTGGCCGATATTGTGGCGCATGCCCGGCCCTTCGGCCCCGAGCACCAGTGCTACCGGCCCTTTCGGCAGGGCCTCGGCCAGAGTCGCCTCCGCTTCGCCCGCCAGGCCAAGGCGCCAGTATCCCGCCTCTGCAATATCGTCGAGCGCGCGGGCCAGATTGACCACTCGTACCCAGGGCAGGATTTCCAGCGCCCCGGAAGCGGTTTTGGCAATCACGCCGCCTTCGGGCGGTGCGTGGCGATCCTGCGTGACGATCGCCGCCGCTCCGAAAGCAGCCGCAGACCGCATGATCGCGCCGACATTGTGCGGATCCGTCACCTGATCCAGCAGCACGATGGGCCGCGCCGGATCGCCGTCCAGCACGTCGTCGAGGAACACGTCCTCAAGGGGCGCGCAGTCGAGCACCAGACCCTGATGCGGGGCATCGCGCGACACCAGCCGGTCGAGATCGGAAGGCGCGGCATATTCCACCGCGAAATCCTGCGGCAGCTCGCCGTCGAGTTCGGCGATCGCTTCGCGCGTCGCCCACAATTTGTGATGGCGCCGGGCGGGGTTCATTAGCGCGGCTTCCACCGCATGGTGCCCCCAGAGGCGCACCTGGCCCGTGCTCGCGCGCCCGCTGCCGCGGCCACCCTTCATACGTCCGGCGCGGCCGCGCAGGGCTCGCTTGCGTTCCGGTTTGGCCATAGCGGTAATTCCTTCCTAGTGTCGGCGCGCCCTGTGCCAGCGGCCCCATTGACAGGCAAGCGCCGCTTCGCCAAAGGGGCGCCTCCCGGCGGCTCAGCCCGCCGCAGCCCATCGCGTATTCCGCGATATCGGCAAGCCGATGGACAGGTGGCCGAGTGGTTAAAGGCAGCAGACTGTAAATCTGCCCGCGCAAGCGTACGCTGGTTCGAATCCAGCCCTGTCCACCAGTTTTCTCCCGATCTACCGCTTCGCTGTGCTATCGGCGACGGCAGTCCCCATGACGTCGGTCTTGCCCGCGCGCTGCGCGAGGCCTAACCGGTCGCGATGACTCACTCCAACGCGACCCATCATCCGGTCATTTCCGCCACCGGATTGTTTACGCCCGAACACAGCATTTCGAACGCCGAGCTGGTCGAAAGCTTCAATGCCTTTGTCGAGCGGCACAACACCGCCCATGCCGATGCAATCGCTGCGGGCGAGATGGATGCTCTCCAGCCGAGCTCGGTCGAATTTATCGAGAAGGCGAGCGGTATCAAGGCGCGCCACGTGATGGCAAAAGACCCGGTGCTCGATCCCGAGACGATGGCGCCGCGGTGGGACGCGCGCGGGAATGACGAGCTTTCGATGATGGCCGAGATCGGCGTTCTGGCGTGCCGCCAGGCGCTGGAGCGGGCAGGGCGCGATGCGGCGAATGTCGATGCAGTGCTGTGCGCGGCGTCGAATATGGAGCGGCCCTATCCCGCAATGGCGATCGAAATCCAGCAGGCGCTGGGGATCGACGGTTTTGCCTTCGACATGAATGTCGCGTGCTCTTCCGCCACCTTCGGCATCCAGACTGCGGCGGACTATATCCGCGCGGGCAACGCGAAAAGCGTTCTGGTCGTCAGCCCGGAAATCACCAGTGGGCATCTCAATTGGCGCGACCGGGACAGCCACTTCATCTTCGGCGATGTCGCGACCGCCGTGCTGGTCGAGGATGCGAGCATCGCACCTGCCAGCCACTGGGACATTCTCGGCACGAAGCTCAAGACCGTGTTCTCGAACAATATCCGCAACAATTTCGGTTTCCTCAACCGCGCCACACCCGACGACACGGACGGGGCGGACAAACTGTTCGTCCAAGAAGGACGCAAGGTCTTCAAGGAGGTCGTCCCGATGGTGGCGGAGATGATCGTCGCAGAAGCGGAGCGGCTGGACATCGATCCGCAGGGCCTGCGCCGCCTGTGGTTGCACCAAGCCAATGCCGGGATGAACCGCCTGATCGCCCAGCGCGTTCTGGGCCACGAGGCGAGCGAGGACGAGAGCCCGACAGTGCTCGACACGTATGGAAACACGTCGAGCGCGGGGTCGATTATCGCGTTCCACCTGAACAGCGACGATCTGGAAAGCGGCGATAGCGGCCTGATCTGCAGCTTCGGCGCAGGATATTCCGCCGGGACCGTATTCGTCCGCAAGATGGGATGAGATGGCCCCGGCGCTTGCCGGGTGCCCCGCGCGTCTCTAGACGCAGACTATGCCAGGTGAACTGCTAGACAATCACGGGCGGGGCGATGCCAGCTGGTCCTTGCCCTCGATCCATCCGGAAGGGCGCAAGTTCGGACTGATTGCCGTGGGCATCAGCCTGATATTCCTGTTGCTGCTGGACTGGGATTGGATCGGGTGGCCCCTGCTGGCTCTCGCAGGCGGCGTCTTCGCCTTCTTCCGCGATCCCGAGCGCGTTGTTCCGCAAAACGATGTAGCCATCGTATCGCCTGCGGACGGGCTCGTGACCCTGATCTCCCAGGTCGAGCCGCCCGAGGAATTGCGGATCGACGATGGCAGCGGGATCGAAGGCCTTCCGACAGGCCCGGTGACACGCGTTTCGATTTTCATGAGTGTGTTCGACGTCCACATCAATCGCGCCCCGATCGGCGGTGTCGTGCGGCGGCTGGTCTATCTGCCCGGCAAGTTCCTCAACGCCGATCTCGACAAGGCGAGCGAAGAGAACGAGCGCCAGCACATCATGATCGAACGGGCCGACGGAGTAAGGATCGGCTTCACACAGATCGCAGGTCTCGTCGCGCGGCGGATCGTGCCCTTCGTCAAGGTCGGCGACACCATGGGTGTGGGCCAGCGGGTCGGCCTGATCCGCTTCGGTAGCCGCGTGGATGTGTATCTGCCCGCGGGAACCGATTCGAAGGTCCTCCTGGGCCAGCGCGTAATCGCGGGCGAAACGGTTCTGGGCGAAGTCGGCACACGCAAGCTTATCGAAGGAATTGCGCAATGACGTCTCGTCCTCCCGAAGAACGCCCGCGTCTGGGCCCGAAAGCCACCGAGGACGAGCCGTTCGATGCTGCACCCGTTCCGGTGCGGCGCGGTCTTTCGCTGCGCGCTTTGTTGCCGAACGCGATTACGGCGGCGGCGCTGTGCTCCGGGCTTACGGGCGTTCGATTCGCCATTGCGGGCGATTGGGGCTTCGCCGTTCTGGCGATCATCTTCGCCGGCGTTCTCGACGGGATCGACGGGCGAATCGCGCGGCTCCTGAATGCGCAATCGCGATTCGGCGCGGAGCTCGACAGTCTGGCCGATTCGCTCAGCTTCGGTACGGCGCCCGCGATTATCGTCTATCTGTGGTCGCTTCAGGATCTGTCGCGTTTTGGCTGGTTCGCAGCGCTCGCCTTTGCGGTGTGCTGCGCGCTGCGACTCGCTCGCTTCAACGCCCAGATCGATACCGACGTGCAACCGCACAAATCGCTGGGTTTTCTGACCGGTATTCCGGCTCCCGTAGGAGCGGGCCTGGTCTTCCTGCCGTTCTATCTTTGGATTGCGACCGGCGAGGCGCTGTTCCGCTCGCCCTATCTGGTCGGGCCGTGGGTGGCGTTGATCGCGGCGCTGATGATTTCGAACCTTGCGACGCTCAGTTGGACGTCGCTTCGCCCACGTCGGAATGTTCGATTGGAACTGCTGGCGTTCGCGGGACTGTTTTTCGCAGCCTTGCTGTTGGAGCCGTGGTGGACGCTTGTCGGCATCTGCGCGATCTATCTCGCGCTACTTCCCTATGGGTGGTTTCGGTACGCCAGGATCAGGCGGCAGCGCGCTTGACCGAAACGGCGAGCGGCTGACGGCAAGTCGCGGCACGAACGCGGCTTGCCTTGCGCGTGCGAATTCCGGTCGAATGAATGCGACCCTCTTTCGATCCCGCAAGTTCACTGCGCAGTCGCCCGAAAGCAGACCACCAGCGCAGTCCGCTATCGGCGAGGACCGCCGCACTGGCGAGGGCCAGAACGACAAAGGCGGCGACAAGAGCGAGTGCGAACATCGAAATATCTTTCTATCAAACCCGATCCGGAAATCTTGGGTGGTCGACAGACCGATTGACAGCCTGTGGACAGTATGTGGATAACATCGGTTGTCCGCTGGGGTTCCAGCGTTAGGGCCTTTGTTCTCTATTTGTTCCGTTCCGTCAAGCGTTTTTCGCGATGAAATGCTGCAATTGCACGACGAGTAGAGACTGGATTTTCGCTCAAGAACGCGCTAAGCGCCGCGCGTTCGTCATGAGCAGCCCCGTCCGGGGCCGGTTCGAAACGGGCAAAAATCCACATGGAAGGCGCACATACCGGTGCCCGCCGCGGGACATGACCGCATACGGGTTCCAGCTTTCCAGAGGCACAACCGGAAAGGAATTATCTATGGCGGCTCCTACCGTCACGATGCAGCAATTGATCGAGGCCGGCGCGCATTTCGGCCACCAGACCCACCGTTGGAACCCGCGCATGAAGCCGTATATCTTCGGCGCGCGCAACGGCATCCACATCATCGACCTGTCGCAGACCGTGCCGCTGTTCGCGCGCGCGCTCGACTTCGTGCAGCAGACCGCGCGTTCGGGCGGCAAGGTGCTGTTCGTCGGCACCAAGCGCCAGGCGCAGGATGCGATTCGCGAAGCCGCGCTTTCTTCGGGCCAGCACTTCGTCAACCATCGCTGGCTTGGCGGCATGCTCACCAACTGGAAGACGATTTCGGGTTCGATCAAGGAACTCAAGTCGCTCGAAGAGCAGCTCGCCGGTGACACCAGCGGCCTGACCAAGAAAGAGGTGCTGAACCTCACCCGCAAGCGCGACAAGCTCGAACTGTCGCTCGGCGGCATTCGCGACATGGGCGGCATTCCCGACGTGATGTTCGTGATCGATGCGAACAAGGAAGACCTCGCCATCAAGGAAGCCAACGTGCTCGGCATTCCGGTGGTCGCGGTGCTCGACACCAATACCGATCCTTCGGGCATCGCCTTCCCGATCCCCGGCAATGACGACGCCAGCCGCGCCGTGCGCCTGTATTGCGATGCGATCGCCGACGCCGCCCGTTCGGGCAAGGGCGCAGGCGTCCAGGATTCGGGCCAGGATGTCGGCGCGATGGCCAATCCGCCGGAAGAAGCCGCGGCCTGATCCAGCGGATTTGCGTGGGCGTCACGCCTGCGTAACCCAATATTCCTAAGTGCCGGGCCGCCAGACGAGGCGGCCCGGCGCCGCAATTCTATCCAAGAGGAACACGAACCATGGCGAATTTCACCACCGCCGACATCAAGGCGCTGCGCGAACGCACCGGCGCGGGCATGATGGATGCCAAGAAGGCGCTCGTCGAAACCGATGGCGATCTGGAAGCAGCGGTCGACGCGCTTCGTGCCAAGGGTCTCGCCACCGCGCAGAAGAAGTCCAGCCGCACTGCGGCCGAGGGCCTAATCGGCGTTGCCGTGGAAGGTACCAAGGGCGTTGCCGTCGAAGTGAACTCCGAAACCGACTTCGTCGCCAAGAACGACAAGTTCCAGGATTTCGTCCGCTCGGTCACCGATGTCGCGATCACCACCGATAGCGACGATGTCGAGGCGCTGAAGGCCAAGGATTATCCCACCGGCGGCACCGTTTCCGACAAGCTGACCGACAATGTCGCCACCATCGGCGAGAACCAGCAGATACGCCGCATGAAGACCGTCTCGGTCGAGAACGGCGTGGTCGTACCCTACATGCACAACGCGGTTGCGCCGAACCTCGGCAAGATCGGCGTGCTCGTCGCGCTCGAGAGCGAGGCAGACAAGGACACGCTCGAAGCTCTGGGCAAGCAGATCGCGATGCACATCGCCGCCGCTTTCCCGCAGGCGCTGAATGCCGACGGTCTCGACGCCGACCTGATCGAGCGCGAGCGCGCCATCGCCAAGGAAAAGGCTGCCGAAAGCGGCAAGCCCGAAAACGTGCAGGACAAGATGGTCGAAGGCGCCGTGGCGAAGTTCGCCAAGGAAAATGCGCTCCTCAGCCAGATCTTCGTGATGGACAACAAGACCCCGATTTCGGAAGTCGTCGCCAAGGCCGGCAAGGATGCGGGCAAGCCGATCGAACTGAAGGACTATGTCCGCTTCCAGCTCGGCGAAGGCATCGAGAAGGAAGAAACCGATTTCGCGGCGGAAGTCGCTGCGGCGGTCAAGGGCTGAACTTTCCGAACCTGAAAATGCGGACGGCCGCCGGACCTCTTGGGTTCGGCGGCCGTTTTTGTTTCGCGCCGCACCGATCGGGTTTTAAAACAATTTTGAGGATTGCATGCTGAAACTGCGAAAGGTGAAATGAGCGGATAAGGTGAGGGAGGAGTTCATTGGCTGACGCTTCGAGCGACGAAACCGTTCGTCAATCGCCAGACGCCGATTCGCTTTCGACTGTCCGTTCGGTCGGTCTAAACGGAGACGATCTGGCGCTGTGCCTGCTCGAACAGAGCGAGGATTGCGTCAAAATTCTCAGCATCGACGGCACGCTGGACTTCATGAGCTGCAACGGTTTGAGCGCGATGGAGATCGATGATCCCAGCAGGGTCCTGGGACAATTGTGGTGGACTCTCTGGCCCGATAACTCCCGCGCGATGGTGGAGGATAATTTCAAGAACGCGCTCGGTGGCCGCACGGTGACTTTCGAGGCATCCTGCCCGACGGCGAAGGGCAATCCGCGCCATTGGTCGGTCAATCTCAAGCCGATGATCGCGCGCGATGGGCTGGTGGTGTCGGTGCTGGCAACCTCGCGTGAGATCGGCTGATCTGACGGGGCATTGCGCCGCCATACCCTTTGCGCCGATCCGCCTTCGCGGTTAAGGAACCTCGTCCCAACCGCTTGACGAGATTGCCGCACCGATGCCCATGCCCCCGATGAAACGCGTCCTCCTGAAACTTTCGGGCGAGGTGCTGATGGGGGATGCGCCATACGGAATCGATCCCGATTTCGTCATGGAGCTCGCTCAGGAAGTGAAGCGCGCCAAGGAAACCGGGCTGGAAATTTGCCTCGTCATCGGCGGCGGCAACATCTTTCGCGGCATGGCGGGCGCGGCGCGCGGCATGGATCGGGCGCAGGCCGACTATATGGGCATGCTCGCCACCGTGATGAACGCGCTGGCGATGCAGAACGCGCTGGAACAGATCGGCGTGCCGACGCGGGTGCAGTCCGCCATCCAGATGGATCAGGTGTGCGAGCCGGTGATCCGCCGCCGCGCGGAACGGCATCTGGAAAAGGGCCGCATCGTTATTTTCGCCGCCGGTGTCGGCGCGCCCTATTTCACCACCGATAGCGGGGCGGCGCTGAGAGCTGCGGAAATGCGCTGCGACGCGCTTCTGAAGGGCACCAGCGTCGACGGAGTCTACAGCGCCGATCCCAAGCAGGATCCGGACGCGCAGCGTTTCGATACCGTAACTTACGACCGCGTTTTGGCTGACAATCTCAAGGTCATGGACGCCAGCGCGGTGGCGCTGTGCCGCGACAACGACATTCCGATCGTGGTCTTCTCGATCCGCGAAAAGGGCAATCTGGCGCGTGTGCTTTCGGGCGAAGGTGTTCAGACCATCGTCCAGACCCGCCCCTAGACAAAATACGAAACAGAGGAAGCCGATCATGGCCAAATACGATAAATCCGATATCGACCGCCGTATGCAGGGTGCAGTCGAAAGCCTGAAAGGCGATCTTTCCGGCCTGCGCACCGGCCGCGCGAACACCAGCCTGCTCGATCCGGTCGTGGTCGAAGTCTACGGCGCGATGATGCCGCTGGCCCAGGTGGCGACGGTCAACGCGCCCGAGCCGCGCATGCTGTCGGTCCAGGTGTGGGACAAGGCCAATGTGACTGCTGTCGAGAAGGGGATCGCCAAGTCCAATCTCGGCCTCAATCCGATCGTCGACGGTCAGACCCTGCGCCTGCCGATGCCCGATTTGACCGAAGAGCGCCGCAAGGATCTCGCCAAGCTGGCGGGCGAATATGGCGAGAAGGCCAAGATCGCCATCCGCAACGTCCGGCGCGACGGGATGGAAGCGCTCAAGGAAGACGAGAAGAAAAAGGAAATCTCCGAGGACGACCGCAAGCGCAGCGAGGACGACGTCCAGAAGATGACCGACAAGCATGTCGGCGAAGTGGACGATGCAGTCGCCAAGAAGGAACAGGAAATCCTGACGCAGTGAGAACTGCGGCCGGCGCGTCCCTTCATGTCTGATTTCTCCGGATCACGCGCGCGCCATGTCGCCATCATCATGGATGGCAATGGCCGCTGGGCGAAGCGCCGCGGCCTGCCGCGCGCGCTCGGCCATCGGCGCGGGGTCGAGGCGGTGCGTAAACTCGTGCGCGCGGTCGAGCCGTTGGGGATCGACTGTCTGACGCTCTATGCCTTCAGCAGCGAGAACTGGAAACGGCCCGAAGACGAGATCGACCATCTGATGGGGCTGCTGAGGCGCTTCATCGAGAGCGACCTGCCGGAATTCATCGCCAACGATGTTCGATTAAAGATAATCGGCGATTACCGGGCCCTCGCGCCCGATATCGTCGATTCGATCGAGGACGCGATCGAGCGTACCTCGGGCGGCAAGCGCATTCTTGCCGTCGCGCTCAATTACGGATCGCAGCAGGAGATCGCGCGCGCCGCAGCGCTCGCTGCGCAGGAAGGCGAGGTCAGCGAGGCGAGCATTGCGCGCCATCTCTACACGGCCGATCTCCCCCCGCTCGACCTCCTCATCCGGACCAGCGGCGAAGTGCGCCTGTCCAATTTTCTCTTGTGGCAGGCCGCCTACGCGGAGATGGTGTTCACCGATGTGCTCTGGCCCGATTACACGCCCGAGCATTTGAAAGCCGCGCTCGATGCGTTCGCGGCACGGGAGAGACGTTTTGGCGGCAGGTGAGCTGGCGGACAACCGCAAGCGCGACAGAGTAAAGGCGCTAGCCATGCGTGCGATGGCTGTCCCGCTGTCGGTGCGGACCAGCGATCTGCCGAAGCGCGCAGGATCGGCGGTGGTGATGCTCGCGCTGGCGGGCGCGGCGCTCTGGCTGGGCGGGCTGTGGTTCGACGGCTTCGTGATTCTCGTTTCGGCGGCTTGTCTGTTCGAAGCTGTGCGCCTGATCCGCAGGGCCGGTCGCAACGCATCCGGCGCGCTGGTGGTGGCCGGGTGTGCGGCGGCGATCATCTATATCGGCGCGGCGGCGGGGATGTTGATCGAATTGCCGATCCCGGTGGTGCTGGGCGTGATCGCGGTCGTCGTCGCGACAGACACGGGCGCCTATTTCAGCGGGCGGACGATCGGCGGGCCCAAGATCGCGCCCCGGATTAGTCCGTCCAAGACCTGGGCCGGGCTTGGCGGCGGCATGGTGGCGGCGGGGCTTGTCTCGCTCGGCTTCTTCTATTCCAATGTCGGCGATCGTGCCTTTTCGGCAATGGGGGCAGGGGCCTTCGCCGTCGGCGCGGGGCTTGCCGTGCTGGCCCAGGCGGGCGATTTCCTCGAAAGCTGGCTCAAGCGCAAGGCGGGCATGAAGGACAGCTCGAATCTGATCCCCGGCCATGGCGGCGTGTTCGACCGGGCGGACGGAATGCTGCCGGTGGCGATCGTCGCCGGGCTGCTGTGGTTCTTCGCCCACCCATGACCGATCGGCGATCCATTAGCATTTTGGGCGCGACCGGTTCGGTCGGCGGCTCGACGCTCGATCTGATCCGGCGCGATCGCGAGGCGTGGGATGTCGTCGCGCTGACCGCTCACACGAATGTGGACGATCTGGCTCGTCTGGCCCGCGAATTCGATGCGCGCCTGGCTGTGATCGGCGAGGAGCACCGGCTGGAGGCGCTGCGCGAGACGCTTGCAGGGACGAATATCGAAGCCGCTGCGGGTACGCAGGCACTGTGCGAGGCTGCGGCGCGGCCCGCCGATATCACCGTGGCTGCCATCGTCGGCTGTGCCGGGCTCGGCCCGGTCATGGCGGCGATCGAGCGCGGCGGCACAGTGGCGCTCGCCAACAAGGAAGCGCTGGTCAGCGCGGGCGACGTGATGACTCGCGCGGTCGAACGCCACGGGGCAAGACTGCTTCCGGTCGATTCCGAACACAACGCGATATTTCAATGCCTTGCGGACAACAGTTTGGACGATGTCCGCTGGATTACTCTGACCGCGAGCGGCGGGCCGCTGCGGCTGGTTGAGGATCTGGATGCAGTCACCCCGGAACAGGCGGTCGCGCATCCGAACTGGGACATGGGCGCCAAGATCAGCGTCGATTCGGCGACCATGTTCAACAAGGGCCTCGAACTGATCGAGGCACATCACCTATTCCCCGTCGGGCTCGATAGATTGCGGATCGTGGTCCACCCGCAAAGCGTTATCCATTCGATGGTCGAATATCGCGACGGGTCGACACTGGCGCAGCTCGGCCCGTCCGACATGCGCGTGCCGATCGCGTCCTGCCTTGCCTGGCCCGAGCGTATGGACACGCCCTGCGAACCGCTCGATCTGGCGGTCATCGGCGAATTGTCCTTCTTCGCACCGGACGAGGCGCGCTTTCCGGCCACGCGTCTGGCACGCGAAGCGGCGGAGGCGGGCGGGGCGGCCCCGGCGGTTCTCAACGCCGCCAACGAAATCGCTGTCGCCGCTTTCCTTGCCGGTCAGATCAAGTTCAGCCGAATTTCCTCATTGGTGGCCGAGGTGCTGGACGGCGGCAATCTTCCGCCTGCCCCGCAATCCCTCGAAGACGTGCTGATGGTGGACCGGGCCGCGCGGGCGCGGGCCGCCGAATTGCTGGAGACCGCCTGACTTGGAAAGTGCCATCCCTCTGTGGGTCTATTACGTTCTCGGCTTCCCCCTGCTGCTCGGGCCGCTGGTAACGCTGCACGAGCTCGGACATTATCTGGTCGGGCGCTGGTTCGGCGTGGAGGCGGAAGCGTTCTCGGTCGGTTTCGGTAAGGAAATCACCGGCTTCACCGATAAACGTGGCACGCGCTGGAAACTGTGTGCGCTTCCCTTGGGTGGGTACGTCCAGTTCAAGGGCGATATGAACCCGGCCAGCATGCCGGACGGAGAGGCGGCGGCCCAAGCAAGCGAGGAAGAGAAGCGCGGCAGCTTCCACCATGCGGCTTTGTGGAAGCGCGCGCTGATCGTCTTCGCAGGTCCGGCGACCAATATCCTGATAACGTTGGTGATCTTCGCGGCGTTCTTCGCCAGTTTCGGCCAGCCCGTCGCCGCCGATCCCGAACAGACCAATGTCATTCAGAGCTTCGCGCAGGACTCGGTTGCGGAGGAAGCAGGCATGCGCGAGGGCGACCGTGTCGTCGCCATCGACGGGGAGCCGGTGCGGCAATTCTCCGACATTACCGATCGCGTGATGATGTTCCCCGGCAGGGACGTCACCATCGATGTGGAACGCGCGGGCGATCGCATTTCCATTCCGCTGACGATCGGATCGACGGTGGAAGAGGACAGCTTCGGCAATGCCTCGCGCATCGGGCGGCTCGGCATCTATTCGGCGCCCATCGCGTGGGAGCCGGTGGGCCTGCTTGCCGCAGGTCCGCTAGCGGTGGAGCACAGCCTCAAGCTGGTCGACATGATGGTGACCGGTATCGCGCAGATTTTCACCGGCGAACGGTCGGTCAGGGAACTGGGCGGACCGGTCAAGATCGCCAAATATTCCGGCGAACAATTGAGCCTCGGCCTGACCTCCTTCGTCAACTTCGCGGCGCTGATCTCGCTTAACTTGGCATTCATCAACCTGCTGCCAATTCCCGCCCTCGACGGCGGGCACCTGGCATTCTACGCGGCCGAAGCGGTCCGTCGGAAGCCGGTGGGTCCGCGCGGTCAGGAACTGGCGTTTCGCACCGGCATGGCCCTCGTGCTCATGCTGATGATATTCGTCACGATAAACGATCTGGTGAGCTTGCCGATTTTCGGTAGCTGACCGGGGACAGGACACGGCAGCGGACCTTATCAACCGCCACGGCGCTTGAAAGGTTCCGGTGCATCGGGCAAGGGGCGGCGCACTTCGTCGCCTCGTCGGGAAATCCCGATCGCCGGGCAGACGAAACGCCACCGGGTCCGACGTATGAATGGGACGGGTTTTCCTTGTCGAAGATGGGATATTTGATGGCCGCCGAGGGATCGAAACTGACCGGGCGGATGCCCGCACTATTGCTGGCCGGCTCTATGCTGGCAGGCGTTCCCGGGATCGCAGCGGCGCAGGAAGCCGCCGCCGAACCGGTGGCGCAGCCAGCCACGCAGCAGGCCCAGCAGATCGTGCGCACGATCTCCGTCTCGGGCGCACAGCGGCTCGAACCGCAGACGATCCTCTCCTACATCCAGCTGCGCCCTGGGCAGGAATGGAACCAGGTCGTGGGCGACCAGGTCCTGAAGGAACTCTACGCCACCGAATTGTTCGCCAATGCGAGCGTCAGCTACGATAATGGTACGGTGCTGATCGAGATCGTCGAGAATCCGGTCGTCAATCGCATCATCCTGGAAGGCAATGAGCGGATCAAGGACGACAAGATCGTCCCCGAAATCCGCCTCGCGCCGCGCCAGATCTTTACGCGCAGCAAGGTCCGGGCCGATGTCGCGCGCATCATCGAGCTCTACAAGCGCCAGGGCCGTTTCGCCGCCACGGTCGAGCCGAATATGGTGCAATTGGCGCAGAACCGCGTCGATGTCGTGTTCGAGATCAACGAAGGGCCCAAATCCAAGGTCCGCCAAATCAACATCATCGGCAACGAGGTGTTCTCGGACGGTGATCTCAAGGGCGAAATGGTAACGAAGGAGGCCCGTCTTCTTTCGATCCTCAGCTCCAACACCAGCTACGATCCGGATCGCCTCGCCTTCGACCAGGCGAAGCTGCGCGAGTTCTATCTGACCGAAGGCTATGCCGATTTCCGCGTGGTGTCCGCGGTGGCGGAGCTGACGCCCGACCGGCGCGACTTCATCATCACTTACGTGGTGGAAGAGGGCGAGCGCTACAAATTCGGCGATGTCGCCGTGGATAGCCAGCTGCGCGATTTCGACAGCGACGCGATGAGCCGCAATCTTCCGATGAAGACCGGCGAATTCTACAACGCCAAGCTGATCGAAGACACGGTCGAGCAGTTGACCGAGCTGGCCGGATCGTTCGGCTATGCCTTCGCGGACGTCTCGCCGCGCATTTCCCGCAATCCGGAAACGCGCACGATGGACGTGAACTTCATCATCCAGGAAGCGCCACGCGTCTATGTCGAGCGAGTCGACGTGAACGGCAATACGCTGACGCAGGACAAGGTCGTGCGCCGCGAATTCCGCCTGGTCGAAGGGGATGCCTTCAGCACGCTCCAGGTCGCCCGCTCCGCAGCGCGCATCAACTCGCTGGGTTTCTTCCAGGAAGGGCTTGAAATCAATCAGGTCGAAGGCAGCGCGCCCGACCGGATAGTGCTCGAAGCCAATGTCGAGGAACAGGCGACCGGCGAATTGCAATTGTCCGCAGGCTTCTCCTCGATCGAGAACTTCATTCTCGCCGGCTCGATCCGTCAGCGCAATTTCCGCGGACGCGGCCAGACCGTGGGCCTCAGCGTCAATTACTCGCGCTACGCCCGATCGGCGGAAGCCAGCTTCTCCGAACCCTATCTGTTCGATCGCAACATTTCGGCGGGCGTCGATGTCTATCGGCGCGATTACAGCAGTTTCAATTTCAATCGCAGTGATCGCAACACCACCTACAAGCAGGCGACCACCGGATTCTCGCTGCGCGCGGGCGTTCCGTTGACCGAATACAGCTCGCTCATCGGCAGCTACACGCTCAATTACGACGACGTTACCCTTGATGAGAATCAGTTCTTCTCTGACCTCAATGGCGATGGCGTGCGTGAATGCGATCCCTTCCGCGCCGGACGCTATCTATGTGAAGCGATCGGCCAGCGGACGAGCTCGATCCTCGGCCTCAGCTTCAATCTGGATGCCACCGACAGCCGCCTGCGCCCGACGCGTGGCCGGAACCTGTCGCTGACCGCGCAATATGCGGGGCTCGGCGGGTCGGTCGAATATCTCAGCATTCGCGGGCGCGCAGGCCAGTACTGGCCGCTTGGCGGCGGCTTCGTCTTCTCGCTGACGGCGGAAGGCGGGGCGATCCGCGGTTTCCGTGACGAGGACGGCGACGGCACCAACGATGTCCGCCTGACGGACCGCTTCTTCCTCGGATCGCCGCAGATCCGCGGCTTCGACATTCGCGGCGTCGGCCCGCGCGTGCTGCGCCGCCCCATCATGGCGGGTGAAGACGGCAATCCGGTCGTGATCACCGAACGCGACCGGATTCAGGACGATGCGATCGGGGGCACGGCCTATTATCTCGGACGGGCGGAAATCGATATTCCGCTGGGTAGCGGCGCGCGTTCGCTGGGCCTGCGTCCGTCGGTGTTCGTCGATATCGGCGCGGTCTTCAATGTCGAGGATCCGGTGCTGATCCAGAATCCGTTCGGAGCGGAGCGGTTCTTCCCGGAGAGAAACGCGGACGGCGTACCCCTGTATTTCAACAATCAGGGCACGCCGGAAAACCGAGAAGACGACGTTACCCTCGCAATTCCTGACGGTCAGGCCATTCCAGACGGTTTCGTTGCACTAGGCCAGGGTACCAACGCATTCGAAGAAGTCTTCCTCGGCGACACGCCCAGCCCGCGCATCTCCGTCGGTGTCGGGGTCAACTGGAACTCGCCCTTCGGCCCGTTCCGTATCGATCTCGCCTATGCCCTGAAGAAGGTCGAAGGCGACGACACCAAACTCTTTTCCTTCAACGTAGGAACGCAATTCTGATGAACACGATTTCGAAGATTCTCGCCGGCGCCAGCCTTGCCGCCGCTTCCTTGACCGCACTGCCTGCCAGCGCGCAGGTGACGGGCTCCATCGGCGTCGTCGGTGCGCCGGGCGTGGTCGCTTCGACCAACGCCTTCCGCACAGCCTATCAGCAGATCGGCACCACCTTCCAAGCGCAGTCGACGCAGATCCAGCAGAAGAACCAGCAGGTGCAGACCCTGCTGCAGCAGCTCGACACGAACAATGACGGCAATCTGGACGAGGCCGAGCAGCGCGCCGCGCAGACCGCGCCGCAGGCCCAGCAGATCCAGACGCTGGAAACCGAAGTCGCTCAGCTGACCAATCAGATAGAAGCGGCGCGCGTCTATGCGATCGAGCAGATCCTGCGCCAGTACGGTGCTGCCATTCAGGACGTGCAGCAGCAGAACAATCTGCAGGTCATCCTGGACCGCGATGCGGTGGTGACGGCGCAGCCCGCCGCCTTCATCGACGAAAAGGTGGTCGCCGCGCTCAACACCCGCGCGCCCAGCGTTCAGATCACGCCTCCGCAGGGTTGGCAGCCGAGCCAGCAGGCAGTGAACATGTACCAGCAGATCACCCAGATCCTGATGGTGGCCAATGCTCGCCGTCAGGCCGAACAGCAGGGCCAGGCGCAGCCGGCCCAGCAGCAGCCGACCGGCCGCTAAGCGAATACGGGCAGGGGATAGCGATGAGCGACAGCGCGAACGACACGAGCGGGAACGGCGGGGCGACGAGCCTCGACATCGTGCAGGTGCTGAAAGCGCTGCCGCATCGCTATCCCATGCTCCTGGTCGACCGGGTCCAGAGCCTGGTTCGCGACGAGCGAATCCATGCGATCAAGGCGGTCAGCTTCAACGAGGATTTCTTCCAGGGCCATTTCCCCGGCGCGCCGATCATGCCCGGCGTGCTCCAGATCGAAGCGCTGGCGCAGGCCGCCGGCGTGCTCGCGGTCGAAAGCCTCGACCTCGCCGGATCGGGCAAGCTCGTCTATTTCATGGCGATCGAGAACGCCAAGTTCCGCAGCCCGGTCACGCCGGGTGTGCTGCTCGATCTCAAGGCTGAATTCGTCCAGAAGCGCGCGCGCGTGTGCAAATTCGCGGGCGAAGCGAGCGTCAACGGGAAAGTTACCTGCGAGGTCAATTTCACGGCCATGATTGCAGACGCGCCGGACGCCTAGCGTCCTGATTTCCGTCCGCGCGCTGCGGACCGGTTTTCGACGACGATACTTGCAAATTCGGCGCGTCGCTGTATGGGGCGCGTCTCTCTTACAAACAGCTGGACCGGTCGGAACCGTTCCGAAGCTCGAAGGACATATGCCATGAAGGCCGATGCGCACCCCCAGTATCACATGATCACCGTCAAGATGACCGACGGCACCGAGTTCCAGACCCGCTCCACTTGGGGCAAGGAAGGCGACACGCTGACGCTCGACATCGACCCGACGAGCCACCCGGCCTGGACCGGCGGCAAGCAGCAGCTTCAGGAAGGTGGCCGAGTCGCCGCGTTCAACAAGCGCTTCGGCGGTCTCAGCCTCAAGAAGTAAGCGCGGGCTTTCTCTGCGAGATCAGACAAGATCAAAAAAGGGCGGTCCTGCGGGGCCGCCCTTTTCGTATGCGTCATATTCTCACCAGCCCCACGGCTTCTCGCGATACCATTTGGTGATCACGTATTTGACGCCCTTGCGCACCTTCATGCCGTGGTGGATCGTGTTGGGGTTAGGGCGCAGATCGGGACGGCGGTTGTTCCAGCACACCAGCTTGCCGGTCCCGGGCTGAAAGCTTTTGCGGATCGCCTTGAAACGCGTCGCGCCGCCGGATTCGACTTCGTTCAGATACACCATGAAGGTCCAGGTCCGCTGGCCCGCGACCGAGCAGTATTTCTCGTAATCCTGGCCGTCGGGATTGAACCAGTCGCAATGCGGCTTGAACTCCTGCCCGACATCGTAACGCTGGCCCTGCAGAGGTTCTCCGTAAGCGGGATCGATTCCGCTGAGCGCTGCGAGTTTCGCCTCCATCGCGATGGTCGCGGGATCGTCGGGCGGAAGGTCGCAGGTTTCGCTGGTGCGGAAATAATCGTCGCCATTGGGATCGGCCAGGGTGGAAGGGCGCCGATTGGTCTCGATCCGATCGATCAGATTCGCGCACAGATCCGGCTCCGCGAACCCGCGCAACTGGAACAGATCGAGTTTGTCGGTGGGGACGCGCTGCGCCCCTTCATGGTCGAGAATGGTCTTCGCGCTAGAATCGCCTGGGCCCGTCATGACATGCGACCATATGCAAACGCCCGGGCGGGGCAAGCCGGTTGCAGTGCCCTTTCCAAGTGCTTGCAAGATAGTTGCGTTGGCATTGGCTTTGACGCGATTTTTCCTTTGCTTTCGAAGCATCGTGTGCAACAGGCGCGTGCGTGTCGTTCGGTCCCTTGACGGGCCGACGCGGCGCAGTATCAGCCCCGGTTCGCGGTTCGGATCCGTCCGGACCCAGGGTATGTGGCGATCGTAGCTCAGTTGGTCAGAGCGCCGGTTTGTGGTACCGGAGGTCGCGGGTTCAAACCCCGTCGATCGCCCCATTTCCTTCCTTTTTGCGTGTAACGGGGCATTGGCAGCATGACCGCATTCTGGACCGAGCCGGACTATGACGACCACGAATTGGTCGAAGTGGTGCGTGAACCGAAATCGGGCCTCACGGCGATCATCGCGGTCCATTCCAGCCATCTCGGCCCGGGCGCGGGCGGCACGCGGTTCTGGCACTATGCCGAACCCAAGAATGCCATGCGCGACGCGCTGCGCCTCAGCCGGGGCATGAGCTACAAGAACGCGATGGCGGGCCTGCCCATGGGCGGCGGCAAGGCCGTGATTCTGGCCGACGACAAGGGCACCAAGACACCCGAAATGCTCACTGCCTTCGCCGATGCGGTCGAGGCGCTGGGAGGGCGTTACGTTACGGCGGAAGATGTCGGCATCAGCGAAGCCGACATGGCCCGCGTTGCCGAGCGCACGCAATACGTCTCCGGCCTCCCTGTCGAGGGCAAGGATGCGGCGGGCGGCGATCCCGGCCCGTTCACTGCGATGGGAATCTATCACGGCATCAAGGCGGCGGTGCGCCACAAATTGGGCAAGGATTCGCTCGACGGCGTGCATGTCGCGATCCAGGGCACGGGCAGCGTCGGCGGCGGTGTCGCGCGTCTGCTTGCCAAGGACGGAGCCAGGCTCACGCTGGCCGATATCGACGCCGCGCGCGCCGAAGCGCTCGCCCGCGAACTGGGCGGCAAAGCGGTCGCATCAGACGCGATCATGAGCGTATCGTGCGAAGTTTTCAGCCCCAACGCATTGGGCGCGATTCTCGACGACGAGGGCATCGCGCGGCTCGATTGCAAGATCGTGGCGGGCGGGGCGAATAACCAGCTCGCGCGCGCCCATCACGGGCCGATGCTGGCGGAGCGCGGCATCCTCTACGCGCCCGATTACGTTATCAACGCCGGCGGGATCATCTCGGTAACGCTCGAATATCTCGCGCGGACCGATGGACAGGCTTGCGACATCAACGACGTGCGAGAGCGCATCGCGACGATTCCCGGGCGGCTGGAGCAGATCTGGCAGGAAAGCGACCGATCCGGCGTTTCACCCGATCAGGTAGCCGACCGCATGGCTCAGGAGCTTATCGGACGGTAATCTCGGCGCAGGGGGCGCCGGCGCCGCCATCCGGCCTCGATTTAGCGACCCTCGGCGAAGTCTCGCCGCGCTTAGCAAACTGTGTGATGCACTGTGCCCAGCGCGTCGGCGACGAGACAGCATGACGATTTGTGCCGATCCCATGAAGCCGGACTTGCCCCCCGGCTCCGCGCCTGCCAAAGGCCTTGCGGATAAATCACCCATGCATGTCTTCGCCAATCCCAAGCGCTTCCTGTCGCTGGCGCAGTGGCTCACGCCGCTGTTGCTCGTGAGCGGCGTGGTATTGGCAGGCGGAGCGCTGGCATGGGGGCTGTTCGTGGTCCCGCCCGACCGATTGATGGGCGAGACGGTCCGCATTCTCTTTCTTCACGTACCCACCGCCTGGCTCGGCATGGGCGGGTGGAGCGCCATCGCGCTCTCCAGTCTCGTCTATCTCGTCTGGCGCCACCCTCTGGCCGCGCTTGCTGCGCGGGCGGCGGCGGTGCCGGGCCTTGTGTTCACTCTGATCTGTCTCATTACGGGTTCGATCTGGGGCAGGCCCACCTGGGGGACGTGGTGGGTTTGGGATGGTCGGCTGACCAGCATGCTGGTGCTGGCATTCCTCTACGTCGCCTATATCGCGCTGGCCCAGGCTGCCGAGCGCGAAGGTGTGAGCGCACGGATACCCGCCATTTTCGGCCTGCTGGGCGCAGTCAATATCCCGATCATCAATCGCAGCGTGGTGTGGTGGAATTCGCTGCACCAGCCGCCGAGCATTACGATGGGGCGCAGTTCCATCGATGCCGCCTTCCTCACGCCTTTGCTGGTCAGCGTGCTGGGCTTCTCGCTGCTGTTCGGCGCAGTCGTGTTGATGCGAATGCGCGCTCTGTTGGCGGACACGCAGGCCGAGGCCCGGTTGCGGCGCCGGGCGATGGAGGCGGCGTGATGCGCGAGGCGCTCGACCAGTGGGACTTCGTGATCGCGGCTTATGCCGTCGGGCTGCTGGGGACGGTCGCCATGCTCGTCTGGAGCTGGCTGGCGATGCGCCGGGCGGAACGGCGGCGGGACGAGGTGCGCCGCCGATGAGCGCGCGGTTCAAGCCCAAGCACCAACGGCTGGTGCTCGCTCTGATCGCGCTTGCCGTGCTGATCGCAGCGGGCCTGCTCGCGGCCTATGCGCTGCGCAGCCAGGCGAGCTATTTCTATCTGCCCGAGCAGATGCGCGACGATCCGCCGGAGATCGGGCAGGCAGTCCGCCTGGGCGGCATGGTGCAGCAGGGATCGCTCAGCACGCTTTCCGACGGTGTGACCGTGGCCTTTACCGTCACCGGACGGGAAGAATCCGCCATCCCCGTGCGCTTCACGGGCATCCTGCCCGATCTGTTCGTGGAAGGATCGGGCGTGGTCGCGGAAGGCAGGCTGAGCCCCGATGGGACGTTCATTGCCGACAATCTCCTCGCGAAGCATGACGAGAATTACATGCCGCGCGAATTGGAGGGCATGAGCGAAGGGCAGGCCGCCGAAATGGCCGAGGAAACCACTGTGGGCCTGCAATGATCGCCGAACTCGGCCTTGCCGCCCTGTGGCTTGCCGCTGCGCTTGCGGCGCTGCAGCTGGTCACCGGCGCGCTGGCCGTGCGGCAGGATGCGGGCACCGGCGAGGCCGCCATCGCGGACCTGACCCGGCCCGCCACGGTCGTGCAGGGTATATTGGCCGCGCTTTCCTTCGCGGCTTTGCTGTACGTCTTCGCGGTCACCGATCTGTCGGTGAAACTGGTCGCGGACAATTCGCATTCGCTGAAGCCGATGATTTTCAAATTGTCGGGCGCGTGGGGCAATCACGAAGGCTCGATGCTGCTTTGGGTCACCGTGCTTGCCGCGTCGGGCGCGCTGATCGCGCTGGTCGAGCGCCGCCTGCCGGAACGCACGATGCAGGCGGTGCTGGCATCGCAGGGCTTCGTGGCGCTGGGCTTTTACGCTTTCCTGCTTTTGAGCTCCAACCCCTTCGAAAGATTGCCGATTCCGGTCGAGGAGGGGGCGGGGCTCAATCCACTCCTGCAGGATATCGGCCTCGCCTTCCATCCGCCGACGCTTTATCTCGGCTATGTCGGCCTTTCGGTCGCTTTCAGCTTCGCCGTGGGTGCGCTGGTGACGCGGCAGGTGACGCCAGATTTCGCCCGCGCGATGCGACCCTGGGTGCTGGGGGCATGGGTGTTCCTCACGCTCGGAATAACGGCGGGCAGCTATTGGGCCTATTATGAGCTGGGCTGGGGCGGCTGGTGGTTCTGGGATCCAGTCGAAAACGCTTCCCTGATGCCGTGGCTCGCCGCGACTGCGCTGCTCCATTCCGCCAGCGTCCTTGCCGCGCGCGATGCGCTGCGCGCTTGGACGATCATGCTGGGCGTCGTCGCTTTCTCGATGAGCATGCTTGGCACGTTTCTGGTGCGGTCCGGCATCCTAACGAGCGTGCACGCCTTCGCAGTCGATCCCGAGCGGGGGACGTTCATCCTGTTCCTGCTCGCCATCTACATCGGCGGGGCTTTGTTGCTGTTCGCATTGAGAGCCGGCGCGGTGAGCGAAGGCGCGCGGTTTGCCGTCGCCAGCCGCGAAGGGGCGCTGGTGGTCAACAACGTGCTGCTCTCCGCGATCCTCGCGGTGGTATTGCTGGGCACGCTCTATCCGCTTCTGACCGAAGCGTTCGATGTGCGGGTGTCTGTCGGGCCGCCTTACTTCAATCCCGTCGGCGCGATCTTCGCTCTGCCGATGGTGGCGGTGATGGCGGTCGGACCGCTGCTGCGCTGGCGCAAGGACGGGTTCGGACGTATCCGCAAGGAATTGGCGCTGTTGGCGGCGCTTTTGCTGGCAGTGCTGATCCTGGTCTCGCTGCTCGGCGATGTCGCCTTGCTGCCGCTTCTGGGGCTTGCGCTCGCAGCAGTGCTTGCCGTGGGCAGCGTGATGCCGCTGAAAGGGCGCAATTTGCGCCGCGTGCCGATCGCGACATGGGGGATGGTGTTGGGTCATCTCGGCCTTGCGGTCGCTCTGTTCGGAATGGCGAGCGAAAGCGCCTTCACCAAGGAACGCCTCGCCGCGCTGGCGCCGGGCGAAGCGACCACGGTCGGCCCCTGGACGGTGGAGCTCGAACAGGTCGCTCCGGCAGCGGGCGCGAATTGGACGGCGATGGAAGCGCAGCTGTCCGCGCGGCAGGAGGGCGGGGAACCTGTTTCGCTTAACCCGCAGCATCGCACCTTCTGGGCACCGCCCCAGCAGACCGCCGAAAGCGTACTCGAAACGCGCTGGAACGGTCAGCTCTACGCCGTGATCGGCAATCAGGCCGGGGCAGGGGCGGACGGGCCGGCGCGCTGGCAGGTGCGGTTGTGGTGGAAACCGTTCGTGACCTGGATTTGGTATGGCGGCGTGCTGATCGCCATCGGCGGGGCTCTTGCGCTGATCGGCCATGTGCTTCACGATCTGCGCCGCCGCTTCGTGCGCCGCAAGGCTGCGGCCAGGCGCAGGGAAGTGGCGGCATGAGCTGGCGCCTGTGGATTCCCCTGCTGGCCTTTGCGGGCTTTCTCGGCCTTGCCGCCTACCAGTTGACGCAGCCGCGCGACGAGGTGGTGGAAAGCCGGATGGTGGGCAAGGCATTGCCCTATTTCGATCTGGAGCCCGCCACTTCTGGTCTGCCCGGCGCGGCGAGCGACGATTTCAAGGACGGCAAGCCGCGCCTTCTAAATATCTGGGCGAGCTGGTGCTTGCCCTGCATCGCCGAAGCACCGCAGCTGGAACGGCTTCGCGAGGAGGGTGCAACCATCGTCGGCGTCGCGATCCGCGACCGGCCGGAAGATGTCGCGCAATTCCTCGAGCGCCACGGCAATCCCTATGCCGCGATCGGATCGGACGATTTGTCGGAAGTCCAACTCGGCATCGGATCGTCGGGCGTGCCCGAAACCTTCGTCATCACTGGCACCGGCAAGATCGCCTATCAACATATCGGCGACATTCGCGAGCGCGACGTTCCGATCCTGCTGGAGAAACTGCGCGAGGCGGCGGAATGAGGTCGCGCCTTCTTCCGATCGTCCTTGCGCTGGTCGCGGCCGGGCCGCTGGCGGCCCAGCAATCGCTGCCACCCGCGCCGTTCGCCAACCGTCAGCTCGACGATGCCGCGCAGGAAGCGCAGGCGCAGGATCTGATGGAAACGCTGCGCTGCCTCACCTGCCAGTCGCAGTCCATCGCGGATAGCGACGCGCCGATGGCAGGCGATATGCGCCATCAGGTCCGTATTCGTATCGCAGCGGGGGAAACGCCGGAGGAAATTCGTAGCTGGCTCGTCGAACGATACGGCGATTACGTTAGCTATCGCCCGGAAGTCGGTGCCACCACTTGGCCGCTCTTCGCCGTGCCGGTGCTGATCCTGATCGCCGCGCTGGCGATTTTCCGTCGCCGGTTTGCGAGGCAAGGATGAGCTGGCTGGCCATCCTCGCGCTTGCGGTTGCAGGCTTCGCCTTCGCGGCTTTCGTGCTCAAACTGCCGCGCTCGTCGTGGACGCTGTTTGCCGCCGCTCTCCTGTTCGGTCTCGCCGGTTACGCGACGCAGGGCGCGCCCGACCAGCCCGCCGCGCCGAAAACGGCGCAGGCGCTCGATCCCGGATCGGGTGAAGCGATGGTGGAAGCGCGCAAGGAATTCTACGACGAGGGCGTCCTGCCCTCGCGCTATGTGGTGACGGCGGACGGGTTCGCGCGGCGGGGCCAGTATCGCGACGCGATCGATTTCCTGCGCAAC
Organism: Erythrobacter sp. HI0063; assembly: GCF_001635685.1. GTDB lineage: Bacteria > Pseudomonadota > Alphaproteobacteria > Sphingomonadales > Sphingomonadaceae > Qipengyuania. Next base: position 43,926 of record NZ_LWFF01000224.1, read on the forward strand.
GCGGTCGCCGAGAACCCCAACGACTCGCAAGCCTGGGTGGCGATGGCGAACGTACTGGTCGAACACGCCAACGGCACGCTGAGCGAAGCGGCCGAATTCGCCTATGCCCGTGCCAGAGCGACCAATCCCGACAATGCCGCCGCCGATTACTTCCAGGGTATCGCCATGATCCGCAATTCCCGCTTCGAGGAAGCGCGCGAGCTGTGGGCCGCCGCCCTTCAAGCGGCACCCGAGGATGCCCGGTATCGCGCCGATCTCGCCGCCCGCCTTGCCGCGCTCGACCTGGCGATCGCGCGGATCGAGCAGGAACGGCGGGCCGAATGAGCGCGGCGCTGGCGTGTTGCGGGTGCGAAGCCGCAGTGCTAGACGCGCGCTCCTTGCGGCTCGGTCCGGCGATTTTGCCGTAGTGGCGGGCGTGAACGAGAGTTCGATTGCAGCATGAGCGACACCGTCCCAACCCAATCCTCCGCCGCGCCGTCGTCCCTTCCGGGCGAACCGGCATCGCTGGAAAGCGCACCGGGCTCCGCCGATCGCGGCCACGGCCATTCGGGTTCGAAGACGGCGCTTGCCGTCGGCGCGATCGGGATCGTGTTCGGCGATATCGGCACCAGCCCGCTCTATGCGTTCCGCGAGACCTTCTCGCCGCAGAACAGTTTTCAGATCGCCATCGACCGGATGCATGTCCTGGGCGTCGTCAGCCTGATCTTCTGGTCGATGCTGCTGGTCGTTGCGATCCAGTACGTCACCATCCTGATGCGTGCCGACAATAAGGGGCAGGGCGGCAGTCTGGCCCTCGTCGCATTGCTCAGCCGCCATATCGGCAAGTCGAGCTATGGCTGGCTGGTCGTGCTGCTGGGCGTGTTCGCGACGGCGCTGTTCTACGGCGACAGCATGATTACGCCCGCAATCTCCGTCCTATCGGCTGTGGAGGGGCTTACGGTGGTCAACCACCGGCTCGATCCGCTGGTGATCCCGATCGCGCTCGTCCTGCTGGTCGCTCTGTTCCTGTTGCAGAAGCGCGGCACGGCCAAGGTCGGCGCGCTGTTCGCCCCAGTGATGATCGTCTATTTCTTCACGATCGCCGGGCTGGGAATCAACCAGATCTGGCAGAACCCCGACATCTTGTGGGCGCTCAACCCGTATTACGCGGCGATGTTCTTCATCACCGATGGGACGATCGCCTTCCTCGCTCTGGGCGCGGTGGTGCTGGCGGTGACGGGATCGGAAGCGCTCTATTCCGACATGGGGCATTTCGGGCGCGGGCCGATGCGCCTTTCCTGGTTCGGCTTCGTCATGCCGTGCCTGCTGCTCAATTATTTCGGACAGGGCGCCATGATCGCAGGCCTGCCGGCGGATCAGGCAGCCGAAGTCGTGCGCAATCCCTTCTTCCTGCTGGCGAGCGAGGAATGGCGGCTTCCGCTGGTGATCCTTGCCACGATGGCGACCTTCATTGCCAGCCAGGCGGTGATTTCGGGCGCGTTCTCGATCACGCATCAGGCGATGCAATTGGGCTTCATCCCGCGCCTTTCGATCCGTCACACCAGCGAGACCGAAGCGGGCCAGATCTACATTCCGGTGGTGAACTGGGCGCTGATGGTCGCAGTGATCGTGCTGGTGCTGACCTTCCAAACCTCGTCCAGCCTGGCGGCGGCTTATGGTATCGCGGTGACGGGCGCTGTGACGATCGACACGCTGTTGATGGGCGTATTGTTCATCGGGGTGTGGAAATGGAAGTGGTGGTACGCGCTGCCGGTCGTGGTGCTGTTCCTCATCGTCGATGGGGCCTATTTCGCGGCAAATCTCGTCAAGATACCCGATGGGGGCTGGTTCCCGCTGGTGGTGGGCGTGGTCGCCTTCACGCTGCTGACTACCTGGGCGAAGGGCCGCACCCTGATGCGCGACCGGATGAGCGAGATCGCCCTGCCGATCGAGATCTTCGCCAAGAGCGCCAAGAACAGCGCCACCCGCGTACCCGGCACGGCGATCTTCATGGCCAGCCAGACCGCAGGCGTCCCTTCCGCGCTCCTGCACAATATCAAGCACAACAAGGTGTTGCACGAACGCGTCGTGATCCTGACCGTGCTGATCGACGACACGCCCTATGTGGACGAGCATGAGCGGTGCGAAATGGTTGATCTGGGCGATGGCTTCTACCGCGCCGTCCTCCATTATGGCTTCATGCAGGAAACCAATGTGCCCGAAGGCCTGAAGCAGATGCAGCGCTGCGGCGGCGAATTCGACATGATGGATACGAGCTTTTTCCTCAGCCGCCAGACCCTGCTGCCGAGCGAGAAGCCAGGCATGCCGATCTGGCGGGAAAAGATCTTCGCCTGGATGCTCAGGAACGCGGCGACTGCGATGGATTTCTTCCGCCTGCCGACCAACCGCGTGGTGGAGCTTGGGAGCCAGGTGGAGATTTAGAGCGGCCTTCGTGTCGTTGCCGCCCTGAGGTTCAGATGACGACCGCCGGCTGCTCGGCCTGGCTGTCCCAGAGGCTGAACTGGTTCCTGCCCCGTCGCTTGGCGATGTAAAGCGCGGCATCGGCGGCGTGCAGGAGATCCTGCGGTGATCCGGTGGCACCCCAGCTTGCGCGCGCGACGCCGATGCTCACTGTCACGATGCCCAGTCCGTCGCTGCGCGCGGGATGGACGATGGCCAAGTTCGTGACATCGCGCAGGATCAGTCGGGCCAGTCGCGCGGCGACGAGTTCGCCGCGATCCTGAAGGAGGAAGGTGAATTCCTCTCCACCGAAACGCGCGCAAAACGCACCGTCCGTATTCGCGGCGATCCGGGCGAAGCAATCCGCGACCCGGCGCAGGCAGTCGTCTCCAGCCGGGTGGCCCAGCGTGTCGTTATAGGACTTGAAGTGATCGATATCGATCATCAGCGCGGCCAATGGGCGACGCTGGCCGAAAGCCTTTTCGAGCTGATCGGTCAGGCTGCGGCGGTTGGGGAGCTGCGTGAGCGCATCGGTGAGCGAGAGATACCGATAGGTTCGGGTCGCTTCATGCGCGCCGCTGGCTTCGAGCCTGGCGGACAGAGTCGCGAGATAGTCGAGCGAGCGCCGCCTTTCCTCGCGATAGTTCGCATACAGCGCGAAGGCACAGGCGGTGAGGACCTGGACGGTGAAGGCGAAGGCAAGCGGGGTGCCGAGGTCGCTTTTCGACGCGATCGCCAGCAGCGTGACCGCCAGCGCGCCGGACGTGAAGAGGATCGCGTAGAAAAACCGCAATGTCAGCAACATATTGGCGAAGATGATGGTCAACGACAATTCGCCGAAGGTGAACAGGCCCAGCGGCGAATGCGAATTCCAGAACAGGAATACCGGCACGACGTATGTGCCGAAAACCGCTGCTGCGACGAACCGCTCGGTCCAGAGCGGGGAAATGCGCCCAATCGCCCAGACCAGCGCCAGCGCCAGGGGAGTGACCATGCCGAGGCGAAGGATCAGCGAAAGGCCGATAGTGTCCGGCAACAGGGCGAAACTGGTGATATTGTAGAGATTGTAGAAGACGAGGCCGACCAGGATGGCGGAGCGCAGGTCGGCGAGACGCTCCGCAGAATGCTCCGCATCGTAACGCGCCGCGATGGGCGCCTCGAAGCGCAGCAGGCGATCGAGCGCAGGGCGCCCCTTCAGATCGAAATGTTCCTCAAGCCCCGCCCGGTTCATGACAGTTTCTCAGTGGTCCCGAAGGGACTTTCACACAAATTCGTAAACGAGCCTTGAACGTCTTGATCGCTGCACCTTTTTGAAGGTCAGGGCGTCGCATCGGTCGGTAAAAGCGTCTTCGCCAGGTAATGCGAGGCGTGTCCCCTGCGCCTGCCTTCGAGCGTCGCCAGCAATTCGTATCCATTTCGCTCGTAGAAAGGGCGCGCCTGCCAACTGGTTGTTTCGACCAGTGCCTTTTCACAGTCGTTCGCGACCGCGAAAGCTTCCGCGCTTTCGATCATCTGTCGACCGATTCCGGTTCCGCGTGCGTGATCAGCCAGCCACAGCAGTTCGATGTGAAGCGTGTTCCAGTAACATGCGCCGCGCAGGCCGCCGACAAGGTCGCCCGCTTCATCGGTAGCGATCGCGTGGAAGCGGATCTCGGCCTCGCTCGGTTCGAGATCGGGAATAGTGTGGCGGTTGAACCCGCGATGCCCTTGCTGAGCGCGGACCGGATGGCTTCGGGTGGATCGCGATCGATCGTGACGGGCATACGCCTCCTACCGTTCAGCCCCTAGGCCGTCGGCGGCTCGTCTTTCACCACGTCCTTTTCATCCTCCAGCGCCAAGCCGTGGCGCAGGAGCATCGGGATTTGCGAGAGGGTGAAGACGAAGCTCAGCGGCAGGAACACCCACAGCTTGGCCCATAGCCAGCTTTCGAAGCTCATCGTGCGCACCAGCACTTCGTTGAGCGCGGCCATGGCAAAGAAGTAGATGCCCCAATTGCGCGACAGTTTGAGCCAGCCTTCCCGGTCGACGCCTTCGAAAGCGGCTTCCAGCAGCACTTGCAGCATCGCCTTGCCGCGCAGCCAGCCTCCGATCAGCACGATGCCGAACAGGAGATAGATGGCGGTCGGTTTGAATTGGATGAAGCGTTCGTCGCGCAGCCAGATGGTCAGCGCGCCGAAGCCGACGATCAGCGCGGTCGAGAGCATCAGCATCGGGCTGATCTTGCCGAATTTCCATTTCGAGAAGGCGAGCGCCACGACGGCGGCGATCATGAAGGCGATCGTGCCGTAGATGACGGCCGCGATCTCGCCGAAGGTGGATGTTTCGGGCGGCTGGTAGAATTTGTAGACGCCAAGGAAGACGAGCAGCGGCCCGTAATCGACGAGAGTGTTGAGCCAGCCGGATTTGGGCTTGGTTTGCGGTTCGCTCATTTCAGGCCACTCCCGCAATCACGCGCGCGACCAGATCGGGATCGAAGGGGCGCAGATCGTCGATCTTCTCGCCCACGCCGATGGCATGGATGGGCAGACCGTATTGCTCCGCCGCGGCGACCAGGACACCACCGCGCGCCGTGCCGTCGAGCTTGGTCATGACGAGACCGGTCACGCCCGCGACTTCCTTGAAAACGTCGATTTGGTTGAGCGCGTTCTGCCCGTTGGTCGCATCGAGCACCAGGACGACATCGTGCGGCGCTTCGGGGTTCAAGCGCCCGAGAACCTTTCTGATCTTGGCCAGTTCGTCCATCAGCTCGCGCTTGTTCTGCAACCGGCCTGCCGTGTCGACGATCAGGGCATCGGTGCCCTTGTCGGTGGCAAGTTTGACCGCGTCAAACACGATGCTGGCCGGATCCCCGCCTTCGGGGCCGCGCACCAGCGGCACGTCGATCCGTTCCGCCCAGGTGGCGAGCTGGCCAATGGCCGCGGCGCGGAACGTGTCGCCCGCCGCGAGCATGACCTCGTAATCGTCTTCCTGAAACAGGTGGGCGAGCTTGGCGATGGTGGTGGTCTTGCCGCTGCCGTTGACGCCGATCACAAGCACGACCTGCGGGCGCGGAAAGGCCGTCACTTCCAGCGGCTTTGCCACCGGACGCAGGATCGCGGCGATTTCCGCGGCCACGGCTTCCTGCAATTCGCGCTGGCTGATTTCGAGTCCGAAGCGTTTTTCGCGCAGGCGTTCGCGAATGCGGCGCGCGGCGGTGGGGCCCAGATCGGAGAGGATCAGGGCATCCTCGACATCGTCCAGCGTCGCTTCGTCCAGCCGCGCGGTGCCGACCACGTCGAGATTGGCGGCCAGCCGCTCCGACGTCTTGCGGAAGCCACCGAAAAGGCGTTCGCTCCAGCTGGGTGAACTCATACGAGAAGTCTGCCTTCGATTGTGCGCGGGGTGAGGGTCGCGATGGTCCCGGCGGCCATGCCGTCGGGAAGCGCGATCCTGGCGAAGTTTTCCGCATAGCCGCTGCCGTCGCGTTCGGCGAGGACGCTGAGCGGTTTGTCGACGAGCGTCGCCAACCACTCGGCCTGCGTAGCGGCGGCCACCGCCCGCAGTTCGGCGGCGCGGGCCTTCACGATCGCGCGATCGACCTGCGGCATGCGCGCGGCAGGCGTGTTGTCGCGCGGGGAATAGGGAAAGACGTGGCAATGGACGATCTGGAGATCGCGGACGATCGAGAGATTGGCCTCGTGATGCTCGTCGCTTTCGGTCGGGAAGCCGGCGATGAGGTCCGCCCCGACTGCAAGGTCCGGACGTCGCGCACGCAGATCGGATACCAGCTTTACCGCTTGAGCGCGCGAATGGCGGCGCTTCATGCGCTTGAGGATCAGATCGTGCCCGTGCTGGAGCGAGAGGTGGAGATGCGGCATCAGGCGTTTCTCGCTAGCGAAGAGTTCGAACAACAGCGGATCGATCTCTATCCCGTCGAGCGAGGACATGCGCAGGCGGGCCAGGTCTGGAAAACCCTCGAGAATCGCCTGGACCAGCGCGCCCAGCGGCGGGCGGTCAGGCAGATCGTGGCCCCAGCTCGTCACATCGACGCCGGTGAGAACGATTTCCGGCGCGCCTTCCATGAGATGCCGTTCCACCTCGCGCAGCACTTCGGCGATCGTCAGCGAACGGCTGGCCCCGCGTCCCTGCGGGATCACGCAGAAGGTGCAGGCGTGATCGCAACCGTTCTGCACTGCCACAAAGGCGCGGGTGCGGTGCTTGGGCGCGGGCGGTGCAGTTTCGGGCAGGTTCCAGGCGCGCGGATCGAGCTTGGCCGCATTGGCGACGAGTCCGTCCACTTCGGGCATGGCGGCGATCGCCTCGCGCTCGGTCTCGGCAGCGCAACCGGTTACGATCAAACGTGCGGCGGGATTGGCGCGACGGGCGCGGCGGATCGCCTGCCTTGTCTGCCGCACCGCCTCACGCGTGACGGCGCAGCTGTTGACCACCACGAGATCGCGCTCGCCCGCCATCATGGCGCGCATGCGCTCGCTCTCGGCGATGTTGAGACGGCAGCCCAGCGTTACGAGTTCGGCACCGCTCACGCGTAATCGTCCCACTCGAAGCTGCCGCGATAGCTTTCGGTCGCGGGGCCGGTCATGCGGATGCGGCCATCCTGCTGCCAGGCGATGGTGAGTTCGCCGCCGGGCAATTCCACCGCGACCTCACGCTCCACAAACCCCCGGCGCATGGCCACCACCGCCGTCGCGCAGGCGCCCGTGCCGCAGGCGCGAGTGAGACCGGCGCCCCGCTCCCAAACGCGGAGGCGTATCCGCGTCCGGTCAATTATGGTCGCGACATTCACGTTGACGCGTTCGGGAAACAGCGGATCGATCTCGATCTCCGGGCCGATCCGGTCGAGCGCGATGGCATCCGTGTCCTCGACGAAAAACACCACATGCGGATTGCCGACATTGGCGGCACCGGGATCGCGCAAATCGTCCCACCCGACTGGCATGGTCAACGTATCCATCGGATAATCGAGCGGGATCGCGTCCCATTCGAAGCGCGGCACGCCCATATCGACGCTTGCGCCCGTCTCGGTTGGCTCCAGCGCGATCGTTCCGCCTGCGGTTTCGACCGAGGCGGGCGCGCCGTGCAGGATGGCGACCGCACGCGAGGCATTGCCGCACGCGCCCACTTCGCCGCCATCGCTGTTAAATATCCGCATTCGGAAATCGGCGCTGTCGCTCGGTTCGAGAAGGATCAGCTGATCGCATCCGATCCCTTCCCGGCGGTCGGCCAGAGCCGCCGCCATGCGCGGTTCGATCGCGGGTAGGGCATCGCCGCGCGCATCGAGCACGACGAAGTCATTGCCCAAGCCGTGCATTTTGGTGAAGGGAACGCGCATAATCGCCACCGCGTCTAAATTGCTCGGCTACTCGGGTCCAGCCTCTCGCGTTTCCGGGCCTGCGGTATCAGGCTCCACCGCTCTTATTGTTTGGTGCGATCAGGCTCCGCCGATCGTGATCTTTGCTGCGATCAGGCTCCGCCGATCCGGCGGGTTTTCGCGATCAGGCTCCGCCGATCGCCATGCGGGGAGCGCTGCCGAGCTCATTATCCGGGGCTGCGAGCAGCCCATGCTCGCGCAGCCGGTCGATCACTGCGGAGGCCGTTTCGGGGCGACCGTAATGATACCCTTGGCCCTTGAGCCCGCTCATGGACCGCAGGGAGTTCAGGATATCCTCGTTCTCGATCCCTTCTGCGGTAATCGGCATTTTGAGCCCCGCACCCATCGCCACGATCGCATCCACCAGCTTGCTGCTGGCCTCGCCATTGTTGATCTCGCGGATGAAGCTGCGGTCGATCTTGATGCGATCGAATGGCAACGTGCGCAATTGCGAAAGGCTGGCATAGCCGGTGCCGAAATCGTCGAGGCTGACGCCGACGCCCTGATTGCGCAGCGAAGCGATCATCGTGCGGACCGACGATATGTTATCGTGCAGGCAGCTTTCGGTAATCTCGATTTCCAGGCGGGAGGCAGGGAAATTGTGCTGGATCAGGAGTTTGAGGAATTTCTGCGAGAACCACGGATCGCGAAGCTGGATGGGCGAGATATTCACCGAGAGCGTAAGGCTGGGATCCCATTCGCGAGCATCCTTGAATGCCTGGATTATGAGGCATTCGGACAATTCGTCGATCACGCCGATTTCCTCGGCGATGGGGATGAAGATATCCGGGCCGACCAGGCCGAGCGCAGGCGATTGCCAACGCGCCAGCATTTCGAAGCCGACCAGTCGGCCGCTTTCGATATCGACCTGCTGTTCATAGAAAGGAACGAACTCGCCTGCTGCGATCCCGGCCCGGATGCCGTTTTCAAGCTGGCTGCGGAATTTGAGTTCCTGCTCCATCACGGGTTCGAACCAGACATAGCGGTTCTTGCCGTGTTTCTTGGCGTGATACATGGCGATGTCCGCCTTGTGCATCATTTCGTTCGGCCACTCGTCCATAGAGAGGCCCGGCGCGACGTCGCGGCACCCGACGATGCCGACCGACATGCTCGTCGCGATCGCGATATCGTCGCGCACGATCGGTTTGGCGACCGCTTC